>JASFVE010000007.1:0-38245 GCA_050049995.1 Chlamydiota bacterium | reverse complement strand
AAGTTTTTAAAAACCAGCCAAACTAAAGATGATTTTGAGTTATTTCTAGAAGAGTTTAAAAAAGTCTCTAGAAATTATGCTAAAAAGCAATTTACATGGTTTAGAAAAGAACCCTTTTTTAGATGGGCTAATATGCAAGAGCTAGATTATGAATATCTAAAAGAAATCATATTACAGGATTTTGAAATTCGTTGACTTAGAAGTCAAATCGAAAATTTACACTTAATCCATGCAAGAGCAAGTCGCCTAGCGTATTTCTAGTTTTTCCATCAATATTTGCATCAATAAATCTAATCATTTGATTTTGCTTGAACCAATACTGGGCTTCATAAGCAACACTAATTCCTATATGCTGCATTTTTCCTGAGCAAATGTCGCAATTAATACCAATTGCGCCTTCGACTTCAGGTTTATATGTCCAGTATTTTTCATTAAGTTCAGCTCTATCATTGTTATTGGTACTTAAGTCATTTTCCACCCTTTCAGAAGTAAAATGTGTGTGCAAAAGAGAAAAAGAAAACTTGGTGAAAAAACTCCACATACAGCTTGCATGCCACTTAGTGTCAAGTCCAAGCAAGGGCCCTACTCCATAGGAAAAACTTTTTAGTGCAACATCAGTGGCCGCAGGCCCAATGGCAGCTCCATTAGCGAACTTATAGTGAAGGGAAAAATTTTGGTGGATGATGGCATTTTTAATGCCAAAATAAGGGTTTATAGAAAGGGCAGAGCTTACGCAGAAGTTCCTTCCAAGTTTCGTGTCGATAATATTATAGTTGAGTTTCCATTTTGAATCGGCAATTTGCCATCTTACATTAATTAAGTCTCCTGAGAATGCTCCTGGGTGAGTCCAAACGGGAATGAGCCCTTGCCCTGAAGATACTAAAGGAGGATTTAGATTAAAGCTGCTGTTGTCATTTTTAGACTTGGCGTCAAAATGTGTGACTTGGATTCCTAAGTCCCAATCGTCATAAGGTAAATGAAAACCTAGAGCAAAACGAAAAGCAAAGCGCCACTCAAATTCAGGGGAAATTACCGAAGCATCCAAGTTATTATTATTTGCTGTGTTACTTATGGCATACTCTAAACCTTCTTCTTTAGCTTGCCAGTATAGTAAATCTAAGTCGGTATATAAGAGCGGTTTTGCGCAGTTATTAAATTGGCAGGGACGTGCAGAAGGTAGAACGATACACTCTTGAGCCAATAAGAAAAGAGGGAGTAAAAAAAGTAATATTTTTTTCATAAAGTTCCTCAAAAATCAAAGCGAAATTGAAAAGATACACCGTGAAGCATTAGATCTCCTTTTGTTGACACATTTAAGGCTTCATTAAAATTATCAGTAAACCTTCTCATAAGATTTTGTTCCCAAAAGTACTGAATCTCATAATTCACATTACACTGGATCTGAAAACATCCAAAACATCTTTCCCATCCGATACCCAAGATCATGTCCAAAGCTGGATTCCATCTCCAAATTTTTTCAGTAAAATTTATATCTGTAATTATTTCAGTATTTGTGTCTGTATTTAGAGCTTGATCGGTTTCATTTCTTCGAATATCAAATTGTGAGAGGATTGCGGACACAGCACCTGAGCTTTGAATAAACCATTCCTTTTTTAATCTCCATTTACTTTGTAAACCAAGGCGTGGGCCAATCCCTCTGCTATCATTTTTTAAATCTACATTTCCGTAATTAACTTGAATATCTCCTATAGTCTGTCCATTACGGTATTGGACAGTATATTCTTGATTTATAATAGCCCCCTTTAAGCCTCCATGAAGCCTTAAATCTAAATATTTACTTACAATCATAGCATATCCTAATTCACAGTCTAATGTATAAAAGTCCATCTTCCACTGAGAGCTAGCAGATCCAAACCTTAATGGAGTTGTTGGAACATTCGCTGGATGTCTAATTAAAGGGATGAGACCAAAACCAAAAATACTAGTTTCAGCTGAAGTGCTTGTTTTCGAATTAGTATAAAAGTAGGTAAAGTTAGAGTAAAAATCCCAATCACAAGGAATATAAACACCAAGACCTACTTTTACCCCTGGCCTCCAATCAAAGTCTGGGTAGACATTACTGGCATTAATGTTTAAGCCTTGAGTTTGAAATATGCTGTTTTTTGCTGCAAACTCTAAGCCGTCGACCTTTGCCTGCCATATCAATAAATCTGCCGTGAAAATGCCACCCCACCTATCAGAGTTGCAACAGATGTCATTGCGATAACAGCCTCTTGCTGTATGTAAATATCCTGTATTGCCTTTTATCGATTCACAAGTATTAGCGCAGCACTGTTCGCTGCCGTAAGATAAAGCAACAACACTTAAAAGTATTAATAGTCCCTTTTTATTCATGCATCACCGAATTAAAAGTCAAATCTTGCTGACATGGTTAGTCCTTGAAGTTGTAAATCTCCTTTATTGTTAAATAAATCACCCACAAATGCTGAGCTGATTACTCTTTGCATTTGGTTTTGAGCCCACCAGTACTGCGTGTCATAAGCGATAGTGATTCCAAAATAACTTTCGTGATTTTTGATAGAAAGGCACATCCCCCAGTCTAAGCCTAAAGAAATTTCTAAAACCGGTTGGATTTTGCTAAAAGAGTCATATAACTTTGCAAAGTGTGAATCTAAGCTCTCTGTTTCGTAATTATAGATTAAATCGACTTGATCTCTATTAACGCCAAAGTAATCATAAACTAAAGAAAATGCTCCATCACCAATTAAGCTAAATCCCCAAAATAATTTCCATCTAGATTCAAATCCAAATCTAGGGCCAATACCTGCAGAGTCGTTTTTTAAAACCAGGTTGCTTGCTACTAGCTGTACGAGCTGGCTATCTGCTGTGACATCATTTCCTCGATTATACTCGACTTTGTATAACTGTCTGATAAAAGCAACTTTCATCCCAGCTCCAAGCCTTACTTTCAGTGACTCTATTGGTAAAAAACCCTTACCCCAATCTAAATCAATAGAGTTGAGTCGAAGCTTCCAGTCTCCAGCACCATGTTGATATCTAGGGTCAGTTGTAGTACTGATATTTCGTAAAAATGGAAAGTACCATAAGGGGATCACCCCTTCTCCAGGGATATTGTTTTCGCTAAAGACATTTTTTTTAATATGCGTGAACCCGCCTTTAGCATACGTCCACTTAGCCTGAAGGTCCATATCATCTGAAGGTAGGTTATAGCCTAATGTAACTTTGGCTCCTGCGTTCCAGGAAAAGTCAGGAGTAATAATTTCCATATTTAAATTTTTTACTCCAGTAACTGGCTTGTCTGGACCTTCGTTTTTAGCCGCAAAATCCATTTTTCCCTGTTTTGCCTGCCAAAAAATAAAGGAAGCGGAAATATATGCGGCGCCATACTGCTCTTTTCTAGGGTATGTGCATTCTCTAGATGATGGAAGTAGGCCGCTCATTAAAACATCAGGGGAGTAGTCAGTTGCATAGATATTAACAACGCACAAAAAAGAAGGTAGAAATTTTAATAATGACTTAATCATTTTCTTGTTCTCAAAAAGACAATAAAGAATTTTTTTAATAACTGATTCAAGTATTTTTTATCCAGAAAACCTTTTTTTCTAACTAAAAAATAGATATTTCTTTCATAAAATCTTAATTTTTTGTAATGTGTTGCATTGCTTGATTCAAATAACTTCAATTCAAAATCATTTCTCGAATAATGAGCGTAATGAATTCAGAAAAACCAAAAGATCCAGTTTCATCTTTAGATGAAAAATTTGTAGCGCAGATGCAAACCCTTAGCACTCCTGAAGAAAAACTTCGTTTTTGCTTGGATAGCATGAAAGAAGCCATATCTCAGGATAAAATTCCTAACTTTAAACAGTTTTGGGAAGTTCGTCGTTTATGTTTACCTCTTTTTAAAGAAAATCTCAGTTCTTTTGTGAGATCTTCTCTTTGGAATGAGTTTTTAGAGCTAACAACAGAGGCTAGAAAATTAAAGGAGATTTTAGATGAACAGTCTTCCTTTACATTAGAACAGATTGACCTAGCTCTTACTGATTTGGAAAAAGACATAGCTCTTTTACAAGAAAATAAACTAGAAGTACCAAGTGCAAAACTTCCTGAGGAATCTAGGGCACTCAAAGAATCCCTTCCTCATTTAGCTGACCTTCAAGGTGAAATAAACTTGTTTAATACACTTATTGCAAGGCAAAGCTCTTTACGGAAAGAGCTAATGGTCACTGAAATGAGAATACGGCACAAAAATAAATTTTTCCGAAGAATTTCAAAAATTGGAGACTTTCTATTTCCTAAGAGAAAGGAAATTATCCAACAAATTAGCGAAGAATTTTTTGCAGCTGTGAAATCCTTTGTTGAAAAGCATTTCCAGAATGGTGAAATCCTACATGCCCCTTACTATGCATTAAAAGATGAAGTTAAGGCGATTCAGAGTATTGGAAAAAACTTAAATCTTAACAATAAAGTCTTTTCAGAATTAAGAAACTTACTTAGCAGTTTTTGGGATAAGTTAAGAGATATCGAAAAGGACAGAAAGAAAGAGTTTACAGAGAAAAAAGCTATCTTTGTTGAAAATAAACAAAAAGTTCAAGAGCTTATTGATGAGCTTTCTCCTAAACTTGCAGACTTGACAATACAGGATGCTGACAGCGAAATTGACAAGATTTTCAGTTTTATGAAAACAGTAGAGCTCGGTAAAGAAGAAGTTAGAGAGTTAAAGAAACAGATAGCTCAGCTTAAAGCGCCTATTGAAGAAAAGAAGAAATTAGAACAAGAGAAACGTCTTCAGTTAGAACAAGAGCAGCAAAGAAAGAGACTACAAGAAATCGAAGCTGTTAAGCAGAAAATTAATGAGTGCTTTAATAAGAGTGGCGAACTTAATGTTGAGAATTTGCAAAGTGAAATCAAGGAAATTCAGAGCAAAATTGAAACCCTTACTTTATCGAAGTTTGAAAAACAAACTCTTGACAGAAGTCTTAAACCTTTGAAAGATCTATTAATAGATTTAAAAGAAAAAGCCTTACTTAATTTAAGTGAAGACGATCTTAAATCTCTAGATAGTTTTAACCAAGTTCTTGCTGAAAGAAAAAAACGAAGACAAGATATTAAAAAGCAATTAGAAGTTTACCGCAAAGAACTAGGTGGATCAGGATTTGACTTTGAAAAGGCAATGATGTATCGAGAAATGATTGATACCGAAAAAGAACGTCTTGAAAAAGTTGAAGAAGGGATTGCTGAAATCGAAGAAAAGATTTCAGAAATTGAAGGGGGCTAATTTTCTTGAAACTGTTTGTCTTTGATCTAGACAATACTTTGTATAAAGGAAATTGCAGCTTACTATTTTTTAAGTTTTTATTTAAGAAAAGGGTCTTCGGCTTATTCTCGCTATTTTTGCCAGCTCTTTTCTTTCTAGGATATCATTTCGGATTATTGTCAGTTTTAGACTTGCATAAAAAAATTTTCAAAAGTTTTTTGTCGGGAAAAAATTTGCAAGTCTTTCAAGCGCATGTAAGTGAATTTTTAGACCTTTACTTAATGGGTTCCTTAAACACTCAAGTTATCCAGCATTTAAAAGAATCTCAATTGCAAGGAGAAGCAAGTTTATTACTTTCGAGTTCTCCTGAGTTTTTAGTTAAACCTATTGCTGAAAGATTAAATATTCAAATGATTCAAGCGACTGAATATGTCAAAAATGATTTAAATCAGCTGTCTGAGTTTTCGATAATTATTCATGGAGAAGAAAAAGCTAGGTTTGTACAAAAAGTCGCACAGAAAATGGATCTAAAAAAAGAAGACCTAATAGGTTACTCAGATAGTTATGACGATCTTCCCTTTTTAAAAAACTGTGGTACAGTATATCTTGTAAACCCAGATAGGAAATTAAAAGCTGCTGGATTGAAGTACGGATGGAAAATGATGTAGAAAGAAAAAAAATTGCTTTTTTTGGTGGCAGTTTTGATCCTATTCATTTGGGACATGTTAATTTGGCTATTAACATGTTAGAGGTGCATCAATTAGATAAAGTTTACTTTTCACCAGCATATTGCTCTCCTCACAAAAAAAACAATCAACCCATAGCCTCTGTAGAGCAAAGGGTAGATATGGTAAAGAAAGTAGTAGAGGATGTTTCCTCATTTGAGCTTTTCGATTATGAAGCTAAAAAGAAAGGTTTTTCTTATACTATTGATGCCTTGCAAGAAGTTTTGAAAATTCATCCCAATGACAAGCTGTTTTTAATTTTAACAGCTGATTTACTGGTTAGCTTTCCGACTTGGAAAGATGTAGAAAAAATTTTAAATTTATCTCAACCTCTTGTCGGACTTAGAAATCAAGAAGCCAAAAACATACCAGCTACATTTAAAAAATATTTTGAAGGTAGTTTTACTGAAATGCCAATTTTTGACATTAGTAGCACGCAAATTAGGCGAAGATTGCAGGAAAAACTTTATTGTGGTCATTTGGTTCCCTCTAACGTACTAAGCTACATATACATGCATCAGATATATCAATCTTGATCTTAATGAAGATAATAATTTATAATCGTTCCTATGAAAAATAACTTAATTTCAATACTTAGTAATATTGCCCAAATTATTTATGATAAAAAGGGCTTTAACATATTAGCTCTTGACTTGCGAGAGTGTTCCTCAATTACAGATTATGTTCTTATTGCTGAGGGGAACGTTGATCGACACGTTAAAGCGCTGGCCAATGAACTTTTAGATGAGCTAGGTGAAAAACCTTACCGTATTGAAGGCCTTGAAGATAGTGATTGGATAGTCATTGACTATCTCGATGTGATTGTCCATCTTTTTGTGCCTAGTATGCGAGAAAGATACCAAATAGAACACCTTTGGCCGGATGCTAAAATTGTTGAATTAGGAATTGAAGTTAACCAATAAAGCTATTCATGAGGAAGGTATGAGTAAAAAAAGGATTGTTGTTACAGGTCTTGGTTTAGTTTCCTGTTTTGGAATGGATCCTGACGTTTACTATGAGCGCTTATTAAAAGGGGAGAGTGGTATTACTGCAATTAACCAATTTCCTTGTGAAGAATTCCCAACCAGATTTGCTGGGTCAGTACAAGACTTTGAAGTCGATAAATATATGGACCGAAAGCAAGCTAGAAGAGTTGATCCGTTTATTCGATACATTATGGCTGCTGGGAAAAAAGCGCTTGAGCATGCTCAATTACCTTTAGATCAATTAGATCAGCTTGATAAGTCAAAATGTGGAATTATCGTTGGTTCTGGTATGGGCGGCATGAGTGTTTTCTATGATGGCACTGGAACTGTCTTAAATAAAAGTTTCAAACGTCTTACTCCCTTTTTCGTTCCTTATATTATTACAAATATGGGTGGGGCTCTTTTAGCTATTGACTTAGGCTTTGAAGGACCTAACTACTCGATTTCCACAGCATGTGCAACATCAAATTACAGTATAGTTTCTGCGGCAGAGCAAATTCAAAATGGTAGTGCAGACTTAATGATTTGTGGAGGCTCTGAAGCGCCTATTAATCCAATCGGGCTTGCAGGATTTGTGGCCATTAAAGCGCTTTCAACTAGAAATGACGATCCTACTAAAGCATCAAGACCATGGGATACTAGTAGAGATGGCTTTGTTATGGGCGAAGGTGCAGGTGTGCTTATTTTAGAAAGTCTTGAACATGCGCAAAAGAGAGGGGCTCCTATTTTAGCGGAATACTTAGGGGGAAGTACCAATTGTGATGCTCATCACATGACTGATCCTAAAGCAGATGGTTCAGGAGTTGCAGCGTGTATGGAAGTAGCTCTTAAGCAAGCAGGTGTGCAAAAAGAAGATGTAAACTATGTCAATGCTCATGCAACCTCCACGTTAGCTGGAGATTTATGTGAGATAAGAGCGTTAAAAAAAGTTTTTAATGATCATTACAAAAACTTAAAAGTAAATTCTACCAAATCTATGATAGGGCATTGTTTAGGTGCTGCTGGTGGATTAGAAGCCATAGCAACTGTTAAAGCAATTCAAACTAAAATGTTGCATCCTACTATCAACATAGAAAATCCAGAGCCTGAGCTTGATGGTGTTGATATTGTTGCTAATGAAGCCAAGCCATTAGATGTTAAAGTGGCTATTTCTAATTCATTTGGATTTGGAGGACATAATTCAACGCTAGTTTTTGCCCCTTTTAAAAAGTAATGAAACTATATAAAGATACCTCCTATGGGGCCATTCCTCTGCAAATTATTAATGGCCAGTGGCACATTTTTTTAGTACAACATAAAAATGGTGATCACTGGGGGTTTCCCAAAGGCCATCCATCCTTAAAAGAGTCTCCTAAAGAAACAGCTCAAAGAGAGCTTTACGAAGAGACAAAATTAGAAATAACTAAATTTTTATCAGACACTCCTTTAGTAGAAAGCTATCACTTTTATAAAGAAGGAAGGGAAATAGACAAAACCGTTCATTATTATTTAGTTGAAGTAAAAGGGGAGTTTTCTCTTCAAGAAAATGAAATAAAAGATGGAAGATGGTTTTCTTTTAAAGAGGCTTATATCAAAATAACTTTTGATGAAAGCAAGTTCATTTTAACAAAAGTTCAGGAAATAATACGTAAATTTCATTCTGAGGAATTTTTATGATAACAACTCATATTGCAGCATATAATGAAGGCAAATCTATTGCGAAAGATATTTTGTTAGTTTTTTCAGCAAGTATTTTGATTTGTTTATTTTCTAATTTAAGTATTTATCTTCCATTTACCCCAGTTCCTATTGTTACGCAAAGTCATGCAATTTTATTGCTAGCTTTGATGCTTGGTGCTAAACGAGGGTTTATGGCTACCTTTTTATTTTTAACCTATGGCGCTTTAAACTTTCCTGTTTTTGCAGGATCACTTGGTGGTGCAGCTATGTTTTTTGGTCCTACTGGTGGTTATTTAATAGGATATTTATGCGCAGCCTATTTTGTAGGTTATATGTCTGAAAGAGCAAGCTCGCGAACTCTATTAAGAGCTTTTACAATTATGGGAATGGGAAGTTTGATTATCCATTTATGTGGTTTTGTTGCTTTAAGTTTTTGGACTGGTATGGTAAAAGCCGTTTTACTAGGATTTCTTCCTTTTGTTGTAGGAGATATTTTTAAACTAGTGGTTGGAGTGAAACTTGCTCAAGTCATGCGATGGACTCAAAAAGCTATTTAAAGTTTTAATTCCAATATTACTTTTAGTTTTAGGATTTTTGTCAGGGAAGGGGTACCTTTTATATAAGGGCTATCGTGAAAGTAAAAAGGTACAATCTTGTAAGAGTTATCCCGTAATTGAAAATAAGCCATTTGTTGTTGTTATTCCTTCTTATAATAATGAAAAATGGTGTGATAAAAACTTGTCATCTGTCCTAGAACAAAGCTATCCTAATTTTAGAGTCATTTTTATTAATGATGCTTCGACAGACAATACTTTGCAGATTGCTCAAAAATATAAAAAAATATCACAAGTAAATTTTACTATTGTTGACAATCCAGTAAATTTAGGGGCTCTTCAGAATATTTATAATGCTGTCCATACTTGCGAAAATGATGAAATTGTTGTTTTGGTGGATGGTGATGACTGGCTTTCTCATGAAAACGTCTTAGGCCGCTTGAATCAAGCTTATGCTAATCCTGATATATGGATGACGTATGGCCAATATGTTACTTATCCTGCTTACAAAAAAGGTCATTGTAGAAAAGTAGAAAAAAAGCCATTTCGAAAGCATAACTGGATATTTTCTCATGTAAAAACTTTTCAAGCCGGCTTGTTTAAAAGAATTCAAAAAAACGACCTTTTAAATGAAGGGAAGTTTTTTTCCATGGCTTCAGATTTGGCCTTTATGATTCCTATGTTGGAAATGGCGGCAAAGGGTCATATACATTTTATTGATGATGTTTTGTATATTTATAACAGAGTAAATCCCATTAACGATGACAAGCTTAACAGGAAGCATCAGCTTCTTTGTGAGTCAATGATTAGAGAAAAAAAAGCATATAAAGCTTTATGAAAAAACTTTCTATTTTATGTCTTTTTGCGATCCTTTTTATTTTTGGGTTTGATGTTGGAAGGGGAAAGCCTTTTAAGAGGGTCTCTTTTATCCATTTTAAGAAAAAAGAAAAAATCAATGAAAGACTTAAAGCTAAATTTATTCCAGGGATTGACCCCACTAAAGACTGTCCTATTACTAGAAACCAAAAATTTGTCGTAGTTATCCCATCTTACAATAACGAAAGGTGGTGTGAAAAAAATCTCTCTTCTGTTTTTTCTCAAAACTATGACGAATATAGGGTGATTTATGTGGATGACGCCTCTTCAGATCATACATATGAAAAAGTAAAAGCTTTTATTGCAAAAAAAAGGCAGCAAGATAGGGTTGCTTTAATACGTAATACGCAAAATAAAGGGGCGATGGAAAACCTGTTTCATATGATCCATTCTTGTAAGGACAGCGAAATCATAGTAAGTCTGGATGGAGATGACTGGTTTGCCCATGATGAAGTATTATCTGAGCTGAATAAAGTCTATGCTAATCCTGATGTTTGGCTGACGTATGGTCAAAATATTATTTACCCTCAATTTGAAAAAACAGAAATGTTTGATTTTGACAAAAAGGTATTACTAGAAAAAGGATACCGGAAGCATCAGTGGGTAACTTCACAGCTCCGAACTTTTTATGCTGGTTTGTTTAAAAGGATCGATCCTAAAGATCTTAGAATGAATGATTCCTTTTTTAAAGTAGGATGTGATTTTGGTTATATGTTCCCTATGTTGGAAATGTCAGGTGGAAGGTATAGGTACCTACAAAATGTGAATTATATTTATAATCAAGTAACACCTATCAATGATTTTAAGCTAAGAAGAAAAGAGCTAGAGACTGTTTGGGCTTACCTTCAATCCCTACCTCCTTATGAGCCTTTAGAGCAAGCTCCTTACTTTTTTCCTAAAGAATGATCTACTATTGTGGCGATCCTATCATCGCGCTTTTGCTTTTTAAAACGGTGATTTAGAGGATTAATTTGCCCTAATAACTCACCTGATGAAGCTATTTTAGAACGAAGGTTTTTCGAAACTTTTTGAGTAAGTTCTTTATTTTGTGAGAGCTCATTTGAAATAGGCTCTGGTTGACTTGGAGTTCCTGATGGACCTCCTATTGGTTTACTAGGCGGATTTGCCATAAAATAACCTCCAAATTGGATTTTTTCATGCCAAGTTCAACCTATAACACAATCAAAGCTATAAAAAGTAAGATTTTTTTTAAGGCTTTTTCTTTTTTCTGAATACTATACCCGATTTACGATGGGTAAGATTGCTTTTTTTACCCTTTTCAGAAACTACTCTAGCGGATCTTTTTTTGGAAGATGGTCGCATATGACGAATATCAGTGAAAACTGGCAAGGCAATCCTATGAGTTTTTTTCTCTAGAATTCTATTCCGTGTCCCTGAAATCAGATTAAATAATGCTATGCTTGGCTTAATGCCTGTAGTCTTAGGTATTTCCATATCTTACTCCCATCTTTAGTTATTTTCTCACAAAAAAGAGTTCTTGTCAAGTAAAAAAATATTGATTTTATACATTAAATAATTGATAATAAGCCACTTGTTGATTTTAATACCCTTTTACAAGAAAAAGGTTTCAGGAAAATAGAAAGCTATTAAAATAAAGGCTTTTTGAAGTGAGAGACGATGAAAGATAGATTTTTTTCTTTTTTATGCTTTCTAGGACGATTGATTTTATCCCTGCGATATAGGGTCAAAGTCGAGGGAAAGGAGCTACTTGATAAAAACCACCTTAATAAAAAAGGGGGCGTGTTGATCCTGCCCAATCATCCAGGACATATGGACCCTATTTTTATTGTCCTGCATTTATGGCCTATTTTAAAGATGAGGCCTTTAGTAATAGAGTACATGTATCGAAAAAGGTTTTTGACCTTTTTTATGGACCTTGTCAAGGCCATTCCAATTCCTGATTTTGAATCTTCCATCAGTGATCTTAAAATAGAAAAAGGGGAAGAGGTCATTAACAAAATAGAAAAGGGGCTTAAAAGAAAAGAGAGTTTTCTTCTTTATCCTTCAGGGAAATTAAAACACACTGGGAAAGAAATTATCGGTGGAGCATCTGCCACCCATGACTTAATCCAAAGATGTCCTGAGACAAATGTAGTTTTAATAAGAACTATTGGGCTTTGGGGGAGTAGATTTTCAAGAGCTATTACAGGGAAATCTCCAGATTTTAAAAAGAATTTTTTCAAAGGAATATGGATTGTTTTAAAAAACTTTATTTTTCTTACACCTAGAAGAAAAGTTCATATTCAAATAGCTCCCAATCCAGTAGATTTTCCATGGTCAGCTACTCGTTTAGATCTGAATCGCTATTTAGAAAATTGGTATAATCAGTATCCCTCACATAAAGAAAAAGGACTCTTACTAGATATTGAACCATTAGTATTGGTTTCTAGCAGTTTTTTAAAAAAGACGTATCCACAACTGCAAGAAGTAAAGAAATTTCAAAAGAAAAACTATGTCGGTAAAATTTCTCCTAAGAAAAAAAAGGAGATATACAAGTTTTTAACAACTCTTTGTGAGATGCAAGAAGACGAGTTTGAAGAGGAGATGAACCTGTCTCTTGACTTGGGATTAGACTCTTTAGACATTGCCAACATTGTTGCCTTTTTGAGTGATCATTATGATACAGGAAATATTCACCCTGAAGACTTGGATTCAGTTCAGGATATTTTAGAAATTGCTGAAGGGAGGTTAAAAGGTGTCAGGCAGGAAGAGCTTAGTTCTAAGTTGAAATGGCCAGAGGAAAAGAAAAGACCATTTCCTAAGATGCCTCAAGGGAAAACAATTCAAGAGTCATTCTTGCAGTGCTGTTTTGAAATGAAAAACCATGCAGCATGCGCGGATGATTTAACCGGTGCTATTTCTTATAAAAAACTTAAAAGAACTGTTTTAGTTTTAGCTAATGAATTTAAAAAAATCCCGGGTAAATATCTTGGAATAATGCTGCCAGCTTCTACAGCTGCTTATGTCTCTATTCTAGCGTGCTTAATGGCTAATAAAGTTCCGGTTATGCTCAATTGGACTTTAGGTCCGAGATATTTAAATGAGATGATGAAAATTGCAAAGGCTAAAAAAGTAATTAGTTCATGGAGATTTTTAGAAAAGCTATCCCATGTTGAATTTGGTGATGTTAAAAAAGATGTAGTTTACTTAGAAGATTTGCGTAAAAAAATCTCTCTTAAAGCAAAACTTAAAGGATTATTTACCTCTTTTAGATCGGTAGATAAAATCTTAAAGCAATATAAGATCAAATATGAAGAAGATAAAGAAGCAGTTATCTTGTTTACATCTGGCACTGAATCAGTACCTAAAGCTGTGCCGTTAACCCATAAAAATATTTTATCTAATCAACAAGCTGCTATGCAGTGTGTTGTTTTAAAACCTAAAGATATTTTATATGGCATTCTGCCTCCATTTCATTCTTTTGGTTTTTCTGTAGCTGGGATATTTCCAATCCTTGCTGGTTTAAGGGTTGCTTTTTATCCAGATCCTACTGATAGCTATGCCTTAGTAGCTGGTGTTAAAAGATGGCAAATAACAATGTTTTGTGGTGCTCCAAGCTTTATTAACGGGCTATTGCAAGCGGGAACTGAAAAAGAATTAAAAAATATAAGACTTTTTATTACTGGAGCAGAAAAAGCTCCCAAGACTCTTTTCCAAAAAGTACATAACCTTGGGAAAAATAATATAGTCATAGAAGGGTATGGTATTACAGAATGTTCTCCTATTATTTCTTTAACAAGACCTAATGAAAAGCGCATAGGTGTAGGGCAACTTATTCCTGGATTGGAAGCGATGACCATTCATCCTGAAACTTTAAAGCCATTAGAAAAAGGGGAAAATGGAGAGATCTGTGTAAGAGGGCCTAATATATTTTCAGGATACTTAGGAAAGAAAAAATCTCCTTTTATCACAGTTGATAAGAAAAAATGGTACAGAACAGGAGATTTAGGAAAGGTAGATGAAAGAAACAATATTATTTTATCAGGAAGGCTTAAGCGCTTTGCTAAAATTGGTGGAGAAATGATCAGCTTAGGTGGACTTGAAGAAGTGATTACTCATAAAACAGTATCTCAAAAAGATCAGGAAGAAGGGCCGCAGCTTGCTATTTGTGTTGATGAAAGTGAAGAGACAAAGTCTACTTTAATATTATTTGCTACTTTTGACATTGATAGAAAGGCAGTTAATCAGCTACTTAAACAAGAAGGCTTTTCAAGCCTTGTAAAAATACATAAGGTACAAGTAATAGATGAAGTACCTCTTCTTGGTACTGGAAAAACAGACTATAGAAAACTCCAATCCATGATTTGATATATGCAAAACGACTTACCATTTAAACTTTTTAACACGGAAACTAAGCAGAAAGAGGTTGTTTTTCCTATTGATGGAAAGACTCTGCGGTTTTATGCCTGTGGGCCTACAGTGTATAACTATGCTCATATAGGTAATTTTAGGACCTATGTTTTTGAGGATCTACTAAGAAGGTCGTTAGAGTTTTTTGGTTTCCAAGTCAAAATGGTAATGAATATTACTGATGTAGACGATAAGACAATAAAAGGTGCTAAAGAAAACAACCAATCTTTAGAAGAGTATATCAAGCCTTACTTTGATGCCTTTTTTGAAGATTTGAAAACTCTACATATTAAGCTGGCTGATATTTATCCTAAAGCAACTGATTATATTCAAGAGATGATTGATATCATTTTAGACTTATTAAACAAGGGGTATGCCTACACTGGAACAGATGGCTGTGTGTACTTTTCCATTAAGCAGTTTTCTAACTATGGGAGGCTTTCTCATTTAAAGCTGCAAGAGTTAAAAAAAGGGGCTTCTCAAAGGGTAAATGCGGACGAGTATGAAAAAGAAGAGGCTTCTGATTTTGTTTTGTGGAAAGCATATGACGAAAAAAGAGATGGCAAGATTTATTGGGATAGCCCTTTTGGGAAAGGAAGGCCCGGTTGGCATTTAGAATGCTCTACTATGGCAATGAAGATTTTAGGTAAATCAATAGATATTCATGCAGGAGGAATAGATAATATGTTTCCTCATCATGAAAATGAAATAGCTCAATCAGAGTGTTATTCAGGAAGGCAGTTCGTTAAAATTTGGGTTCATTCAGCTCATTTGGTAGTCGAAGATAAAAAGATGTCTAAAAGCCTAGGTAATTTTTATACATTAAGAGACTTGCTCGATAAAGGGTATTCAGGAAGGCAAGTTAGATACCTGCTAATGCAAGCCCACTATAGAACTCCCTTAAACTTTACAATGCAAGGGTTAGAGTCAGCTAAACTTTCCTTAGATAGATTACAAAGTTTTATTGAACGTATTAATAGCTTAGATAGCGACGTTTCTTTTCCATCAATGGATAAAACTATTGAAGACGCCAAAGTAAGCTTCGCCCGTTTCTTGGCCGATGATTTAAATATTTCAGGAGCACTTTCTGTTGTATTTGACTTTATTAGAAATATTCACTCGCTTTGTGACAAAAATGCTTTAGGCAAGCAAGATAAAAAGAAAATCATAGAATTTTTACAGTCCATCAATAGCGTATTAGGCGTTTTAGAGTTAGATAAAGAAGAGGCAGAGGTTCCTTTAGAAATCAAAGAAGCTCTCGATAAAAGAGAAGAAGCTAGAAAAAATAAAAATTGGCCTTTAGCAGATGAATTAAGAGACTTTATTCTGTCTAAAGGCTACAAAATAGAAGATAGTCCTAAAGGTCCTTACGTTAAAAAAGCTTAATCTTCCGGCTTCATTATAGGAAAGAATAGCACATCTCTAATGGAAGCAGCTTTTGCAAAGAGCATAACTAATCTATCAATACCGATACCTATGCCAGATGCAGGTGGCATGCCTTGAGAGATCGCTTCTAAAAACTCTTCGTCTAAAGGATGAGCTTCTTCATTTCCAGCTTCGCGTTGTTTTACCTGGTTTTCTAAAAGTTCTCTTTGTAAAACAGGATCATTTAACTCTGAATAAGCGTTAGATGCTTCTGTCGCTAAAATAAAGCTTTCAAAACGTTCTACAAGTTTTTCTTGGTGTTGTGAGTTATCTCGCAAAGGCTTGCAAAGAGGTGTTGTTTCAATCGGATGATCAATAATGTGATGAGGTTGAATAAGATGCTCTTCTACAAACTCTTCAAATAGATATTGAATGAGATGGCCGCGAGATGCTTTTGCCACATCCTTCGGATCTTTGGTAGATGTCTTTAATTTTTCTCTTATTTCATCATCATTCAGATTATCTACATCAATGCTAGCATACGTTTTGATGGCTTCTTTAAAAGTTAACCTTTTCCAAGGTGTTTTCACATCGATTATAAGAGGAGATCCATCTTTATTTTCATAAGGAATTTGTGTGGTGCCAAACAATTCTAAAGCAATGGTCTCATAAAGCTTTTCTGCGAAAGTCATCATATCTTCGTAATCCCAATAAGCAGCATAAGCTTCTAGCATAGTAAATTCCGGATTATGAGTTCTATCAATCCCTTCGTTTCTAAATACTTTGCCAATTTCATAAATCTTTTGATATCCACCTACAAGAAGCTTTTTTAAAGGGAGCTCTAAAGAGATTCTAAGATACATGTTTTGGTCTAGAGCATTCAAATGCGTTTCAAATGGTCTTGCCTCGGCTCCGCCATAAAGATTTTGGAGGATGGGAGTTTCTACTTCTAAAAAGTTGGACTGTTCAAAATATTTTCTGATAATGTGCACGATGCGGGAACGAAGTAAGAAAGTATCAAAGCTGTTTCTATTGGAAATAAGATCCAGCCATCTTTTGCGGTATCTCACTCCTTTGTCTGATAAACCACTATGCTTATCTGGTAGAGGAAGAAGAGTTTTACAAAGAAGGCGAACTTGTTTTACAAAAACGGTCAGTTCTCCTTTTTGTGTTTTAAAAAGGTATCCCTCCACACCAATAATATCGCCCAGATCAAGTTTTTTTTCTAAAATTTTTATAGGTTTTGGGTCGTTTTCAGAAGGGCTATAACCCGCAAGGGCCGTCAAATCCCTATTAAACATGACTTGCAACCTTCCTGATTCATCCTGAATATGACAAAAGGCATTTTTCCCCATGGCTCTAAAAAGAACAATTCTTCCAGCTACTTTGACAAATTCGGTAGCCCCTGATGCAGCATCATCAAAACTACCTACTTCTTTGCTTTCGCTTTCAGACTGTAGTTCAACAGAACGGTGGGTCGGAGAAAATTTATGAGGGTAAGGCTCTATTCCTAATTTTTTTAGGTCATTTAATTTTTGAAGGCGGTTTTGATATTCATCAAGATGGGTATAATTGGATTCAGACATATTTTTTTCTTTTTTTTCAGTGTAACTTTTATCTTTAAGCATGCTTTTGTCTAAAATAGTTTTTTTAGGACTTTTAAAAATTAATTTCAAAACAATGTTATCACAATTTCTCGAAAATTAAAAATAAAAAGCTGGTTCAATATTCTTTTCTTTAGTTGTCTGAGAAAAAATTTAAGAAGGTAAAGTTAGATTACTAATCCCTTAGAAATTCGATGCATTTTTTGTATTTATTGCTTTAAAGTTGAACACCTTATTTTTTATAAAGAGGGTTAGCCATGGCAGTAGGGACATTAGAATTAAGTCAAACGGCAGGTATTCAAAAAATGTCTATCGATGCGGGTGGTTTAGTTTTAGAATGCTTAGACGTAAACTCTTTGCTAAATTTTGGAGCTGCTTCAAAGGAAACTTTGGGTTTTGCAACGCATTATGTAAAGCTAAAAGTTAAATCGAAGGACATTGAGGATTTTAAAAAGGCGCAAGATTACATTGATTGCTTGCTTGCAAAACTTGATTCAGAGCGACACATGCAGCAAATAACAAACCTTAACTGCCTCAAGGAACAAATTACTGGTGTTACAAGTCAATTGGATGAAGAATTCCCCAATTTGTCTTCATTAGTTTTTTTGTTAAAAAGATCAAAAATCTTTCACATAAAAAAATCAATAATTACTGAATTGTTTTGTCTAAATGATTTAACAATTGAAAACTTAAAACAAGTTCCTCTTCCGAATTTTTTTCACAATCTTTTTGAACTTTTTGAGATCTATGATGAAATGGAAAGTGCATCTGTGCCAGTAGTAACTATTTTCGGAGATATAATAGAAGCTGGAAAATTTGATATTGAAATGGTTTCTTTTATTTCCAAATGGAATAGGGATGAAATTCTTGAAGAGATTGCTCAAATGCTAGCTGATAATCTAGAGTGGGATAACGCTCTAGAAGTAATAAGCTTGGTTTCATGCGAGCTCCACAAAAGTAAAATTCTTATAGAGATTTGTAAAGAATTAGCTTATGCAGGAGAGAAAAGTAAAGCCCTTGAAGTAATACATCAAGAGGTTAAAAAAGTAGATCTTATCTTAGATGAAGACAGTAGAGATAAAGTTCTTGTTAATATTTTTAAAGTGCTAATTCAAGTTAAAGAAATAGATTATGCTTGTAAAGTTGCAAGTTTTATTTCTAGCAAACTTAAAAGAAATTCTAGCTTTAGAACTATCTGTAGGATGTTAATAGCTGATGGGCAGTGGGATAAAGTCATTGAAGTGGCAGAGCTTCTTTCTTGGAGTAAAGTTGATATTTTTAAGGATCTTATTAAAGAGTTGCTTTCTAAAAAAATATGGGACAAAGCTCTAGATGTAGTAGGTCTTATGCCTCTCAAATTTGACCAAAATAATGCCTTTGTATTGATTTATGAATCAATGGTAGCTGAAAAACAACTGGATGAAGCTCTTAAAGTAGTTAATCTCATTTTAGATGAGCATCTTAGAAATAATTTATTTAGAAACATTGTTAACGAGTTAATTGAAATCAAAGAAGTAGATAAGGCCCTTGAAGTTACATGTCTTATTTCTTATGAGAAAGTTAAAACGTCAATATTGATTGATGCAGCCAAAAGCCTATATAGATTAGGAGAAAAAGATAAGGCAATAAAAGTAGTAAATAAAGCACTGGAAGAGATTCCGTTTGTCTTAGTTGATTTTAGAGCTCAATGTCTTGTTGATATTGCTGAAATTCTTAAAGAGCTAGGAGAATTGGACCAGTCAGTAAAAGTTATAGATCAAGCAATTGAAGTGGCAGAGCTCATTCCTAATGAGCTAGTAAAAAAAGATCTTATTACCAGAATGAAAGAATTAGCATGAATTAAAAGGAATAGAAAATCTCAATAAAGTTAAAGAAAAAATATAAAAAGCTTTTCACCCCATCTTTAATGAAGTCGCTTACTATCAGATCATATATTTTGAAATCTGTATTTTAGATATATAAAAGTCAGGTAAATTTAAAAACTCTGTTTTTGTTTTTTTATACTCTAGAAAGAAAACTTGTGTTGATCTACCCTTTTTTCCTATATGAGAACGATTATTCTTTCTAAGAAAGAAACACCTGATAGTGTTGAAATTCTTATACCTCCTTCTAAATCGCACACAATGAGAGCAATTTTACTAGCGGTATTTTCTAATAGTAATAGTGAAATCCATAATTATTTAGATGCCAATGATACAAGGGACTTAATCATAGCATTAAAAAAAATGGGCGTTGATGTTGAGGTTTGTAAAAGTAAAATAATAGTTAAAGGCATTGGTCGAGATTTTAGCTTACTACGATCTGCAGAAATTAATGCAGGGAACTCAGGGCAAATCTTAAGGTTTTTGAGTGCTTTTCTTTCTTTATCTTCTAATGGACATACCATAACGGGAGATTCTTCCGTTTGTAACAACAGACCGGTTAAAGATCTTATTTCTGCTTTTCATAAGATGGGCGCTACTGTTAAATATTTAAAAAAGCAAGATCATCCTCCTTTTTTTATTAAAGGACCTTTAAAACCAGCAGTAGTCAATACAGAAGGTGAAGACTCCCAGCCTGTTTCTGCGCTTTTAATGGCATCTGTTTTTTTAGAGGGCACGACCATAATTCACGTTAACAATCCTGGAGAAAAGCCTTGGGTTGAGCTTACTTTGAACTGGCTTAGGAATCTGGGAGCTCACATTAAAGTTAATAATTATCATACATATACGATTAATGGGCCTATTTCTTATGATGGTTTCTTCTATAGTGTGCCAGGAGACTTTAGCTCGGCTGCTTTTCCTGCTATTGCCAGCATCATTACTAAAAAAAGCACTATTTTATCCAACCTGGATATGACTGATGTCCAGGGGGATAAGAAGTTGTTTGAAGAACTAATCCGATTGGGAGCCAATATTGAAATAGACAAAAAAAATAAAAAGGTTTTCATCCATACATCCGAGCTGTTAAGTGGCGGGTCTATTGATGTGAATGACTTTATTGATGCAGTGCCTATTTTGGCTGTATTGGGATGTTTTACAAAAACAAAATTAGAGCTTGTTAATTGCGCTATTGCCAAGAAAAAAGAATCTAACCGCCTAGAAGCTATTTCTGAGGAATTAGAAAAAATGGGAGCTAAAATAAAATATTTTGATGATAAGCTTGTAATTTGGCCGTCAGATCTTTATGGTGCAGAGCTTAATAGTCGAAAAGACCATAGGATAGCTATGGCACTTTCTGTTGCAGCTTTAAGTACTAATAAGGGTAAAACAATCATTGAAGATGTTGACTGTGTAAATAAAAGTTATCCTAATTTTTTTGATAATATAATTAAGTTCGGAGCAAATATTGAATGGGTAACAACATAATACTAATTGGATTTAAAAAGTCTGGAAAGTCTACTTTAGGCCCCTCTTTAGCTCAGATGATGAAATATCAATTTATAGACATAGACAGATTGATCGAGAGGACTTTTGATCCTGAGTTAACGCTTAGCTATTTTGAAATTTATGAAAAATATGGAGAAGAGTTTTTTAGGAAAATTGAAAGGAAAGTCATTCACTCGATAGAAGGTATATCTAATACTGTTATTGCCACTGGTGGGGGAAGCGTGCTTGATCAAAAAAATTTAAGAGTTTTAAAGCGATTAGGCAAAATGATATACTTGTATTTGCCAGAAGAGCTTTTAAAAAAAAGAATTGAAACGGGGCGGATACCTCCCTTTTTATTATCTGATTTTGAAAGCACTTTTCGAGCAAGAAATAGCATTTATCGAAGTGTAGCTGATTTTACAATAGATCTTAAAGAAAACACTCAAGAAAGGGCAAAAGAACAGGTAATGCAGTTTTTTAAAAATGGCAAGTAATTCATTTGGATCACAGTTTCGTATTACAACTTTTGGAGAATCTCACGGAAAATTTGTTGGAGTGATAATTGATGGTTGTCCATCTAAAATTTCTTTGACAGAAGGTGATATAAATCTCGCCTTAGCACTTAGAAGGCCTGGAAATAATTCATTTGTATCACCTCGTAAAGAAGAGGATAAGGCAATTATTGTCTCAGGGGTTTTTGAAGGGAAAACAACTGGAGCGCCTATTACAATCCTTGTAGAAAATAAAGCATTTGTTTCATCAGCCTATCAAGATTTGAAAAATCTATATCGACCATCACATGCTAATTATACTTATCTTAATAAGTATGGGGTGTTTGATCATAATGGATCGGGAAGGGCATCAGCTAGAGAAACAGTTGCAAGGGTGGCAGCAGGTGCTGTTGCTAATAAAATATTACAAAATAGTAACATCACTTTGCTAAGTTTTTTAAAACAAGTTGGCCCCTTTAAAATTGAAGAAGTTGACTATACTGATCCTATTGCTTGTCAGAGGAAAATAGATAGTAGCCCTATTTTTTGTCCGGATGAAATTGTCTCTCAAAAAATCGAAAATTATTTACTTTCTTTAAAAGAACAAGGGGATTCATCAGGGGCAATAGTAGAATTCATAGCTTTGAATGTTCCTATAGGTCTAGGTGATCCTATTTATGAAAAATTGGAAGCCAACTTAGCAAAGGCCATGCTCAGTATACCGGCAAGTAAAGGCTTTGAGGTAGGGGATGGGTTTATTTTGGCTGAAAAAAAAGGATCTGAAAGCAATGACGGTTATGATTATAAAGAGGGCAATGTTTCTTTAACCTCCAACCATTCTGGTGGGATTTTAGGAGGGATATCCAATGGCATGCCAATTATCGGAAGAGTTTGCTTTAAGCCAACTTCGAGTATAAAAAAGCATCAGAACACCGTTGATTTTGTAAAAAATGAAAATGTACAGTTTACCCTATCTTCAAAAGCAAAGCACGATCCATGTGTTGGCATTAGAGCTGTTATTGTTGTGAGAGCAATGTTGGCAATAGCTCTTGCAGATAGTATTTTAATGAATCAAGCAGTGCAACTGAATGACAAAAATAATCAAAAGTCAGCTTTTTCTTTCCAATAATTGGGTTCAACCTTTATCTGCTCTTGCTAGTCGTTTTGCTCTCATCTGCGATAAAAATGTTGAGAGGATTTGGGGTGAAAAACTTATTCAATTATGCAAAGAAAATGGACTGGAGGTTGAACTACTTACGCATTTTTCAGGAGAGGAGCACAAAACGGCACAAACCAAAGCAGAGCTAGAAAATCAGCTATTTGCTTTAAACTTTAACAAAGATACTTGTCTCATAGCTTTGGGTGGTGGAGTGACATTAGATCTGACTGGATTTATAGCTGCCACTTTTTGTAGAGGAGTTAAACTAGCTTTTATACCTACAACTTTATTAGCCATGGTTGATGCAGCTGTTGGCGGGAAGAATGGAGTAAATACTTCTTATGGGAAAAATTTAATCGGCACCATTTATGAGCCGGATTTATTACTTTTAGATTCTTATTTTTTAACGACACTTCCTCAAAAAGAGATAAATAACGGTCTCATAGAAATGGTTAAGCATGGTCTTATTTTTTCCTCAGACCATTTTTATAAAGCAGCTTCTTTAATCAATACACTTTCAGTTCCAGACGAATTAATTTTAGATTCCATTCATATCAAAAAAGAATTTGTGCAAAATGATTTGCATGATGAGGGAAGGCGGCAGTCTCTTAATTTTGGTCATACATTTGCGCATGCTCTAGAGCGGCTTTCTAACTTTGCCATCTCCCATGGAGAAGCTGTTTGTATAGGCCTTATTGTAGAGTCGTTTTTATCTATGAAAAAAAATGGTCTTTCCAAAGATGATTTTATGATAGTTAGAAACCATCTTTTACCTATGTTTTCTAAGATCTCTTTTGAGCATTACCCTGTTAAAAAGTGGTCTGAAACTCTTTTAAGAGACAAAAAGAATCAAAGTCGCACCATTTATTGCACTTTGTTGAATAGAATTGGTCAAGCTGATTTCAAAAGACCAATAACACAAGAAGATATTCAACTAGCTGTTGCCTATCTCAGCGGAGAAGAATCGTGTTAGTTCTTTGCTTAGATGAGCCCTTAGAAAAGACAAAGTATCCCTTTGACCTCTATGAGTTAAGGTTTGATCTTTTTCCTTTCAAAACAGTTCCTTCAGATAAGAGCTGGATATTGACCTTACGACGTAAAAAAGAAGGAGGAGCTTTAGATATAGAAGAAAGCAAAAGATGGGAGCTTATAGATAAGCTGCTAGCTTTTAGGCCTGATTATTTAGACTTAGAGCATGATGTTCCACTTTCTTTCGCAAAAAAAATTAAGAAACTCTACCCTAAAATTAAGCTCATACGATCCTTTCATAATCTTACAGAAACTCCTGACTTTTTAGATGTCCTTTTAAAAGATATGCAGCATCCTCTTTTTTCTGCTTATAAATTTGCTTGTTTTGCTAATTCCTATCTTGACTCTCTACGTATGCTGAGTTTTGTGAAAAATGCAAAACTCCCTAATTTAAGCGGCATGTGTCTTGGTCCTAAAGGCGATATTACAAGAGTCTTAGGACCTGTAGTTGGTAATTATATGAATTACACTTCTCTTAAAGGATTCATGGGGCAGGTGCCCTTAAATATCCTTCATGATACTTATAACTTTCAAAACCTTGAAAAGCAGACGAAAATCTTTGGATTAATTGGCAGTCCAATTTCACAAAGTATTGGTCATATATTTCATAATCAATTTTTTCAAAAACATAAAGTCAATGCAGTTTATGTTAAGATGGAGTTGGTTCCTGAAGAGCTGGATGCTTTTTTTCAAATAGAAAAAGGATTTCCCTTCTATGGAATAAGTGTTACAACTCCTTTAAAACAAAAAATGGCGCCTTATATTGAAAACAAACAAAAGATTGTAAACACCCTTATTAAAAACAGCTATTGGAGAGGGGAGAATACAGATGGCATAGGAGCTATAAAAGCTATATTAGCAATAAATCCTTTGATCAAGAAAGCTTTGTTACTTGGCGCTGGTGCTACAGCTAGAGCAATTTATGAGGAAGGTAAAAAAAGAAACATACATTTTGCTATTTATAACCGTACCTTATCAAGAGTGCAGGAATTTTTCCCTAAAAACATAACAGTTTTTCAAGATCTGAAAAATATTGATTTTTCGTGTTATGACCTAATTATACAAGCTACTTCTGCTGAAATGTTGGGGTCTAAATTGAACATTGATTTCAGCACATTAAAAAAAGGCACTGTAGTAATGGATGTAGTCAGGAACAAAGGACTTACTCAATTCCTTCAAAGAGCAAAAGAAAAAGGTGCTAGGTGTATTGATGGTAATGATCTTTTTTACTGGCAGGGATATTTCCAACAAAACTTATGGCAAAAAAAGAATTTTCCTGAAGATACAGTTGTAGAGTTTAGAAAAAAATCATATTAGGGTCGACGTCAATAGTTGCTTTTATTTTAGGAAGCATCTGTTGTACTTTTTTAATGGCTTTATTGAATGCCAATACTTTCATTCCTCTGACTAATAGCTGGAACCGATACTTATCTTTAATTTTTGCATAACCGCAAGGACAAATTGGGTGAAAATGGTATCCACTAGGAGCTACTTTCATTAATGTTTGTCGGAATTTATGGGCGCTTTCCTCTGCTTGTTTTTCACTAGTACCGGTAAAAGTTATTTTCCACAAATGAGTAAATGGTGGGTATTCAAAGGCACTTCTAGAAGTGATTTCTTCTTCATAAAAGGACAAGTAGTCCTGGTTTTTTGCTTTTAAAATAACTGGATGTTCAGGTTGAAATGTTTGTATAACAACATCTCCATTTATCTCAGCTCTTCCAGCTCTTCCAGATACTTGAGTAAGAAGTTGAAATACTTTTTCTTGAGCTCTAAAATCTGGTATAAATAAAGAGCTGTCTGCATTTAATACCCCTACTAAAGTAACAGAGGGAAAGTGCAAGCCTTTAGCGATCATTTGTGTTCCAATCAATACATCTGCTTTGCCAGAGCGAAATTCCTTGAGATAAGTTTCATGGCTTTTTTTTCTCTTAGTGGTGTCGCTATCCATTCTTAACGTTCTCATTTCAGGAAAAAAAGCTTTAAGACTTTTTTCCACATGTTCGGTTCCAAATCCTTTATATTGAAGGAGAGAAGATTGACATTTGGGACAGGATCTGGGTAGCGGCTGTTTATAGTCACATAAATGACAGGATAAAATATTTTCTTTTTTATGATAGGTGAGGCTCAATGCACAATGAGGGCAAGTAATGATGTTTTCGCAACCTTTACAGAAAAAGGAAGTGTAATAGCCGCGTTTATTCAAAAAGAGGATAGTTTGCTCACCTTTAGAAAATCTTTCTTTCATCTTTTCTATCAAAATTTCAGAAAAGTGTGAAAATCCTCCTAAACGCTGATATTCTTTTTTCATATCTACAATATGGATGTCAGGCATAGTAGCTTGGCTAGGTCTCTTAGTAATGGCGCTTAGATGGTACTTACCTACTTGAGCATTATAGAAGCTTTCAATGGAAGGGGTAGCAGATCCTAATATGACGGGGCAGTTTTCTATTTTCCCTCTCATAACAGCAACATCTCTTGCGTGATAAAAAGGGTTTTCTTCTTGTTGCTTAAAAGAACCTTCATGCTCTTCATCAACAATAATAATCCCTAAATCCTGCATTGGTGCAAAAACGGATGACCTAGCGCCAATGGCTATAGTTGCTTTTTTATGTAAGAGTTTGTCATGTGCATCAAACCTTTCACCCTGGCTTTTTTTATGGTGAAGTACAGCTATTTTTTCTTGAAAACGTGCTTTAAACCTCTCCAACAGCTGGGTTGTAAGTGCTATTTCAGGAACTAAAACTAAAGCTGTTTTATTTCTTTTTAACACTTTTTCAATAGCTTGAAGGTAGACCTCTGTTTTGCCACTTCCTGTAACTCCAAATATTAAATGCACTTTAAAGCCATCACTTTTTTCTATGGCATCAAGGCAGACCTTTTGCTCATCGCTTAATGTTTTTTTAGGGCTCTGAAAAAAATTTTCAGGCTCATTGAAAAAAATAGCTTCTTTTTTTATCCATCCCTTATTGACCAGTGATGCAATGGAGCTCACAGAAAAAGTAGCATTTTCCAGGAGTTGCGTTTGATATAATCCTTGTGTACTTTTTAAAAGTTTTTCAAGGACTTCTGCCTGTTTTAGAGATTTCATTCTTATTTTTGAAATATAGTCGGCTGTTTTTTCCTTAGAGTGGGCGAGTCGTAAAAAGATACTCGCTTTAGGCATGATTTTTTCTTTAACAGCTTTTGGAATAAAAAGACGAAGTACATGGTAAAGAGTCGTGCAATAGTATTCTTGCATCCAATAAGCAAGTTTCAACAAGTTTTCGGACAATAGGGGCTTTTCATAGACAAGCTCTGCAATAGGCTTTAATGTTTTGAAAGTACTTTCTGCTTTAATGTCTATAACAGTGCCATGGCAAATTTCTCCTCTTAAAGGGATGCTTACCCTTGAGCCTTTTTGAACCTTTGATACATACTTTTCAGGTATTTCATAATCTAAGGGCGATGCAATTTTTCTTTCTACAATGACAGTTGCAACGCGGAAACTTTTTGACATATTGCTTTCCAAAGTGAGCTTTTCAAAGTTGGGTCTTGAAAATACATGGATAAATTAGGGATTAAAAATAAAGGAACTTCATCTAAGAATACTAATGATTTAGCAGGGTTTTCACTGTAGTGGCTCATCATATGGGGAAGATCCCATATCTGATCATCAGGAGCTATTATAAACTTGAGCACAGCAGGATCTAAAATCACTTCCCATCGGTTCTCTTTTTCAATTTCACTCGCAAGGATTACTTTTGTCGGCACAAAATAAACGCTTAGGGCTTTAGCTAGGTTTTCTAAAAAAGTTTTTTCCTTTTGATTTTTTGAATTATACAAAATAATAAAAGGAGAAATCTGACTATGATATTTCCAATTTTCAGCAATGATCTTAGCTTGTTGATCTGTAGGGATCTCTTGCACATAAGAAATTTCAGGAAGTACTTTTTGTACATGCACCTTAACATCTTCAAACCGATCAATAACTTTTTCTGAAATAGCAGGTGTTGCCCTTAAAGGAGCTACTGTTTCTTTTACAATAGGCTTTGGCGGCTCTTGCTTTTTGGGAGGCTCAGCTTTAGGCAAAGAAGGTGCAACCTGCTTTTCTACCTTGATTACAGGCTTTTTTACAGGCCTTTTTTTTATCGATTTTTTTTCCAATAAAAAACCTTCAAAAAAAGGCAAGGACCTATTTTGTTCAATAAGCTTTATAGAGTCTCTAATAAGTGAGGAAAATTCTTTTTGCATGTATCAAATAAACCGTCATTCATGTTTATTTTAATGCATTTACCAAAAAGAGGAAATTGTATTTTTTTTTAGTAAAAAGGAGCTGAACTTTCAGCACCTTTCTGCAAGAAAACTTTCAACAGAATCAAGATCTAACTTAAAGATAATTCATCAAGTCTATCTTGAAAAGATTTTCTATAATTCTGTAAAAACGATATCTCACTTTTTTTATAGCGGGTGATCTCTTGCATGGCTATATCGTCTCCACTGTTAACAAGATCTTGCCCCTCTCTTATAAGGGCGTCTTTACAAACAATGCTTCTAATACCTTTTTTAATAGATCTAACAATAGAATCTTGTTTTGATTGACTAGCAATATGTTTTAGTAAACGAGTTCTTTTGGATTTTAGCAAACCATTTACAAAATCTTTTGGAGATACCTGATTAATCTCATAAATGATAGTGCTAGTGCGCTCTATTTCCCGTTCTAATTTTTTTTATTAAGTTCGCGTTTAGCATGGACATTAAGCTCTTGTAAATCTCTAGTAAGGTCAGTATGAAAAAAGTTTTGTAACTTTTTTAAAATATATGCAACTGCTTTAGAAACCTTAGAGGCAATATTGGAAATATAGTTTTTTATATTTGAAAAACTATATGTATTGATTGTAGTACTTACATTAGTAATAGAAGACATCTGTTCCACTTAAATATTTTTTATTAAAAGGAGCTGAAAGTTCAACTCCTTTTTATGTGAAAACTATCAAAAATCGATGTCTACTTTGAGAGTGCTGCAAGTTCCGCTTCTAAGGTACTTCTACGGTCTTGCATAGATGCTCTTAACTCTACTTTATAGCGGTTGATTTCTTTAAAGGCAGAAATGTCTCTATTATTGACGAGGTTTTGCCCTTCATCTGCAACAGCGTTATTAGAAAAACAGCTTTTGATACCTCTTTTGCAAGAGTCTAAAAATGAAAGTTCCCATTTATTTGCAATGCGTTCTAGTAATTCAGTTCTTTCAGATTCTGGTAAACGACTTACAAAAACTTCTGGTGGCATTAGATTAAGATTGAAAATAGCAGAAGTTGTTGCTGCTATTTGTCTTTTAAGAATTCCGCGATTAGCAAAGTCTTTAAGATCTTGTATGTCTTTAGTAAAATCAGCTTTTGTTTGGAAAATACTGCATTTTACATTATAAAAAAAGTTCTGCAATCTATTTAAAATAGATGAAGCTGCTTTAGAAACCTTAGAGGCAGTATTAGAAATATGGTTTTTTATAGTTGAAAAGGTTTGTGTAATGGTAGCGCTACTTATGTTAGCAATAGAAGACATTTATTTTACTCCGGCCTTTAATAATTAGTAATTATGCCAAGAATTCTAACATTGGGAAAGCAATTAAGAATAGATTTTTTTAATTAAATTAATTCTTTTACATTTATATAAAAAGAAAACTTTTTTGGTATGAGCTATTAATCATTGGTTGATAAAAGAGCGTCTAAAAACTCTTTAGCATCAAAAGGAATGAAATCCTCTTCGCTTTCTCCAAGTCCTACCCAGCTTACTGGGATTTGTAATTGTTTTTGAATAGCAACAACAATGCCGCCTTTTGCACTGCCGTCTAACTTTGTTAAAATAATAGAAGAAATAGGAGTGAACTGATGAAATGTTTTAGCTTGATCTAAAGCATTTTGACCTGTTGTCGCATCCAACACTAGTAGGGTTTCATGAGGGGAATTATCAATAAGCTTTGAAGATACTCTTTTAATTTTTTCCAGTTCATGCATTAAGTCAGTTTTTGTGTGCAGTCGCCCAGCTGTATCTATCAATACTACATCTACATCTCTAGCCTTTGCTGCCGTTAAGGCATCATGAACTACAGATGCAGGGTCACTTCCAGTTTTGGATTTTATGCAATCGATGCCAATTTTTTCAGCCCACTTGCCAAGTTGCTCAATGGCTGCCGCTCTAAAGGTATCTCCTGCTACTAATAAAACTTTTTTCCCTTCTTTTTTTAATTTGGAAGCAAGCTTGGCAATGGAGGTAGTTTTTCCACTCCCATTGACCCCAACAATCATGACAACGTAAGGCTTTTTATCAACTTCAAGGTTTTTTTTATTTTCGGGAAAGTAAGCAAGTAATTCTTCTTTAATGTCCTTTAAAATTTCTTCAGAAGAAATCTCTTTGTTTTTTTGGATTTTTCTTCGTACTCTTTCCACTAAGTCCATAGAAAGTTCAGCCCCTAAGTCAGCTTCAAAAAAAAGCTGCTCAAGGTGCTCATAGGCTGATTCATCCACTTTTCCGGATAAGATCCTACGAATTTTATCCCCAAGAGTAAATTTAATATTGGAAAGGGATTTAGAAATTTTTTTTAATTTTGATTTGAAAAAACCTAACATAAAGCAAATAAAAGTCTTTCTAAGAAATTAAATCGTATCATATATAGAAAATTCTAAAGAAGAATAAAAATGCACTTACACGAATATCAGACAAAAGAAGTTTTACAAAAGTATGCCATCCCTGTGCCAGAATGGACAGTAGCAGCTAAAATTGAAGAAGTGAAAAACTTTATTGAATCTCATGATTTTAACCAGGCTATAGTCAAAATTCAGGTTCATGCAGGTGGAAGAGGTAAAGCAGGCGGTGTCAAGTTTGCTAAGACAAAAGATGAAATAATCAGCTACGCGCAAGAGTTAATCGGTTTTAAGTTAGTGAATAATCAAACTGGAAAAGAGGGGCTTATATCAGAAAAAGTCCTTATCTCTAAGCCAGCTTCTATTAAAAAGGAGTATTATCTCGGTATAATTATGGACAGAGCTACTTCCAAAGCTGTAATGATAGCCTCCCCGGAAGGCGGGATAGAGATAGAGGAGGTAGCTGCCAAGCATCCTGATAAAATTTTAAAGCTTCCTTTATCCTTAAATGGAACACTAAAAAAATATCAGCTTTTAACTTTGACAAATTTTATGGGATGGAAAGAAAAACTGGCTGACCTAGGAGCAGATATTGCCTTTAAGCTTGCTAAAATGTTTACGGAAAAGGATGCTACTCTTTTAGAAATTAATCCATTAGTTCTTACTGAAGAAAATCAACTTTTTGCTATTGATGCCAAGTTAACGATTGATGATAATGCGCTATTTAGACAACCTGACCTTGCCAACTACTTCGATCCATCTCAAGTTTCTAAATCTGAAGTATCAGCCAAGGAATTTGACCTCGCCTATATCGCTATGGAAGGAGATATTGGCTGTATGGTTAATGGCGCCGGTCTTGCTATGGCTACTATGGATATCATCCAATTGCATGGATCAAAACCTGCTAATTTTTTAGATGTAGGCGGAGGAGCTTCAAAAGAAAAGGTAGCAGCCGGCTTCCGCATTATTCTGTCAGACCCTAATGTCAAAGCTGTTTTAGTGAACATTTTCGGTGGCATTATGAATTGTGAAGTATTAGCTGAAGGGATTTTACAAGCTGCTAAAGAATTAAAAATCCATGTTCCTTTAGTAGTAAGAATGGAAGGTACAAATGTAGAGCAGGGAAAGAAAATGTTGCTAGATTCCAACTTACCTATTGAAACAGCTAAAGATTTAAATGAAGCGGCTATGAAAGCTGTTGCTGCTGCTAAAAAAGGTTTATAAAGATATGCCCATTTTAGTGAATAAAGAAACAAAAGCGATTGTACAGGGCCTTTCCGGCAAAGCAGGTAAGTTTCACGCTAAAGCTTGTTTAGAGTATGGAACGAAGATTTTAGGTGGGGTAACTCCAGGGAAAGGGGGATTGGAAGTATTAGAACTTCCTGTTTTTGATACCGTTTACGAAGCAAAAAAACAACTAGATATCAACGCTTCTTTAATTTTTGTTCCAGCGCCTTTTGCAGCTGATGCTATCTTAGAAGCAGAGGATGCAAATATAGAGTTGATTATCTGCATCACAGAAGGTATTCCGATCAAAGATATGATAGAGGTTAAGCGAGCTATGGACCTGTCTAAGACTAGCCGCTTAATAGGACCAAATTGCCCTGGCATCATAACCCCTGATGAGTGTAAACTCGGTATAATGCCTGGATATATCCATAAAAAAGGAAATGTTGGTATTGTCTCTAGGTCGGGAACATTGACTTATGAAGCTGTCTGGCAAACAACCCAGTTAGGTTTAGGTCAATCGACGTGTATCGGCATAGGAGGTGATCCTTTAAATGGCACCAACTTCATAGATGCTTTGAAATTATTTAATGAAGATGAACAAACGCATGCTATTTTGTTAATAGGTGAGATTGGAGGGTCAGCAGAAGAAGAGGCTGCTGAGTGGATAAAGGCTAACGCGAAGAAGCCGACAGCAGCTTTTATAGCTGGTGTCACAGCTCCCCCTGGTAGAAGAATGGGGCATGCTGGAGCTATCATATCGCAAGGTAAGGGGACTGCTAAGGCAAAAATTGAAGCGCTGCAAAAAGCAGGTTCACAAGTTACGGAAAACCCAGCTGAAATGGGCCTTGTAATACAACGAGCACTACAAAAATAAAATGTCAAAATATAAAATTCCTATTAGAGTTAATCCTTTATTTTGGATTTTTGCCACCTTAATTGGGTGGTTGAATCATTCATTTTTAGGCGCAGGGGTTCTTGTTGGAACCTTAATTTGGGTAGTCATTATTTTTCTTTCTATCCTTGTTCATGAAATGGGGCATGCTCTAACTGCTATTGCTTTTGGCAAGCACCCTCGAATAGATTTTATTGCTTTAGGTGGCCTTACTTCTTATCAGGGGGACAAACTAAAACTTTGGCAACAATTCATCATCACATTTAATGGGCCGTTATTTGGAATATTTTTGTTTGTATTTGCCACATTGATTTTACAGTTACACTTTTTGCAAAATCCTCTTCTAATAAGATCCTTTCAAATTCTTCAGTTTGTGAATCTTTTCTGGAGTATTGTCAATTTGCTTCCAGTACTCCCATTGGATGGAGGGCAGCTACTCCGTATAATTTTTGAAGGTATTTGGGGGGTAAAGGGTATTCGCTATGCTCTTTTTGTCGGCATGATCATAGCTGGCCTTATTAGTCTTTACTTTTTCCTAACAAAATTTTTTATAGTGGGTGCCTTATTTTTTCTCTTTGCTTTTCAGGCTTTTGATTCTTGGAGAAGATCAAAGAATTTAACAAGTTATGATCAAGATGAGACTGTAAAAAATTTAAGTATGAAAGCTGAAGCTGCTTTAAGGCAAAACAAAAAGCAAGAAGCTAAACATCTTTTTGAAGAAGTTGTTGCTAAAGCTAAATCTGGAATAGTAAATATAACAGCAAGCCAGTACTTAGCTTTTTTATATTACGATGAACAAAATGTAGAAAAAGCATATCAACTGCTATTACCTCATAAAGATAATCTAACTCCCGAAGCGCTTTGTTTATTACACCGCTTAGCCTATATTCATGAAAATTATGAGTTAGTAGCTGAGCTTTCCACTGAATGTTATCAAGCAGCTCCAACACAGGAAGTAGCTATAAAAAATGCTAAGGCATTTGCTCACTTAAAAAAGGGAAAGTTTGCAGGAGGGTGGTTGCAAACAGCTTTTCATTTTGGAAATTTAAGTCTTGAAAAAATATTGAATGAAGAGGTATTCCAATCTATTTCTGAAGACCAAGACTTTCAGTCTTTTATAAATAAGTTGAAATAGATGTATAAATCCGTATTCCTTTTTCTTTTGCTCTGTATGGCATGCCAGAGATCTAATCACTTGGAATTAACTCAAATGGAGATCTTTAAAGATCTTAATGAAATTAAAAATATTAATCATCTTTCTAGTTTATTAGAAATTGCAGAAGAAGAGCTTGATCAACAAGAAAAGAAAATTTCTTCTATCAAACGATCTTTACATAATTCTTTGTTGACGCTTATTGAAAGAAGGCTTGAACTTGTTGAAAAGTCGCTTGATATGCTTACTGTAGATGCGAGAGATTTTTCTGAAATTTTTCTAAAAGAAAGAGAGGTTTTAACTGAGTTGTTACAATCTCCTTTTGCAGAGGTCAGTAAAAAATCCCAGTCAATTTTAGATAGAATGTTAAGGCTGATAACACAGCTAAGTAAATAAGCCCTCTTTATCGAGGGCATGATCTTATTGGATTTTTAGTGTATAATATTTCTGATACTTTTGGTGTCTTACAATCAAAACTACGTACTTGTTGCCAGCAACTTCTTGAAGTGCTTTAGTAAGGTCATTAGAATTATTGATTTTAATTTGATTTTTCCAATTAACAACAAGAGCAGTAACAAGATAATAAGGCCTTAACCCTGCCTGCGCTGCAGGAGAACCTGGTTTTACCTTAGTTATTAAGACGCCATTTTCATGAGGCTCCAAGCCAAGCTTAGATAGCATGTCAGCTGATATATTTGATAAACTATCTACATCAATGCCTAATTTGTCAAAAAATTCAACAGAACCTATTTCCTGTTCAGAAAGAGTTCCAAGCTTTACTGTAAGTAATTTTTGTTTTCCAGTTCGTAAAATGTTTAAATTAACGGATGTTCCTGGGTTCATTAAGGCTATTTCATTTCTAAACTTATTAGGATTTTTTACAGCTTTGCCATTAAGACCTACAATGATGTCACCATGCTTTAATCCACCTTTTTCAGCAGGGGAGTCTTTCATTACTTCTGAAATTAAAATACCTTCAGAGTTTTTATCTAAAGAAAGAGCGTCGATTAAGTCTTTATCTAATGGCTGTAGCATAATGCCTAAATAGGCTCTTTTAACAACTCCTGTGTCTAGAATTTGATCAAGAACATGTTTGGCCATATTACTGGGGATTGCAAATCCAATACCCATATAACCGCCGTTTCTAGAAACAATAGCAGTATTAATTCCTATCACGTCACCTTCTAAATTTAAAAGAGGACCGCCTGAGTTTCCTGGGTTAATAGCAGCATCTGTTTGAATAAAATCTTCTAGAGAAGTGATGCCAAGATCTTGTCTTCCTTTAGCGCTGACAACACCATGAGTTAAAGTAGATTCTAAAGCAAAAGGGTTGCCTATAGCTACTACCCATTCACCAATTTGTAACTTATCTGAATCTCCAAATTTGAGAAAAGGGAGGTCTTTAGCGTCAATTTTTAAAACAGCAAGATCAGTCTTAGGATCCGATCCTATCAGGGTAGCTTTAAATTCCCGACCGTCATTTAATAAGACATTGATTGCTTCAGCATCTTTGACCACATGAAAATTTGTAAGTATATGGCCTTGAGAAGATACAATAAAGCCCGACCCACTAGATAGTTCAGGCTGGGGCTCTGATCTTGGTCTAACAGAAGGTGCTCCAAAAAATCTTTTAAAGAATTCATCGTTAAACAAGTCAAAAGGATCCTGTCCAAAATGTGCTGTGTTTTGCTGCTTTATCTCTGATTTTATAAAAACTGCTGCTGGAACAGCACTTTTTCCGATTTGTATAAATGCTTGAGACGTCTCCTCTAATACTTTTTTACCATTAATATTGGAGGCTTGTAGTTGTAGTGATAAGAAAGAAGTTATTACTGCCAATACTATAAAAGACTTTTTAATATTTTGCATAATTACCTCACTTACTCCTTAGTCGTTTAAACTAGGAATTATTATCTTCTGAGGTGAATTTTGCAACAAGAACAAGTTTATATGGCGGTTATGTCTTGGTAAAGATTGGAGGCAACAATTTCCTGATAAGGTATTGTAGGTAGCCCTACCATAATGCGAACCTTGAGTCTATCGACTTCTTGCCTATAATCAGAATAGTCGTGCTTGATTTTTTTAAGGTCTGATACCATTTCTTCCAGAATGTAAAGAACTTGCTGTCCTTGAGTTTTTTTGGCATCTCGCCATGCTTCAAGTTGTACTGGTTTTTCCCTTCGTATAACCTTGCGAGCAATCTCTAGGTCCAAATTTTCTTCTTGAAGACTTTGGAAAAACTGCTGGATTTCTTTTAATCGTTCTTTAGGCTCTAACAGAGGAGTAAATAATTCTGGAGCTCTTTGATGTGCTAATTCTGGAGCTTCAGGATATTCCAATGAATCATTCAATTCACTAATCAAGGTTAAGCGGTCCTTCAATTTATGAATAAAACTAGGCATTTCTAGTTTTTGCATAATTCTTGTAATCATAAGTTGGACGTTATCAAAAATCCTATTTAAGGAGGCAGCCTTTTTTTTATACTCTTTTATGGCTTCTACTTTTCTATCATACAAAGCAACGCTTTTTTCATGATAAGTTTGTAACGTTGCAAGTTGCGCATTTTTTAATTGATGGTTTAATTTTTTAACAGCCTTTAAAAGTTTTTGTTTTTCTAATGCAACTCCAGCTTGTAGCTGATCACTTGATAGCTCTGTTTGTGCTTTTAAGGCAGCAATTTTATGGCTTGCTTCGGCAACAAGTTCTCTTCTGCTTGTTTGGTAAATTTTATCTTGCTCTGATAACGTATGAGACTTTTGTTTTTCTAACTTTGCTTCTTGTTGCTTTATTTTTGCGTTGCTTTCATATTTGATAATATTTAGACGATCTTCAAAAACAGCTTGAATTTTCTGTAGAAGGGGGCTTGTTTGGTTTTTCCAGGCAGAAACAAATCCTTCTTTATACCACTTAATAAAGAAGTTACTTAATGAATGCTCCCATCCTGATTGTAGAGTGTAAATATTTTTTTTAGAGTCCAATCTTATAATAAGACCATTCTCAGCAGCTGTTTGAAGGCTATTTAAATCACCAAGATTCTGCTGTACTTCAACAGAAGTATAGGATTTAATATTATTAACCATAATATAAATTAGTTTTATTTAATTAATATTATCGTTGTTAAATATTAAAAAATTATAAAGATGTGTTTTTTAGATTTTAAATCTAGGAAATGACTCGTTAAGTTCTTTTTTTAATAAGTTAGGTCCTGCAAAGGTAACTAAGGTTCCCATAAATTCTTGGGAGGATAAGCAGGTTTTTATTGCTTCTGTAACATCTTTTTTTGAAGCTTGTAAGATATTATTTCGATAGTCTTTTCTCATAGAAGATGTTTTGCCTGCCTTTTGCCAAATATAGGCAGTAACAGCTCTACTGCCAGGAGAAACAGGAGAGTCAATACTTTGAATAACTCCTAATTTAGCTTCTTCAAGCTGGTCTTCTGAAAAATTACCTTCAGCTATAAAGGTAATAGCTTTTTCAAAGGCTTTTTGGGAGCTTTTAATATGTGGGTCTCGATAAGCATAAAAATAAAAATGTCCAGAAGTAGGGGAATAAGTAGCTCCACTACCGTAAGCACCTCCAATTTCTCTTATGGCATTATGCAAAACAAGATTTTCCATTAGGTGAGTGGCTATAAGAAGATATGGAGAGTGTTTGTCAGTAAAACCTACTGCTTTATAAGCCATACTAGTAAAGGCTACAGGTAAAGCCAATTCATAACTATGGGAAGATACAGGTGTTACAGAAAAGTCATTATTCCATGGGGTAATTTCCCTGCTTTTTATGTCATTGATTTGGAAAAAGTTCTGTGATTTTATCGACTCAAAGTGTTTTCTATCGCAGGCAAGCACAAGATGCATTTGGTGGATATTTAAGACTTTCGTTACAAATTCTTTGAATTTTTTAATGACGAGAGCGACCCCTTGGTCAATATCTTGCACAAGAAACTTAATAAGCTTGAAAAAAGGAAGTCCATGCCATTGGTTATAGACATAAGAGCAAGGAGATAGACCGCTTAAAGAAGATAAAACAGCATATTGCATGGCATTTCTATTAACTTGAGCTTCTAAATGGCTATTGAGTTGTAATAGAAGTTGTTTAATTCTTTTGGGATCTTCTACTTTGGGAGCTGTTAAGAAGTCTTTTAAAATGGTAAATAGCTTTTCAGTATTTCTGTAGAGAGATTTACCTCTAAGGCAGAATGTAGGTTTACAGTTTCTGGGATTATCAGCTTGGATATGTAAAGAAATGCTGGCATCCACGCCTCCTGTATACTCCTGCATATATTCTAGTGTTTGCTGATAGCTTTTTTCTTTTGCACCGAGGTCTGTTAGTAGAGTTTGAAATAAGGATAAATAGGTAAGGTCGTCATTTTCAATGTTAGGAAGGTCGAAAAAGATATCTGCATAAACTATTTTATTAGTAAAACATTCATGATAAAAAACATCTAAATTATCTTGATGATGATTCTCTAATGGATAGTCTTTAATTTCAGAAGAAACGTCTTTAATCGTTATTTTAGGTAGGCATTCAATTGATTCATTTTCTTGTTGCTTTTGAAAAATATCCAGCTCTTGTGCGCTATGAATGATTGCTTTTTTTTCTGAGTCATTCAGTTTTTCTTGGATTGTTTTTAATAAGATTTGCTCCTTTTCATACTCTTCGTTTAATAGCGTTTTACTTGGCTTTAAGTGAAGTCTTAAAAAGTGTGGGTTATCTAAAAAGTATTTTTTAATTAAATTAGGTAAAAATAAAGGGTCTTTCGTTTTCTCTCTTATTTTCTTAAATTGGGAGTGAATCATTAAGGCATTTTCAGGTTCAGCGCCATACATTTTAGGAATCACGCTCCTAAAAAAGAGGGTAAGGCCAAAGGGATTAGAGTCGCTTGTAATTTCGGATATATAAAACACTACTTGATGTATAGCTGTTTATATGAGCTTTTTAT
>JASFVE010000006.1:0-39262 GCA_050049995.1 Chlamydiota bacterium | reverse complement strand
GAAACATGACCAGCCTACTTTTGTTTTCATATGACCAACTCTTTTTTCAAGGTTTAGATCCACTAAAACAACATCATCAATGAGAGGAAGGTTGAAAATGTCTTGAATCCTTAGATGAGTAAGAGAGACAATTTCCTGCAGTGTTAAACGATTGTTGTTATATGCATCTAATAACAATGGCAACATTGTTTCGATACCTGGCATGCCCGAGGGACAAGCTCCATAAGGCTTATTTTTCTCTTCCAATGTATGCGGAGCGTGGTCTGAACCTATGCAATCTATCGTCCCGTCTTTTATGCCTTCCCAAAGGGCATTTCTATCAATCGATTTTCTAAGAGGTGGGTTAATGACCGCTTTGGCGCCACATTCCTTATAGTCATCGATTGTTAGAAACAAGTGATGAGGCGTTGCCTCGGCGTAAATAGGCAGGTGCTTTTGCTTAGCTTTTCTAATGATTTCGAGCTCGCCATGTGTACTTACATGAAGAATGTAGACTTTAGTAGGGTATTTTTCTACAAGTGAGACTATTTTATGCACAGCTTTTTCAGCTGCTTTTTCTCCTCGTATTAGAGAGTGGCCGCTATAACTTAAAGGTCCCTTCATCTGACGTCTATTGCTTTGAATCATTTCTTCATCCTCTGCATGGACTGCTATAGGGAGGTTGTGTTTTTCAGCGGTTTTAAATACTTCTTCTAAAGTTTTACTATCTTGAATTAGTAAACTTCCGGTGGAGGACCCCATGAATACCTTTATGCCAATAATATCTTCTTTACAGTTTTCTATTTCATGTAAGTGAGCTTTATCTGCACCAAGGTAAAAAAAATGACGAAGGGGAATGTCTACATTTTTTAACTGATTAAATATTTTTTTCTTTTTGTCTTTGAGAGCTGAAAAACTTATGCAAGGAGGAGTGTTGTTGGGCATATCAAATACAGTTGTAACCCCTCCATAAATAGCTGCCTTTGCAGCGGTTTCCCAGGTTTCTTTATATTCATGTCCAGGAACCCTAAAATGCACATGTGGGTCAATGAGCGCAGGTAACAGTGTAAGACCTGAGGCGTCAATTGTCCGATTTTCTTTGCTTTCTATAAAATGAGTAACTTTTTTCCCTTCAATATTTGTTGCGTTTTTAATTTCTATCACTAATAAACTCTTTTATTTCTTCTTTAGAAAACTTTTTACGGCAGTATTTACAAGATAACTCAATTAAAGAGCCAATTTGCTCAACTGTAAAATATGTCTTGAGCCTTTCATGGTTGGTAATACATTGATGATTAGGACAAATAAGTACTGATGAAATTTGACTTGGAAGAGTATTGCTTATTTTTCTGACAACCTTATAGTTTTCGATATAGTTAATTGTGGCCAGGGGAGAGAAAAGTGCTATTTGTTTTGCTTGCTCTACATTTATCTGGCAGTTTTCAATTTTAATTAAATCTTTTTTTCCTAAAGCCTTACTTGGTAGATTAAGGCCAATGGTCACAAGATCTTCATGCAGATAAAAATTTAAAAGGCGTAAGATTTTAAGCCCTTCGCCTTGAGCTATGTGATCAATTACCGTACCATTTTTAATAGCAGCTACTAAAAGTGTCCTATCCAATATTTCCTCCTAAAAATAGAGCGAGTATGGCCTCTCTTACAAAAACTCCATTGGCAGCTTGTTGGAAGTAATATGCATGAGGAGTTTTATCTATATCGATGTCTATTTCATGCACTCTTGGTAAGGGATGAAGAATTTTCATATTCTTTTTGACTTTTTTTAAATGTGGGAGCTGTAGAACGTACTGACTTTGTAATTTTTGATACTCTAAATAAGGTATGCGCTCTTTCTGAATGCGAGTCATATAAAGAATATCAACTTTATCTAGAACTTCTTCAAAAGATTTGTGAAAAGAAAACTTAATCCCTTTCTTTTTAAGGTCGCTGGTTTCTTCTTCAGGCAAGCTTAAAGTAGGAGGGGAAATGAAATACATGCGAGCTTTAAAATTAGACAGGCCTAAAGCCAAGGAATGGGCTGTTCTGCCATATCTCAAATCTCCTACAAACGCTATTTTTAAATCTTCTAGGCTAGACTGAGACTCTTCAATGGTAAATAAGTCTACTAAAGTCTGCGTTGGATGTTGGTTGGCTCCATCGCCAGCATTGATAACTGGCACAGAACTTACTTCGGCAGCTTGCATAGCAGATCCCTCTAAAGGGTGTCGCATAACAATTATATCCGCATAAGAGCTCATAACCTTCATACTATCAGATAATGATTCTCCTTTTTCCGTAGAGGTTATTTTGCTGTCAGAAAAGCCAATAACATTTCCACCAAGGCGAAGCATGGCTGTTTCAAAAGAAAGTTTTGTTCGTGTAGAAGGTTCAAAAAAGCAGTTTGCCAGGATTTTATTTTTTAAAAGATCAGGTCTTGGATTTTTCTTTAATTCTCTGGCTTTTTTTAAAATATATAAGATTTCTGATTTGGTAAGATCAAAGATAGATACTAAATCTCTACCTGCAAACTTGTTTGACATGTTGTTTGTAAAAAGTTTCCTTTAATCTTAAGGGGGAAGCTTTTAATGGGCTAGTAAAAATTTACATTTTTCAAAGACTTCCTCAGGACCTATTTGATAGAGACAAAAAGGTTCTCTGCATTTTCTTGCTATGCAAGAAGAACAGGTCCTTTTTTTATAAAAAACATAAGAATTTTCAGAAAGAGGTCCACAAAGATTTGGGTTGGTCGGAGAAAAAATGCCGATTGTTTTGATGTTTAAGGCCTCAGCTAAGTGCATAGGACCTGTATCATTAGAAATGACAAGGTTCATTTGAGAAAGTAAGCCAGCAAATTTTCTTATGTCGAAGTTTTGTACTATTTGAACAAAAGGCGCCTCTGAGGCAATTTTTTCTAATGCGCTCATTTCATGAAATGAGCCTGTTAGATAAAGATCTATAGAAAAGTTTTTGTGCAGCAGGTGAATAAGTTTTATAAAATTTGATGAAGGCCAGCACTTATAGCTGTCTTTAGCTCCTGGATGAATAGCAACCTTTAATTTGTTAGGTGTAACAAACTTTCGAGACTGTTCTTTTTCTTTTTCTGTTAGATAAAAAGAAAGAGTCGATGGCTTGGTAAAAATTTGTAAGGCTTCTAATTGTTCCAATCTCCTTACCACTTCATGGGTTTTATTGTCGTCAAAAGCATTAGTTAATAAGAAATCTAATCCTTTGCATTTATTTTTTGTTCCTACAATTTTTTCAGCTCCAATAATGCAACTTAAAGGCAAGACGAACCTTTGGGAAGTATGGAAATGAAACACAACTTGAAACTTTTCCTTTTTTAACTTTTTCCATAAGAAGAACCATGAAGAAGCAAGAGTGTAAATTTGGTTAACATGCGGATTGTTTTGAAAAACTTGCTCACCAAAAGGTGTGGTAAGAACAGCTAAATAAGCATTTGGAAAGTATTGCTTTAAAATAGAAAAAGCAGGAGTGGCCCAAAGAGAGTCGCCAAGGCCAGTTGTTGATAAGATCAAAACCCGTAAGTTCTTAGAGTTGATGCAATTCTTTTTAAGGAAAAAACTAACGGTTTTAACAAAGATTTTAAAAAATTTATTTTTGTACTTGCTTAAAAGTTTCTTCATTCCAAATATTGCATATCCAAATTTTTTTTGAGGTATATTATGGCATCAGCTGCAAATCCAGTTATTACACCAGTAACAAGTTCAGTAAAGGGTAATCCAAATTTTTATTCGGATAAGTTAGAAAAAGCAACATCAGGTAGTGAGTTCAATACGGTGATTCACAGTAGGATGCTTCCTAAAGCTTCAGTTTTTATATTTATCCCTTTTGTTGGTGCTATTCTTACAGATGAGCAAGAAAAAATTCTTCAAGTTTTTTTAGAGGGTATTTCAAAACAAGTTAAAAATATGCATGACGATGCTTACGAAGATATTTCTTTAGAACTTAGAGTCTCAAATAAAACAATAATTCCCCTTAATTGTTTGGTTGTTCCATATAAAGATAATGGGACTAACTTAATTCAAAAATTAAATGCTTTTATGAAAGAAGTAGGAGGAGAACTTTTGAATAATCTAAACAGCATTTTCCTATCTAATGTCCCAGATTCCAAGCAGCCTCATACCATTGAAATAGAGCCTTCCGACAATGTTTATGTGTTACATAACCTCGCTGAGGCTGCATCTAATATACGTAAGGTATAAATTTATAGGGGACTGCTTTGCAGTAGCGGTCCCAGTCGGATCCATATTTTTTGGAGCAGCGATAAACATCCCTTTGGTAGCGATGCGTAATCATTAAAGCAAAAAATACTGGATACAAATAAGGCAAGATCCCTGAAAACCCACAACTTAAGCCCCAAGTTATTGCCATAAGAGTATCTGCTGTATAATGGATTTTTCGACCATAACGATACCAGCCATCAATTAGAAGGGCCCCTCCATCTGAAGTTTTTATATATTTGGGATCTTTCAGTGTTCCCCAAGGTAATTGGGGAAAAGTTTTTCGCTTAATGTAGGTCCCTCTTAATTGCATACGGAATCTATTTTTTTGACTGTTTGCCGTATCCCATACATAGTAAGCTCCTAATAAGAGGACAAAGAGAAATACCATATAGATAGATGAGTGATGGATGTTATTTTCTAAGATGTAGAAGGAAGAAAAACAGTAAACAAAGGGAACGCCTACATAATTCCAAAAAATTAACATCCATCCAAATTTCTCATGGAAAATATCCCATGTCGTAGGAATGCACTCTTCTCCTTTCATACATGCATTAACATAAAGGCCATGCGCTAGAATCATAAAAACCATAGGAGCTGTAACTGTACCATATAGGGAATATTGCTTAGCAGCAGCGGACAATGTTAAGAAGAAAAGAAGTACCCAGGGAATACGGATCTCAGAAAATAGTTTTATATCAACCCCCCAAATTCTTGGGTTTAGCATTTTTCCCATAAAAAAATCATAGATCAGGTTTCCTGTCGGAGTCGTTTCTTTTTTTGTTATAGTGGCAATGATAAATAAGGTTAATGCAAAGAGGTTAGCTGTAATGATGCCAACAGTAATTAAAGGACCTAAATTATCAGCTAGAGCAGTTAGAGGAAAAATTCCAGTATAGTGTAGGGCGACCGCAACAATCAAAGTTACATACCAGCTGGCAACTCCGTTGCATAAATAGTTTAGCTGAATATTTCCTTCTGAAGGAACTGGTAAACCTTTTACATTTATTCCTGGCAATATTTTAGCTAGTAAAAACTGGAAAGCAATCAACCCTAAGTAAATGCCAGCAGCATACATTGTAGGCTGGGCACCTTCTAAAATATAGTTAGTCATGCGATGTAAAAAAGGGAAGAAGTCACTTATGGAAGAAGGATAAACTAAAGATCCGTTGTAATAGGTTAGAGAAATCCATAAATAGTATAGTAGTAAATGTGAAAAAATTATGATAAAGAAGGCTCCAATAGGGCCTCCAAATTCATATTCTTGTTTATCTGTTTGGGATATAGGACTTTTATTCATATGTAAAACTTTTTTTTAATCGCTAATTAAAGGCAAAAAAAAAGTTTTGGTCAATGTTCTAAATGTTCCAATCTCTAAAAAACCTTAATTTTGATAACCGTTTTTAAGTAGTGTTTCTTGGAAGGCGATGTTACGATCTGCTTGCATCATTATCTTTACCAGGCTTTGAAAGGTCGTTTTTGGTTTCCAGTTCAGATAATCCTTTGCTAAAGAAGCATCTCCAATCAGCTGTTCTACTTCAGTAGGGCGAAAATAACGGGGATCTACTTTAACTAAGACTTGTTTGGTGTTTTTATCTATGCCGATTTCATTGACTCCGATACCTTGCCATACAATGTTGATGCCAACTTCTTTAAAGCAGGCTTCAACAAATTCGCGGACAGAGTGCATCTCGCCTGTAGCAATTACAAAATCACGAGGGATGTCTTGCTGAAGCATAAGCCACATGGCTTCCACATAGTCTTTAGCATAACCCCAATCTCTTTTAGCATCTAAGTTACCTAAATAAAGTGTATCTTGAAGCCCTTCTTTAATGCGCGAAACTGCCTGTGTGATTTTTCTTGTAACAAAGGTAATTCCTCTTCTAGGAGACTCATGGTTGAATAGTATTCCGTTACAAGCATAGATGCCATAGGCTTCTCGATAATTTATTGTAATCCAATAAGCGAACAGTTTTGCGCAAGCATAAGGAGATCTTGGGTAAAAAGGAGTAGTTTCCTTTTGAGGAATTTCTTGGACAAGACCATATAGCTCACTAGTAGAGGCTTGATAAAAGCGAACTTTTTTCTCCATGTTTAAAGATCGGATGGCTTCTAATATGCGCAAAGTGGCTAAACCATCTACGTCAGCTGTGTACTCAGGAAGTTCAAAGGAAACGCGGACATGACTTTGCGCTCCTAAATTATAGATTTCGTCTGGTTGCACTTTTTGAATTATAGATAGTACATTTGAAGTGTCTGTCAAATCACCGTAATGCAAGAAGAAAGAACGAGTTTCATCTTGAGGTTCTTGGTATAAGTGGTCAACCCTTTGTGTGTTTAAAGAAGAAGATCTACGCTTTACTCCATGTACTTCATATCCTTTTTCTAAAAGAAACTCAGATAAATAGGCCCCATCTTGCCCTGTGACTCCAAAAATTAATGCTTTTTTAGGAGAAGAAAAAACGATGAAAGGAAAAATAATAAGGTACAACCACTTCATTATAAACTCTTTGTAAAAAATCTATTAAAACTCATAAGAAAAAATAACAGATTACAAAAGGAGATGTTTAAACTGAATTTTTTTTAGAAAAATTTTAAAAAGAGATGAATTCACTCCATGACTTTACTTCAAGAGATGTGGCATCCATTTCTTTTAAACAGTTTAAAAGCAAAGCAGACAATTGCACATTTGTAATTAAAGGAATATGGTGGTCGATGGCCAGCCTCCGGATATTAAATCCATCTGTTTTGACTCTAAGGCTAGTTTTTTTGGGAATATTAATAATTAAGTCTATTTCCTTTTGCTCTATTAAAGTAGCTGCATTGGGTTCGTGTTTTTGAGAGACTTTATAGACAAAAATAGATCCTACTCCATTTTTGGATAAAAAATCATGAGTGCCTTCCGTTGCATAAATTTCCCATCCTTTTTCCTCTAGTGCTCTTAAACTTTCTAAGATCTTTACTTTATGGTGTGAGCTAATACTAACTAAAATTCTTTTTCCTTTTAACCATTGGTCAGTGGAAAGCCAAGACCTGAAAAATGCATCACTCAATCTTTCTCCAATGCAAGCAACTTCACCGGTAGATGCCATTTCTACATGGGCAACTGGGTTAGAACCTTTTAAACGGTTATAAGAAAACTGCGGAGCTTTTACGCCAACATAGTCCAATTCTAACGTTTCGTAAGCTTGAGGTTTATATTTTTTCAGCAAAACTAAGGTAGTAATTTCAATAAAATTATGCCCGGTTACTTTAGATACAAAAGGAAAAGAGCGGGAGGCTCTAACATTGCACTCTATCACTTTCAATTCATTTTCTTTTGCTATAAATTGAATATTAAAAGGACCGGTAATATGTAGCGCTGCGATAATTTTGCGGGTAATTTTTTTTGCTTTTCTGATTGTCTCTAAATAAAGCCTTTGTGGAGGCAGTACGATAGTTGCATCTCCTGAATGTACTCCTGCATTTTCAATATGCTCAGATATTGCTTCAATGACTACTTTTCCCTTATCTGCGACGCCATCTATTTCCAACTCTTTTGCATTAGGTATAAATTTTGAGACAACAACAGGATGTTCATTAGAAATAACTGTTGCATGTTGGAGTAGCTTTTCTAGTTCCTCTTTGGAATATATGACATTCATGGCAGCGCCTGATAAAACATAAGAAGGTCTGATTAGGACAGGATAGTCATATTTCATGGCAAAGTTCATAGTAGCCTCATAAGAGGTAGCACTTTCCCATAAAGGCTGATCTATATGTAAATCTTGCAAAAGTGAAGAGAACTTTTCTCGGTCTTCAGCTCTATCTATATCTTTTCCTTTGGTTCCAAGCAGGTTATATCCTCTTTTTTCCAAGGGGAGTGCTAAGTTGTTGGCAATCTGTCCGCCAACGGATACAATAATGCCCATTGGGTTTTCAAAATCAGCTATGTCTTGCACTCTTTCTAAGGTTAATTCCTCGAAGTAAAGGCGATCAGATTCATCAAAATCTGTAGATACTGTTTCTGGATTTGAGTTGATAACAACAACTTGGGTGTTGTTATCTCGTAATGTTTTAGCTGTATTTACCGCGCACCAGTCAAACTCAACTGAAGAGCCAATACAATAAGGTCCTGATCCTAGAACAATAGCTTTAGGAGAGCTATCAGAAAAAATATCACTTTCACTTGCATGGTATGTTAGATATAAATAGTTTGTCTTAGCTTCAAATTCTCCTGCTAAAGTATCTATTTGTTTAATATAAGGTACAATGCCGCAGTTAATCCTAAATTCTCTTATTTCTTCTTCTGTTTGAGGAAAGCTTCGAGAAAGTGTTTTATCAGAAAAACCAAACTGCTTCGCCTTTTTTATCAACTGTTTAGTAAGTGGTTGAGAAAGAATTTCATGATAAACATCTGATAGAGATTTGATGTGGTATAAAAACCAGGGAGTTATTTGAGTAAGCTCAAAAGCTCTTTCAAGTGATCCGTTTTTTTGAAAAAAATGGAAAAGGGCAAAAATTCGTTTATCAGTTGGAGTTGCTAGTTCTTCTTCTAAATCAGAAAGGTCTTGTGGACAATCTTCTATCCCCATAGAACCGATGTTTAGCATTCGTATTGCTTTTTGAAGAGCTTCAGTAAACGATCTTCCAACTCCCATGACTTCACCCACACTTTTCATTTCAGTTCCAATAACTCTATCTGCCTGCTTTAACTTGTGGGTGTCCCATCTTGGAATTTTTACAACGATGTAATCTAAGGATGGTTCAAAAAAGGCTTTAGTTTTTTTAGTAATGCTATTTTCAATTTCATCTAGAGAATAGCCAAGGGCTAATTTGGCAGCGACAAAAGCAAGTGGATAGCCTGTAGCTTTAGAGGCTAGGGCACTTGACCTTGAAAGGCGAGGATTCATTTCAATAACACGATAGTCACTCGACTTTGGGTCGAGGGCAAACTGCACATTGCATTCTCCAATGACTTTGAAATGGCGTGCTATTTTGATCGAGATAGAGCGAAGCATTTGATATTCTCGATTATTCAATGTCTGAGAAGGAGCAACAACAATACTTTCTCCAGTATGAATGCCCATAGGATCTAAATTTTCCATATTGCAAATAGTCAGAGCTTGATCCTTACCATCTCTGATTACTTCATACTCTACTTCTTTCCACCCTGTTAAATACTCTTCAATTAGGATTTGATCCACTGTGTTGAAAACTTCTTTAGCTTTTTTTTCTAAAAGCTCTCTTGATGTAATCCGGCCAGATCCAAGACCTCCTAAAGAAAAACCGGAGCGCATCATAATAGGGTAGCCAATTTTATCAGCGGCATTTAGTGCTTCTTGTACATTAGTAGCTGCAAAGCTTTTAGGGGTTTTAATGCCAATGGATCTTAAATTTTCTTTAAAAAGATCTCTGTCTTCACTGTTTTTGATAGAGTCAATAGATGTGCCTAGAACATCAATCCCGAACTTGTCTAAGGTGCCCTTTTCAAATAGCTTAACTCCCAGGTTGAGAGCTGTTTGTCCACCAAAACTTAAAAAAAGAGCGTCCGGTTTCTCTTTTTCTAGAATTTTGGTGACAGAAGAAATATTTAGAGGCTGAAAATAAACTTCATCGGCAAGTCTTGCATCAGTTTGAACAGTAGCAATATTAGGATTAATAAGTATGGTTTTGATCCCTTCTTCTTTTAAAGCCTTAATGGCTTGTGATCCTGAGTAGTCAAATTCTCCCGCTTGCCCAATTTTTAACCCTCCAGAGCCTAGAATAATTACTTTTTTATATGTCACGCTAAGTCCACCATTTTAAAAAACTTTTCAAACAGGAAAGCAGTATCTTGCGGTCCTGGATTGCTCTCCGGGTGAAACTGCACAGCAAAAAACGGATCTTGTTTATGGATAATGCCTTCTACAGATCCATCGTTGATATTGCGAAAATAAACTGACCAGTCATCTGGCAGCGTAGCCTCATCTATTGCCCATCCGTGATTTTGAGATGTTAAATAAGCTTTTTTATCTATTAGATTTAAACATGGTTGATTTTGTCCTCGATGACCAAAGGTAAGTTTGTAGGTTTGGGCTTGAATTGCAAGCGCCATTAACTGTGATCCTAGGCAGATTCCAAAAGTAGGTTTTTTTAGTTGAAGTACTTTTTGAAGAATAGAAATTGTCTCCTTGCAATAGCTGGGGTCTCCCGGACCATTAGAAATAAAAACACCGTCAAAATGTTCATGAGTAAAGTCATAGTCGTAAGGAACCCGCACTATTTCCCCATTATATCTTTTCAAATGGCGCATGATGTTTTCTTTCATGCCACAGTCGATAGCTATAATTTTTTTCCCCTTGTTGCCAAAGGAGGTAATTTTCTGACAGCTTACTTTCTGCACAAGGTGAGTTTGATTTGGATCAAAAAAAGAAGAAGGAAGAGGTTCATTATTACCGATAGCAGCAAGCATGACCCCCTGGCTACGCAGTCGCTTGGTAATAGCCCTAGTATCAACATGAGAAATCAAGGGAACATTTTGAGACTTTAACCAGTCTAATAGCGACATGGAACTTTCAAAATGGGCAGGGTGAAGGCAAGGCTCACTAATAACCACTCCGGCAGCATGGATTTTAGCAGACTCCCAATCGTTAGATTGAGGTACCCCATAATTTCCAATTAAAGGATAGGTAAAAACAATGATTTGGTCGCAAAAGGAAGGGTCTGTCAAAGTTTCAACATAGCCAGACATGCCTGTTGTAAAGACTATTTCTCCTAAGTACTCTTTGTCTTGCCAAGAAGGGCTTAGACCATCAAAAGTTTCACCTGTATGTAGGGTTAACTTTGATGGGGTCATTTGCATAATCTAAACCTTTTCTAAGTTCCCAGCGAGGGTACTGAAACTAGGTTGATTTTATCAATTTTTTTCTTTTAAAGGCTTTCGGATTAACATTGGATTAGTAAGTAAATCATCACTTTTTAAAAGTTCATAGATAGAAGATATCCAGCTAGGATCTAGATTTAAAGCAGGGCAGCGATATACTTGATATCCTTTATTTTTCAAAATAGGAACGTATTCATACTCAATTTCATAAAGGGTCTCAATGTGGTCACTGGTAAAGCTTAAAGGGACAATAATAATGTTTTTTCTTCCTTGTGAAAGATCATCGATGGAATGACATACCTTTTCTGTATAAGGTTTTATCCATTCTCCCTTGCCAAACTTCGATTGAAAAGAAAGTTTTCCTAAAACATAAGGAAACTTTTGCATAATTTTTTGAAAAGATATTTGGCATTCGCTTTCGTATAGATCTCCCGATGTAATAAATTCTTCAGGAACCCCATGGGCTGAAAATAACAACATTGTCTCGTCTTGCTTTAGGTCTTTTTCTAAAAAAAGGTCTTCAATTTTTTTTTGGTAAGAGTTGATGAAATGCGAGCTTCCGGGATAGGATTTTATCCAGCGCATTTTTCTTAAAATTGGCTCTTCAAAATGCTTGGAAAAAAATCTGGCAATACTTCCTGTGGTAGCATAGCTAAATTGTGGGAACATGGGAAATATTTTGATTTCATCGACTTTAAGCCGGTTCACCTCATCAATAAAGTTTTGATGGGTAGTGGGGAGATATCGATGGAATGTGAGTACTTTTTTATCCAGTTTTTCACTTAAAGCATAAGCCAAGTTTTCCGTATCTTGAAAAATAGGGGACTTCCCTCCTATTTTTGTGTAGTCTTTTTGAATCTTTTTGGCCCTTCTTTTAGCAATTTTTTTAAATAACCATTCTTGCATAAATTTAGGCCATTTGGTCCTTATGACATCTGGATCTGTCAATAAAGCTTCTAAAAATGGTCTGATTTCCGTGAGGTTTCTGGGGCCCCCAAAATTAGCAATGATATAAGCAGTTTCTTTTTGGAACATATGGACTCCTTTTTCAAAGTATACTAGTAATTTGTGGCCAAATTTTTTTATAATCATCAAAATAATCTATAAATACATAAAATTGGTCTATTAAAATGTCAGCTATTAGAAGAATACCTATTTTTTTGAGTCTTTTGTTCTTGTTGTGTTGTCAGAGTTCTCAAGATAAAAGTCATACCAGAATTGGCATGGATCCTGCCTTGCCTTCCATGGAGTTTTCTCCGATGCTTCCATATGTTACCGGCTTTTTAAAAGACTTTTTCTTAAAAGTCTCTGCTAAATATCACATCTCTTTTGAGCAAATATATGACAGCAGACAGGATTTGCTCACAAATTTGGATCAGGAGAAATATGAGGGTATTTTAAGCTCAACGTATCCATTTAATTTTTATCTGGAGAAATATGCATTTTCTGATGTTATCATTCCATTTGGGCCAGTCCTTGTTGCAAAATCAGAAAGCAGTATTGGCAGTGTTCACGATTTAAAAAACAAGGTAGTAGCTGTGCAAAAATCAGACATGGCTAAGTTGGACTTAAGCTCTTACCAATGCGCTAACATTAAAATCTATACTTCTATTTTGCAGTCTTTAAATGATGTACTGAGCAATAAAGTAGATGCAGCTTTTGTAAAATACATTCCTGCGATATCGTTTGTAGAAGACACTTTTTATCAAAAATTAAAGATTGCAAGTGAACCTTTAAACGATAGGGGGCTTAGGTTTATCACCTTAAAAGAAAATAGCAATCTTATTGACAAGTTTAATGCAACTTTTCAAAAAATGAAGAAAAAAAGTTCTTTAGAAAAACTTCTTATGAAATGGGGTGTAAGAATAGATCATGAATAAACTATTTGTTTTCCTTTTTATTTTTTTTCAAATCCATGCAGAAATCATTGAGATTAACCATATAGAAGATTTGCATGGCTACATAGATAAAACAACTTTAGTTATTTTTGACATTGATAATACGTTGATTGAGCCAGCGCAGACTCTAGGTTCAGACCAGTGGTTTTATTATAGGAAGAAACAGTATCAAAAGGAAGGGTATACATCTTCTGACGCTTTGGAAAAAGCTCTTTCTGAATGGATGGCAGTACAATGTATTACCGATATGAAACTGGTAGAACAAGAGGCGAAACCTTTGATTGATTCTCTTCAAGAAAAGCAAATCTGTATTATGGGAATGACAACAAGGGGATTAGGTTTAGCAACAAGAACCATTCACCAATTAAAAGATTTTCAAATCCACTTAGACAAGACAGCTCCTTCAAAAGAGGAAGTCTTTTTTGAAAACACTAATGCATGTCTTTTCAGAAAAGGGATTTTATTTACTGCTGGCACAGATAAAGGACTTGCTTTGCAAAAGCTTTTGGAAAAAATAGAATGCCAACCAAAGAAAATCGTTTTTGTGAACGATAAAAAAAGTCATCTTCTTCCTGTTGAAACTTTTTGTGAAAAACAAAAAATTCCTTTTATTGGCTTAAGATATGGATATTTAGATGAAAAAGTGTATCAATTTAATGGAGAAGTTGCGGAGCTTCAATTTGAGGCTTTTAAGAAAATTTTATCGGATGAGAAAGCATTAGAGTCTTTAGATAAGAGATTTTGATCCCGCCTCTAAAAATCTTTTTTTAAATTTTTCTAGTGTTTCGTGGTCAATTGGGCAAGGTTTTATATCCCAAATTTTTTCAGCATAGTTGTAGATACTTTCGTCTGAAGAAAACCTGCCCATTCCTGCAATATTATGGAGTGCATATTCAGCCCATTTATTTTCCTGTAAATAGAGCTCTTCAACTTTTAAGTTGGTATCATAATAACTAACCAAGTCCTTAAGTACAAAATACTGATCAGCAGGCTGGTTGTAGTGACCTTCTAAAAGTGATTGGTGTAAATTCTGAAATGCTTCTTTTTCTGCATCATTAATGGCAAAAGTATTGTCGATTAAAGTATCTACAGCCCTTTTGATTTTTTCATTTTGAATATAGTAATCTAAAGCCTTATAAGAATTGGCTTGTAGCATTTTTTCGATCTCTTCTTTAGTGGCGCCAAACCTAAAAGGCCACCAATTGTCTCCAATAGCTTGCCTCATTTCAATATTAGCGCCATCTTCTGTTGCTAGGGTGAGGGCCCCATTTATGGAGAGCTTCATGTTGCCTGTACCAGAAGCTTCCTTACCAGCTCTTGATATTTGCTGAGATAAATTTGCTCCAGGGATAATTACTTCAGCCGAAGAGACATTATAGTTTTCAATAAAGATTACTTTTAATTTGTCTTGAATATCTGGATCAGTATTTATTTTTCTTGCGATAGCATTAATATACTGAATGATTTGTTTAGCTACTAAATATCCTGGGGCAGATTTACCGCCAATGATAACTGTCCTTTTAATTTTTCGTGATTCTGGATTATTTTTAAGGTCAAAATATAGCATGACAGTATGAAGGGCATTCATAAGCTGTCTTTTGTATTCATGCAGTCTTTTAATTTGGACATCAATAAGTGAATCAATATCACATTTACATATGGTGTCAATTATTTTGCCTTTGTAGTCGCGAATGGGATTTTCTTTTGATAGATAATTTAATAGAATCTCTTTTCTTTTTCTTTTTACCTCTAAGAATTTTTTTTGAAGTTCGGGATCAGTCGCATGCTGTTTTAAGTTTTCAATTTTTCTAAAATCGGTAATCCATTCATCTCCGATTTTTTCTATAATTAGAGCTGAGAGCTCAGGATTTGCGTGTAGTAGCCATCTTCTATGAGTGACTCCATTAGTAACGTTTACAAACTTATCAGGATATAAATCATTAAAATCCTTAAAAAGGGTTTCTTTAAGAATCTGAGTATGCAGTTCAGCAACGCCATTGACTTTGTGACTTCCAAAAATAGCTAGGTTGGCCATGCGAACCTGGCCATCTCCAAACAGTGACATTTTACGTACTTTTTCTTCATCATTGGGAAACTTGGTACGTATTTGATCACAAAACCTCTGATTTAACTGTTGGATAATTTTATATTGCCTAGGAAGTAAATACTCCATGCGATGTTCATTCCATTCTTCTAAAGCCTCTTTTAAAATTGTATGGTTAGTGTAACTGCAGCAGGTCTTGGTGATTTCCAGAGCTTTATCAAAGCTAACGTTATGCTTTAAGGTAAGTAGTCTAATGAGTTCTGCTACTGCAAGAGCTGGGTGAGTATCATTGATTTGTATACGTACTTTATCAGCTACAAGCTCTGCATCATCATAAAAATGAAAATGCCTAGTTAAAATATCTTGCAATGATGCAGAAACAAGTAAAAACTCCTGTTTGAGTCTAATCCTCTTTCCAGTTTCATGGTGATCATTGGGATATAAGACATCTGTAAGAGAGGTATTTTCCCCAGCCTGATCTAATTTGCCTGCATTATATCTTTGCAGCTCGAAGTTTCTTGGAGATTCTTTTGTTGACCAAAGTCGAAGAGTTAACACAGAAAATATATCATTTTTAGGGCACCCAATAATGGGGTCATCAAAGGATAAAGCTCTTACCTCTTCAAAGTTTTCTAAATGAAAAACCTCATCTCCATGACTGTTTTTAACAGAGATTGGTGTTCCACCAAAATGGACGAGTGCAGCATGGCTGTCTCGTCGAAACTCCCAAGGATTTTCATTGAGAAGCCATGTATCAGGTCTTTCCACTTGTATTCCATCCCAAATTTCCTGAGCGAAAATACCATATTGATATCTAAGGCCATATCCCATTGCGGGAAATTGCTGTGCTGCTAAAGACTCCATAAAACAGGATGCCAACCTTCCTAGGCCTCCATTGCCGAGTCCTGGGTCTGGTTCGCATGAAACTAAGTCGGTATAGTTACGGTTAGTTTTTTGTAAAACACCCGAAACAAGTTCATTTACTCCAATATTTGTAATATTTGCGGGAAGCTCTTTTCCTGGTAAATATTCTAAAGAAAGATAGTATAGAACTCGTTCTTTTTGCTTTTCGATAGTATCGTAAGTAGAGACCCAATTAACAATAATTTCTTCTCTTAAAGCATAAGAAAAAGCTAAATAATACTCTTCGTTTGTGGCGTGCTCTATTCCTTTAGAGAAATTGATAATTAAAAAATGCTGAATTTTTTTAATTAATGCATCTACTTTTTCTGGCGATACCATACTTGTTATTCGAAAGTTAGATATTTTTTTTGTATAAGAAATGCATTGTTAAAAAAAAAGAAACTTTTTTAACAATTCCAAGAATGCAAAATTTTTAAAAAGTAAAATTTAACTGTTCTATCACTTGATCCAAGTTAAAAATAATTAGTTTAATATTTGATTTTTAATCAAATTGTAATTTAAAATTTTCTCCTCATTCTTTAAAAAAAGGTTTAAAATGGCAGTTTCAATACAAAATAGAGCTCAAGTTTCCTTATTAACCGCAGCAGACATCGATGATAATAAATCTGATGTAGTCGTAGTTGGAGGAGGGCCTGTAGGACTTTGGACAGCCATTCAAACAAAGATTTTAAGCGGTAAAGAAGTAACCGTTATTGAAAAGTATGAAGAATATCAAAGAAACATTCGATTAAATATAGAAGCCCATTCCTTGAAAGGCATTCCTGATAATAATTCTTTGAAAGAGCTAACTAAAGCTTGGGGCAACCGATCTGTTTCGATCCAAGATATGGAAAACGGATTAGTACAATTAGCTAACGAAGTGGGGGTCAAAATCATCCGGGGGCATAGCGCCGATCCTCAAGACTTGCATGCATTGTTTCCAGAAGCTTCCGTATTTATTGGTGCTGATGGAGCAAGAAGTAAAGTTCGAGAAGAGATCTTTCAAAATGAATTTCGATTTAACTCTAATTTGCAGTACATGGTTCAAGTACAATATGAAATTGAAGGTGACTGCTGGGGAGAAATGGTAGGCGATAACAGTATAGAAAAGGTAAGGGACTTATCAGATAAATATCGCAGGCAGAAATTTGCAGAACATATTGTTGTTGAAAATATCCGCCCTCAAAAAAATGGGAACTCACAAGTTACATTGCAGATTTTTATCGATAAAAAGACATATGATCAAATGAAAGATGCCTCTTTTAAACACCCTTATTATTTTGAAATGGATTTACCTAAAGTTCCTGAAGAACTTAAAAATGTCCTGATTAAATGGTGGGGGGCAAGAAGTAAGATTCACCACGAAACTATTCAAAGAGGTCATAATAATAAAATGACGGTAGTTGCTCTCAATTCTTATGCAGCAAAAAATGTTGTTGTGGATAGGGACGGTCGAGTGTGGACCCTTGTAGGCGATGCAGCAGGGGCTTTTCCTTTTTTTAGAGCCATAAATACTGGTCTAGGGTTAGGAACCATGCTTGCACAAACTATTTCTTCTTCCTTTCAAAAATGTGATGCTACAGGGAAAAAGATGACAGCAGCTTCTTTACGCTCTTATTCCAGATATGCAACATTTCGTTTAAATACTGAGAGAATGAAAGCTTATTTCAAAAGTCTTTTTCTAAATATATCAAAAGTGTTTTTGTCGATTAGTAACCGAGTTTTTTGGCAAGTAAACAAGATAAAGCCTGGACGACAAACAGTTATTGAGCAAGAAGGAAATCGTATATGGGATCTGCTTTCTTCCAATGAGCCTTTACCGCAACCTACTAATTAATCTTGCAAAAAGTTTGTAGGGAGTTATTATCATAAACTCCCTTGCATTTCATTTTATATTAGACAAAAAAACTACACTTGTCAGATACTTTCCCTCCCTAAAAAACTAAATAGCATTTGTGGTTGCACTCAAAAAAAGTCAGAACAGTATTATCATAATTGGTGCCGCAGGACGCCAAGGAAAAGAATATTTTCATCTTCTTTCAAAGCTATATAAGATCAGTGGTCTTGTAGATACTAATTATAAAGCTTTAAAAGAGGCTTATAATCAAAGTTCGATTCCCTTATTTCACACTGTAGAAGAGGCTATAGAGCAATGTTCTTTTACAACAGCTGTTATATGCATTCCTCACTCTTACCATTTTTCCGCTACCTTACCTCTTATTAACGCTAATAAAACTGTGATCAAAGAAAAACCACTTGCGTTAACTCAAGTGGAAGTCAACAGATATAAAGAGCAAGAGAAAAACCATATTTTTACGATTGTTCAAAGGCCTTTTCACGAAGCATTTTTCTTTGTACAAAAGAACTTGTACCGTTTAGGGAAGATCTACGATTTTCACTATCAATATTATCTTGGGATTTCAGAAAGAACAAAGGGATGGCGAAGTGATTTTTCTTTATCTGGGGGCGGCGTCATCATTGATATGGGATATCACATTCTAGATGTGATAATCAATTTTTTTGGACAGCCTGAAGAAATTTCTGGAGCTCTTTCCTATTGCTATGACTATTCTGGGCGCTCTCATTTAGAAGATGCAGCAACTATTACTTGTCGATACTCAAATAACCAGCTACATGGAAGCATACGTCTTAATCGATATGCTGAAAGTAAACGCGAATATTTCGAAGTCTTGGGAAGCAATGGGAGGTTAACTATGCAAAACGGTTTTATAGAAATAAAGGACCGAAAAGGAAACCTTTTGGAACAAATAGAAATTTCTGATCCATTGAACAAACAAAAAATGTTTGATTTCTATTTTGAGCAATCTAGTTGTCCTTTTTTTTCTGAGCAACATCTCAATCATCACGCAGTGATTGTGGCACTTATAGAACAACTCTACAAAAGGATTCGATAATGGAGTCAAATGAAATAACATATCCTTGGCCTATCATTACTGAGGAAATCGAAGAGGCTGTCGTTCAGCAATTACACACTACGCTTGGAACTTATGATCGCTCTGGCATCACAAAAGAATTCGAAGACAAGTTCAAAGAAATTCATAAAAGTAAGTTTGCTCTTGTTACCTCAAGTGGAACAGCTGCTCTGCATTCGGCATTTTATGCACTAGACCTTGGGCCGGGTGATGAGGTCATTTGCACGGACTACACTTTTTTTGCTACAGCTATGCCTCTTTTCCAATTAGGAGTGGTACCTGTTTTAGCAGACTGCGATCCTAATGGGGGGCTGGCAGCTACAGAAATTGATAGACTTATAACCAAAAAGACAACAGCAGTCGTTCTTACCCATATGTGGGGGAATCCTTGTGAAATGGATGCGATTTTAGATAGATGTCAAAAATACAGCCTTCGATTAGTGGAAGATTGTTCCCATGCGCATGGGGCAACTTATAAAGGGCAGCATGTTGGCACTTTTGGCGACATAGGTATTTGGAGCCTTCAGTCACAAAAAATTATTGCTGCAGGTGAGGCAGGAATATTGGTTACAAATGATCGTGCATGTTATGACAAAGCGCAGCTGCTAGGACACTTCAACAAGCGGGCCTTACAAGAAATGGATCCTTCCTCTCCGTTATATCAATATGCTATAACAGGCACAGGACTTAAATACCGCCCAGCGGCTCTTGGCCTTGCCATTGCCAATAAGCAACTTGATTACTTAGAACAGTGGATCAACGCTAAAAACCGCAATGCTGAACGAATACAAAGTATTATTGGAGAAGTTGATGGGATCAAGTTTTTAAAAGGAGCTGGAGATTTTTCTCTCTCTGCCTATTATGCATTTACCTTTACCATAGACCCTAAAATAGCTCCTTTTTCTAGAGAAGAATTAGTGAGTTGTATGCACTCTTTTGGATTTAAGGATATAGATATTCCAAACTCTACTTCCTGTTTGCACAGGTATCCAATTTTTCAAAAACCTATTTCTCCTGTGTACTCCTACCAAAATGACATTTGTATAAGAGGAGATTATCCAAATTCAAAATTTATTTCAGATCATCTTGTAAAAATTTCTGTTCCTATTGATGATTATAAGGGTTCTAAAGGTCGTTTTTTTGTCGACTCTTTTGAAACAATTTGGAAAAAAGCAAAGGAGAAGTTATGCGCCCTTATTCAAAAAAATTAGAAATGGAGCTAGTGAGTCAAGCTCTAAGAGATGACATACAGAAAGTTGTAGTGGGAGGAGTCATTTTAGATAAAAACAAGGAATCAGTTCTTCTTTTGAAAAGGCACCCTTCAGATTTTATGCCAAACATTGAAGAGCTTCCCAGTGGAGGGGTCCACGAAGGAGAAAGTCTTGCTGAAGCCCTTGTTAGAGAAGTGCAAGAAGAAACAACTCTTGAAGTAGAACTTGTGCAAAGCTATATTAGCAGTTTTGATTACCACTCGCAAAGTGGTCGATTAACAAGGCAGTTTAATTTTTTAGTTCTTCCAAAACTATATGAACCGATTGTTCTTATTCCTGAAGAGCATTCTAGCTATCTATGGAAGGAGCTAAACAATACTGCTGGTCTTTCACAAAAAATGAGGGAAATTTTTGAGATCACTGCAGAAGCAAAAAATACAGGCTCTCTTCTTTGACTTTGATGGTGTCCTTTTTGATCTCGAACCTCTTCACTTTAAAGCTTGGGAATTAACGCTGGAAAAGCTTGGATATCAAGATTCAAGCTTTTCCTTAGAAAATGTAATTGGAATTTCTGACAAAGAAATTGCTGATCATTTTATCAATGTTTTTTCAATTTCAATGAAAAGTGAAAATCTGCAAGAAGAAAAAGAACTTAACTACGACTACTTAATTAGCGATGTTCAGTTTCCTGCAAAGGAATTGCAGGACATTCTTAAAAAATATAGACAATCCTTCAAATTATTAATTGTTTCTTCTTCGACCACTAGTGCAATTAAAAAAATACTAGATCGATGCAATCTTGCTAATTATTTCTTCACCATTATTGGTGCTGATAAAGTGCAAAATCATAAACCTCATCCAGAGCCTTATCAGATGGCTCTTGAAGCTTGCTCTATTTCAGCAGACCAAGCAGTCGCAGTGGAAGATTCAGTAGCGGGCCTTCGTTCTGCTCAAGATGTTGGGATCAGCGCTATCTGGTTTAAAAAATACCAGCATACGCCTCCTTCTGAATACCAAAATAGTTTTCCTTCCATATCCCATCTTTCAGAGCTAGAGTTGTTTATTCAATAGTTTTGAGAGAAGGTCGCTAATAAGTTGTTTTAAGCAAAAATAGCTCTCAAAATATAAAAAAGAACAATGCTAAGGATAGCACTGATCGGAATGGTAATAACCCAAGATAGAAATATATCTCTAAGTGTTCTTAAATTTAAAGCAGACAAGCCTCTTGCAAGTCCAACCCCTAGCACACCTCCGACAAGCGAGTGAGTAGTAGAAATAGGTAGACCCATTTTAGAAGCTATTAATATAGTGGTGGCAGCTCCAAACTCGGCTGAAAATCCTCTAGTCGGAGTGAGTTCTGTAATTTTTTTGCCAACTGTTTCTATAACTCTCCATCCCCAAGTAGCAAGGCCGATTACAATACCCGTCCCACCTAGTGCTAATAGCCATACAGGTACTTCGGATACCATTGAGATAGACTGATTTTTTAATACGTCGAAAACGGCAGCTACTGGCCCAATAGCGTTGGCAACATCATTAGCTCCATGCCCAAAAGCAACTAAGCAGGCACTAATAATTTGAAGATATACAAAGACTCTTTCTACATCATGAAACTCAGACGTTCTTTCTTCGAATCGAGTTTGTTTTCTGAGGTCTTCATTTAAATTTTTTACATCACTCAAAATAGCGCTTACTTTATCTTGCGTCTCTTCTTTAGACGAAAGTTTGACTCTTCTTAAATGCTTGATTGCTTTTTCTAAACTTAATACATGCTCGGGGTGAACATGCTCACTTGCCTGAAACTGCGTAATTTTCACTTTTCGAATTAAAATAAAGCCAATAGATCCAGCAAGTAAGGCAATAGGTATGGAAATAAAAAGGGCTTTTTGAAAAGGTAAGTCCATATTTAGGTTGGCAAGTCCTTCAAAAAGAAGGCTCATAGAAAACACTAAAAAGCAAAAGAACACCATAAAGGGTGCTATTCTTTTTGTAGCTTTTAAAGGGTTCAAAGCGAAGAAAATCTTTTTTTGAAGGAGCGAGAATATGAGAAAAGAGATGACGCCGCTTAAAAAAGGAGATAAGACCCAGCTTGAAGCTATTCTAAATAACTCTACCCAGTCAACAGCGTGAACGCCCCCAATAATCACACCAAAGCCAACTACAGCACCAACAATCGCATGTGTTGTAGAAACTGGGAGGCCTAAATAAGAAGCGCTTTGCAGCCAAATTCCAGTAGCAAGTAGAGATCCCGTCATTCCTAAGACAAAAAGATTGGGATTATTCATAAAAATTGCTGGCTGGACAATTTCTTTTTGAATCGTCTCTGATACATGAGATCCGACAAAAAAAGCTCCTGAAAACTCCAGTATGGCAGCTAAGATCACAGCTTTTTTTAGAGTCAAAGCTCTTGATCCTACTGATGTTCCCATAGCATTAGCAACATCATTGGCCCCTATATTCCAAGCCATGTAAAAGCCGGTAATAAGGGTCAAAGTGCGTATAATGGTTTCTAATTCCATAAATTATTTCACTTCTAAGATCATACGAACGCGATTGGCGAGTTTTTCTGAAAGGTTTGAGATTGCTGCTATTTCCTTTAAAAGCCTCATCCACAAATGAAAAGAGCCATAAGGCATAGCAGTAGATAAATCATAAAGTTTTTTGGTAATCTGGTGCTGAATGCGATCAGCTTCATGCTCAAAAAAAGCTACTTTCTCTATTAGCTCTTTTGTTTTTTGTGCTTCTACGCCACCAAAAGAAGATTCTAATAAAGCATCAATTTCTTGCATAACTGCATGGACTTTATAAAAAGCTTCTAAGTTTTTTTTGTAAAATACTGTGAAGTCATTAAGTAGCTCATCGATTTTGTCAAATTTTTGCACACTAATTGTAACAGCAATATCTTCGGCTTGATCTGCAAGAGAGTCTTGTAATGCCAATATTTCTAAAAGGGCACCTCGATCAATTGGTAAAAAAATGCTTTTAGGTAAATGGTTCCTGATATCGTTTTTGATTTGGTCTGCCTCATGCTCTAATTTAGAGATCTTTTTTGAGGTTTCTTCTATTTTCTTTAAAGAACCAGATAAAAGGGATTCAAATAATAAAGGAACAAGAGCTATACATTCAGCTACTTTTTCCATGTGGGTTTGAAGAGGGGCAAAGGGTGATTTGCCAAAAAGCTTTGCGATGGTATACATGCAAATTTTGTTGTTTTATCTGTCAGTAGTTATAGCAAAAAAGTTGTTAAACAACAAAGGTAAGTTTTTTTATGTGGAAAGTTTTACAAACTTATTTAGTTACATAAAACATTTATTTTGAAAGACTGAAAAGTTTTTCTTTGTCTTTTTTAGTGAGGGCGCGGTAAGCCCCAAGGGGCAGTTTATCTAAACACAGAGATCCTATTTTAGTTCTTTTTAAATCTCTAAGTCGTAGTCTTGCTCTTAAAGCTAGAATTTTTACTTCGTGTTTCTTTCCTTCTTTAATCCCTACAATAAGATGATTGCTTTTAATCTTTTTTACATAAGTAGGTTTTACTCTTCGCTTATCAATAAAAGCACCTTTTTGAAGCTTTTGAATGTGCTCAGGAGTAATTTCATCCGCAACTCTTAAATGGTATTCTTTAACTATGTCGGAAGAGGGGTGAATAATTTGATTAGCAAGCTCACCATCATTTGTGACCAATAAAAGACCTGTAGTATCTTTATCTAGCCTTCCCACGGTAAACAGCCTAGTTTTTTCTCTATAAAAGAGATCAATGACAAGTCTTTCTTGATCTTCAGCTGTATTGGAGCAGATATATCCTTTAGGTTTATTCAAAATAAAAGTTTTCTTTACAACGGGGCGAACTCTAAATTCTTCATCAACTAAAATTTTATCTTTACCTACAACAACTTTTGTTTGGGGGGTTAATACAATTTTGCCATTAACTTTTACCCGACCATCAAAAATCATTTCTTCTGCTTTTCTTCGAGCTGCAATGCCTGCATCTGCTAGTGCTTTACTTAATCTTTTTTCTTCCATAAGATAAGGGATTGAAATTGGATTTAAAATATAAAAGATTTAAAATTTAAATTCAATTTATTTTAACATTAGAAACTAATTAAAAATAAAGGCAGATAAATGGCGTCAAAACTAATTTTAATGAGACACGGTGAATCAGTTTGGAATGCTAAAAATCTTTTTACAGGATGGGTGGATGTTCCTCTTTCAGATAATGGGATTAAAGAAGCTGTTGAAGGGGGTAAGAAAATAAAAGATATCCCGATTGATGTCATTTTTACTTCAAGTTTAATCAGAGCTCAAATGACTGCCTTTATTGCTATGCTGCACCATGAAAGTAAGAAAACACCGGTTTTTGTCCATCATGAAAAAAAACTGCAAGAATGGGGAACAAACTATTCTGAAACTTCTTCTAAAGAAACGATTCCAGTTTATTACTCTTGGCACTTGAATGAAAGAATGTACGGAAAGCTGCAAGGCTCCAATAAAGATGAAATGAGAGAAAAATTTGGCAAAGAGCAAGTTCATACTTGGAGAAGAAGCTTTGATGTAGCTCCTCCTGAGGGAGAGTCTTTAAAAATGACTAAAGAAAGGACCCTACCGTATTTTAAGAAGGAAGTTATTCCTTATTTGGAAAAAGGAGAAAATGTATTTATTGCAGCTCATGGTAATTCTTTAAGGTCGATAGTCATGTTTTTAGATGATTTGTCTCCTGAAGAAGTCGTAAAGCTTGAGATTGCAACAGGCGATCCTATTGTTTATGAATACACATCTGGAAAATGGATAAAACAAACATGATCTACTTGGATCAACATACATCAGTGTTGCCATGCTCATCAGCTATTGATAGGCTACAAACTTTTTTGAGTAAAAAATGGTATAGCTCCAACTCGCCCTACTGCAAAAATATTTATGATTTGGAAAATGCTTATCAGACAATTTACGACTTCACCGGAGCAAAATACGAGGATTCTTTTGTTTTTACTTCTTCTGCTTCAGAGGCCATAAACCAAGTGCTGTTTGGTGTTTATCACGATGTGATCAAAAAAACAGGCAAGACACATGTTATAACATCAAAAAATGAACAAGCAGCCATTTTACTAACGCTGAAAAAATTAGAAGAGCAAGGAGTTGTTGTTCATTATTTAGAGCCAAACCAAGATGGGGTCATTGCTCTTGAAGAGTTAGAAAAAACCATTAATCCAAGAGTGTCTTTAATAACGCTGTCCTGGGCTGATGCTCTTACAGGTACGATACAGCCAGTGGAATCCATAGCTCAGATTTGTCAAAAACATGGGATCCTATTTCATGTTGACGCCTCTTCTATTTTAGGAAAGGTCTATCTGCCTTTAAATGACATTGACATTCACTATATGACATTCTGTGGTAACTTATTGCATGGCCCTGTTAGCTCGGGTGGCCTTTTTATGAAAAAAGGACATGAACTTTCTCCTCTTATTATAGGGGAAAATGAGCAAGGGGGGTTAAGGGCTGGACCTTTGGATGTGGGCTCTTTTTTAGCTTTAAGCGCAGCCTGTCAGCAATCACTTCTTTATATGGACCATATGAGTTTAGATGTAGCTAGGCTGAGGTCAAGTTTAGAAAAAAGACTGCAGCAAGAGGTGGGAGCGAAAATATTTTTTCAAAACAATCCCAGACTGCCTAATGTTTCATGTGTTGCTTTTGAAAAAGTAAATAGTGAAGCCTTGTTATATCGACTGCACAATGAAGGAGTTGTGGCTTCTTTTGGAGGAGATAGATGGCAGCATCTATCCAACGTAATAAAAGGAGACTTAGCAAACTCAGCCGTAAGCTTTGTGTTAAGTAGGTATACCACCAAAGAAGAAATAGACCAAGCTGCAGATATTATTATTAAAAACGTGAAGTTTTTACAAACCTTATCCTTTGATTTATGAGCATAGAGAAACTAATTACTCCTTATTTTTGGAATACTTTTTCTAAAAAAATGAAACAGAAAATAGAAAATCCAAAGTTTGCTGGTTTCTTCCTAGCCAAGGAAGCAGAAAGAAGTGGGATGCGTCTGGCTACAGGCACAGATGGATCCATACAAGAAGGTAATATGGTAACTTTATATTGGCTTGTAGATGAAACAGATGGAGTTATCGCCGACTGTAAATTTCAAGTATATGGACCAACTTATCTTATTGTAGCAGCTGAAACCATTTGTGAAATGGTTATCCGAAAAAATTATGATCAAGCTTCTCGCATTTCTGCTGATTTAGTAGATAGGCAAGTTAGAGATAATAGTAAACGACCTGCTTTTACAGAAGAGGGGGCTTATTATTTGAATATGGTAATGAGTGCAGTAGACTTTGCCTGTCATCAATGTCAGGATATTCCTTTTAAAAGAGATTACGCAGATACGCCTATTGACTTTTTAGAAGAAAATCAGCAAATGATTCCTGATTTTGAAAATCTTGCTAAAGAAGTTAAACTGCAAATCATAGAAGAAATAATCTCAAAGGAAATTAGGCCATATATTGAGATGGATGCTGGGGGAGTCACTATTCATGATTTAAAAGGATCCGAACTTCATATTTCTTATGAAGGAGCTTGTACGAGCTGTCATGCAGCTACAGGGTCAACTCTTTCTGCTATTCAAAATATTTTAAAAACACGAGTGCATCCTTCCATCACAGTCATTCCTATAATTTAGAGTTCTTCTAAGGAATCATCCTGGAAATAAGCTCTCCAATAATAAGGTTTTCGGGGGCAGGTGAGGCTACTCGATTCACTAACAGCAGAAGAGGGTCCGGAAGATACATCATACACCAAGCTTCAGGCACATTTGGTAGAGATGTGCTACTTTTAAGTTTCCTTAAATATTTCCTGCTGAATTCAGCACCTTTAATTTCTACTTTAGAATTAGTTCTAAGCAAAATCTTATATTATTAAAAATACCTTGCTCATTAGGGGAGAGGTCCTCAGATGAATAAGAGGAGTTAGAAAGTTCACTGCTTGAAGTAGCATCGCCTGTTTCAGATGGCGAAGTAGAACGAGATGCACAAGGCCATTGACTCCAAGCTTTATCCTGCCAAGCAGGGGTTTCACTGCCATTAGTTCTTTTACTTGAATAATACCAGGTAGGAACCACTCTCTCAGCATTAAGATTAACTTTAAGCCGCGAAACTTTTGAAACCTTTTGTTTTGTTGTTTCATTAGTTTCTAATTCTAAATCAGAAGAGTGATCGCTTGTAATGGAAGTTTTACTACTTACTGGATAGGTCATATTGTTTTTTTTCTTTAAAAGAATTGGTAGAATACTTTTTTTCTTTAAAAATTAGCAACAAAATTTAAGCAAGTTATTTGATTTTAGTCGGCAACTTTCAGAGATACTTCAGCAGAGGAAAGGGTTACAATTTCACCACTAGGAAGACATACGTTGAGTTGACCTTCATTAGAAAGAGAATGACATGTTCCTTCCCATTCCTGTCCATCATTCTTACAGATAACAGTTTTGCCAATATAGGCCATTAAATTTTCATATTGGCTTAAAAAAGGAGCAAATCCTCTTTCTTTAAAAACTTCCAAGTCTTTTAGAAACTGATTCTGCAATTTTTTCAATAAATCATCTCGTGTAAAAACCCTGTCTGTCTCTAAATTTAAAGAAGTAGCTGGCTTATCAATTGTATCCAAAGTCTTCTTATCCAAATCTACATTAATGCCAACTCCTATAAAACAATCATACATATCATTTTTAGAAGACATTTCACAGAGGACACCTGATAATTTTTTGTCATTAAGCAAAACATCATTCGGCCAACGTATTTTTGGTAAAAGATCTTCGTCTATTAAAACTTCAGCAATGGATAGGGTCATAAGCTGTGCTAAAGAACCTATATGCATGCTGTTAGTGGGTAGTGTAAAATAAAAGGTAGCATAGATATTTTCTCCTCCAGAAGATACCCATGTCCTTTGAAATCTACCCCTTCCAGCAGTTTGTTGTTTAGCTGAAATGACGGTAAGTTCATTACTATCAAACTCATTTACATGAGCTTTAGCCCAATTGTTAGTAGAATCTATAGAATCTAGTTGGATATTTTTGATCTTCATATTAATTTGACTTTTAACGTTATGGTGATTGATTCCAGTAATTTTTTCAATTATTCTTATATAAAATCTACAGAGCTTTTAAGACGATGTTCGATCATAAGTTTATTACAAGAATAGATTTCAAAATTTTACCCATTCTATTCATTTTGATGATTATTAGTTTACTAGTTATCTCCTCTATGACGAATGATTGCTCACAAACGTTTTTAACAGAGTATGTTAGAAGTCAAATACGATGGTTTGCCATAGGCTGGGTTGTTTTTTTTCTCTGTGCATTATTGGACTATCAGAAAATAAGAGAGTGGACGTGGGTCTTCTATGCAATTATGATTCTACTGCTTGTTGGCCTATATTTTGTCCCAGCGGTGCAAAATGTGCATCGTTGGTATAGAGTTCCTGGATTTGGAAGCCTGCAGCCATCAGAATATGCCAAGTTAGTTGTAGTAATAACACTAGGTTGGTTTTTGGAACGCAATGCCAGTAGAGTGCATAAGCTTTCCGTTGCCATGCAAATTCTCATTATTGTTGGAATACCTTTTATTCTTATTTTAAAACAACCTGATCTCGGAACTGCTTTAGTACTTTATCCTATCATGTTAGTTATGTGCTACTTGGGTGGGGTCCACAAAAAATTTGTGTATGGCCTTACTTTGCTGGGTATTTCAGGCTTTTTATTTATTGGCATGCTTCACTTAGATCTTCTTTCGCATGAAAGCATGAAGCCTTTTTTTACTAAGTTTCTTAAGGAATACCAATATGAAAGGTTAAATCCTCACACCTATCATCAAAAAGCTTCTAAAACAGCTATTGCGATAGGGGGGATGACTGGAAGTGGCTGGAATAAATCTGAGTTCTCTTCTAAAAAATGGCTGCCGGCAGCTCATACCGATTCAGTATTTTCTGCTTACGCAGAAGAATACGGGTTTATTGGGGTTGCTATTTTGTCTTTTTTATTTTTCTTGATGATTTATTTATCTTTTCAGATCGCATCGCAGGCTAAAGAACTTTACGGCACTTTGTTGTCATCCGGACTTGCGGTTTATCTTTCCATGCATATTTTAGTAAACATAGCTATGATGACGGGCTTTTTGCCTATATCAGGTGTTCCCTTAGTATTAATTACCTATGGGGGTAATTCTATCTTGACAACAATGGCTGCACTGGGGATTTTACAAAGTATCTACAGTAGAAGGTTTATGTTCTGATGAGTAGCTCACATCTTTTTATATTAAAGCCAGGCATATGGACTGGAGAAGGTAAAATTACATTGAATATGGTAGCAGAAGAGCTGCCTTTTAAAATGTTATGGACCATTTCAGAAAGAGATAAATCTGGAAAAATTAAATGCACGCAAGAAGTGCAAATTCAAGGTTTATCAGAAGGAATGAAAAATGAAATGACATTTTACGATTTTTCTCCAAAGGTTTTTTCCATTGAAATGGAAAATGCCAACGTAGGTAGGATTATTGGAACGGGACTATATGATCAGCAGTTGCTTGCCTGGGAATTTCGTGAAAATGATCTTAATTTTGAAGGGTATGAGACATACAAGCTTGAAAATGATAATAGCTATGTTATGCATGGAGAGTACATAACAACGGATCAGTTGCGTACTCAAATTGATGGGAAAATCATGTTAGAAAAAGGGGAAAAATGAAAAAGCTTTCTCTTCTGTTTATTTCATTGCTTTTGTTTTCTTGTGGTCACAAAGTTATGACAATGCAAGCTTTTTATGATATACCAACGGGGACAACCGTGCAGGAGTTAAAACAGACAGCAGGTAGGCCATATGCTATTCATAAGAAAGATGAAGTGGAAGAGTATGAATATGTAGAAAGGTTTCAAAATGGCAATCGCACCATTTTAGAAAGACACTATTTTTTTATAGTAAAAGAGAATCAAGTAATACAGAAAAGGGTTGAACAAATCAACCCTCCTCCCTATAGCATAAACAGCTATGATTTACAGACAACTTACTCCGAGGAGGACGAACCTACTCGAGAGCAAGATTAAGCCTTAATTTTGATATCCACACCAGCTGCAACTGGAAGAACTTTCAACTTGTCGATAGTATCTAAAGTTGGTCCTACGATATCAAGAACTCGCTTATAAGTTCTCATTTCAAACTGCTCTCGAGACTTTCGGTTCACGTGTGGAGACCTAAGAACTGTGTATACTTCCTTTTTAGTAGGAAGGGGGATAGGTCCAGCTACGCGAGCCCCAGTTCGTTTTGCAGTTTCGACAATATCAGCAGTTGAACGATCAAGCTGCCTTTGATCATACCCTTTTAAACGGATACGTATCTTTTGTCTTTGTTGCTTTGTTTGCTTTGCCATGATATGCCTTACTTTTTAAGAATTTCTTCTTGTTTTGATTTTGGAACTTGTTCGTATTTCTTAAACTCCATTGTATACGTCGCTCTACCAGATGACAAGGAGCGAAGTTCAGTTGAGTATCCGAACATTTCTGCTAGAGGAACTTCAGATTCAATAACTACAGTACTCTTATTAATCTCTTGTCCTAAGATCCTTCCTCTTCTACGGTTTAAATCACCAATAACATCTCCCATATGGTCTTCTGGAGTAGTGACTACAACACGCATGATCGGCTCTAATATTACAGGTTTTGCTTTATTTGCAGCTTCTTTAATAGACATAGATCCGCAAATCTTAAACGCCATTTCATTTGAGTCTACTTCATGATAAGAACCAAATACAATAGCTACTTTAACATCAACTAAAGGATAACCTGCAATAGCACCAGAGCTTAAGCCTTCTTCGACCCCTTTGATAACTGCTGGTATATATTCTCTTGGGATAACACCACCAACAATTTTACTGACAACTTCATTGCCCTTTCCTACTTCATTAGGCTCAATATCCAAGCATACGTGAGCGTATTGTCCACGTCCACCCGACTGCTTAACGAATTTAGTTTCAGATTTGGAAGGAGCTGTAATAGTTTCACGGTAAGATACTTGTGGTTGTCCAACATTGGCATCAACCTTGAATTCTCTTAGCATTCTATCTTTTAGGATATCCAAGTGAAGTTCTCCCATACCAGATATAAGAGTCTGTCCAGTCTCTTCGTCACTTTTTACTCTAAAAGTAGGATCTTCATCGGAAAGAGCCGATAAAGCTGTGGAAAGTTTTTCACGGTCAGCTTTTGATTTAGGCTCAATAGCCATAGAAATAACAGGCTCAGGGAATTCCATTTTCTCTAGAATAAGTGGGTTGTTTTCAGAACAGATAGTATCACCTGTAGAGGTGTGCTTTAGTCCAATAATTCCCACAATGTCACCAGTGAAAAAAGCTTTCTTTTCATTTCTGGTATTAGAGTGCATTTCTAATAGTCTAGAAGCTCTTTCTTTTTTATCTTTTGTAGTATTTATTAAAGTAGTCCCTTGTGTAAGAACTCCGCTATAAATACGAACGAAAGTAAGTTTTCCGACGTAAGGGTCTGTCATAACTTTGAATGCTAATGCAGCAAGAGGACTTTCATCACTTGGCTCAATTTTCATTTCTTCATCATTAGACAGATTAATTCCATTGATGGTCCCTCTATCTAGAGGAGATGGCATCCATCGAATAACGGAGTCAAGAATTTGTTGAACCCCTTTATTTTTGAAGGCAGTACCACATAGAACAGGGTTGAACTTACTTTCACAAACACCTTTTCGAATAACTGTGTGGATTTCATCTTCAGTAAGAGAGTCTGGGTCTTCTAAAACTTTCATCATGAAGTCTTCATCAGATTCATCAATAGTTGCAAGTTCTTCTAAAAGAGTAGCTCGCATCTCTTTGCACTTTTCTTTTAAGTCTTCAGGAATCTCCTCAATTTGATATTCGGCACCCATGGTTTCGTCTTTGAAGAGATAAGCTTTCATGGTGATGAGATCGACCATGCCTTTGAAACCGCTTTCAGCTCCAATAGGGCATTGTACAGGGATAGCATTAGCGTTAAGCTTTTCTTTCATTGTCTCAACGCAGTTGAAAAAGTCAGCGCCAGTTCTGTCCATTTTGTTGACAAAAGCAATTCTTGGAACGCCATAAGTATCTGCTTGTCTCCATACAGTTTCAGATTGAGGTTGAACGCCAGCAACAGCACAAAAAACAGCAACAGATCCATCGAGTACGCGTAGAGATCTTTCTACCTCTACTGTAAAGTCAACGTGCCCCGGAGTGTCGATAATGTTAATTTTGTGGTCTTTCCAGTATACAGTAGTAGCAGCTGAAGTGATGGTAATTCCTCTTTCCCTTTCCTGCTCCATCCAGTCCATTACAGCGGCTCCTTCATGAACCTCTCCGATTTTATGGGACTTTCCTGCGTAGAATAGAATCCTTTCTGTTGTAGTTGTTTTACCAGCATCGATGTGAGCCATGATGCCAATGTTTCTTACATTGTTAAGTTTGTCTGTTTCTGGTCGTTTTTCTGTCATCTTATCCTCGTCTTACCATTTGTAGTGAGCAAAAGCTTTATTAGCCTCAGCCATGCGGTGAGTGTCATCTTTTTTCTTAATTGTGCTGCCTTGGTTATTGAAGCAGTCTGAAAGCTCATCGGCTAGTCCTTGTGTCATGGATCTACCTGGCTTAGATCTTGCATTATTAATAATCCATCTCATAGCTAAGGCAGTTCTTCTGTCTGGAGCGATTTCCACAGGTACTTGGTAAGTAGCTCCACCAATTCTTCTAGATTTTACTTCTAGTGATGGCTTTGCGTTTTCTAAGGCTTGCTCAAAAGATTCTAGTTCATTTTCAGCTTTGATTTTTTCAGCAAATTTCTTGAGAGCACCATATACTATTTTACGGGCAACTGCTTTCTTGCCACCCAACATAATTTTATTAATAAGCTTGGAAAGTACTACATTGCCATAAACAGGATCAGGTAATACTGTTCGTTTTTCAGCGCGACGTCTTCTTGACATAAATATAATTCCTTTTTAAAAAATTTCTTCACCCGACCTTTATTGGTCCTTTAAGAGAGCTTTTATTCAGAAAAAGCTCTAGGTTACTTAGGCCTTTTGGCTCCGTATTTTGATCGACTTTGTTTGCGGTCTTTAACAGCTGCGGTATCTAATGCTCCGCGAACTATATGGTATCTAACACCAGGAAGGTCTTTTACCTTTCCACCGCGAACTAAAACGATGCTGTGTTCCTGAAGGTTGTGTCCTTCTCCAGGGATATAAGCAATAACTTCACGACCATTAGACAAGCGAACCCAAGCTACTTTTCTTAAAGCAGAGTTTGGCTTTTTAGGTGTTTTTGTTTTAACTTGAAGGCACACGCCACGTCTGTGTGGACACTTTTGTAGAGCAGGTGACTTCTTTCTTTTCACTTTGTCTCGTCTTTTCTTGCGAATCAGCTGGTTAATCGTTGGCATAGAACGCTTTTCTCCTAAAAAATATCATATCTACAGAGAAAGACTATATCTTATATAGGATTATTTGCAAAAACATTTCTTCTTTTCTTTTTGCTTTAAATTTTTTTTATTGTTCAAGTCTTTAATTAAAAGATAGTAATCAATTTTATTAATATAGAATTAATTAATTATGTTGCGTAAAGGTTAATTTTAATTTTATAATTACAAATGGAGGTTAGAGGGGTAAGACAAAGCTTACGACGCTAAGTTTGGTGTTTTCTTTGGTTCTTCACTCCTTCTTTCCTCCCACTTTTTTATAAGGAGGGTAAGGGTGAACAAGTTTTTTCGTAACATGTTAGCTTGTCTACTTTTAACCTTTTCTGTTTTTTCTGCTCAGAATCTAATTGATCCTCAAGAAATTCCTCATATTATGAACAGGTTCTTCAGTTATCACATCGATAAAAAGCAAATGACTCCACAGATAATAAGAAGAACAATAAAAATTTATTTAGAACAGTTTGATCCTGAAAAAGTTTATTTCACACAAGGCGAAATAGATTCTGTCTTAAATATCTCAGACTCTGAAGTAAGTCGTATAATCGCGCAGTACTATAAGGGAAATTTTGAGTACTTCGAAGAAATTAGCTTTTTAATTCAAAAAGGAATCTTAAGAGCTCAGCGATTTAGAAAGTCTTTAAAAAATGAACTGATCAATCAGTCTGTTCAAGAGATGGATGTCGAGTTTCAAAATGGTTATCCCTCTAACGAAAAGGAGTTGTTTGAAAAGCAAAAATATCGCATCAATCGCTTTTTTTTGTTTCATGATAAGAGATCAGACCTCAATACAAAAAAAAGACGAAAGAAAGCATTCAATCTTTTTGAAAAGAAGGCAAGGCAAGGGGAGTTTGTCTATCTTTTTTTAGATTCAAATGGCGACCCTATGACAAATGAGTTGGCAAATCATGTATTTTCCCAGAAGCTTTTAAAGGCAATGGCCAAGAGTTTAGATGCCCATACCTCTTTTTTTACAGAAAATGAAGCGTTTGAAATGAGAATGAACTTAGAAAAGCAGTTTGAAGGTGTGGGCATTGTTTTATCAGAAAGTGTCGATGGAGTTTTAGTGGCAGATCTAATTAAAAATGGACCTGCAGCTAAAAGTAACAAAATAGCTATTGATGACACGATAGTAAGCATTAATGGCATAGATGTAAAAAATAAGTCCTTTGAAGAAGTTCTTCAAATGATGAAAGCAAGAGATAGCAGTTTTTTAAAATTAGGAGTCAAAAAAGCGGGAAACAATCGAGTAGTTCAGGTAAAGCTTTCTAAAGAACCGATAGTTATGGAAGATGATCGCCTCACATTTGAAGCGGAGCCTTTTGGAAATGGAGTGATAGGAAAGCTAAATTTACGTTCTTTTTATGAAAATGGAGAAGGTATTAATAGTGAAAAAGATATTAGAAAGGCTCTTCATGTCCTAGAAAAGCAAGGTCCTATTTTAGGGTTGGTTTTGGACTTAAGGGAAAACTCAGGGGGCTTTTTGAGTCAGGCTGTTAAAGTGGCTGGCCTTTTCATTTCAAGTGGCGTGGTAGTGATTTCTAAATATGGTCAAGAAATTCATTACCTACGGAAAGTGGATGTGAAGTCTTACTATAACGGACCTCTTATCATTTTAACATCAAAGCTTTCAGCTTCAGCTGCAGAGATTGTCGCTCAGGCGTTGCAAGACTATGGTGCTGGAATTGTTGTAGGAGATGAAAGAACTTTTGGAAAAGGGTCTATTCAGTACCAAACAGTAACAGATGAAAATGCTGATTTATTTTTCAAAGTTACTGTAGGGAAATATTACACAGTTTCAGGAAAATCGACTCAAGTAGAGGGAGTAAAAGCAGATATAGTAGTTCCAACTGCTCTATCAGTGTATAATATTGGGGAAAAATTTCTTGAGTACCCATTGCAGCCAGATAAAGTAAGTCCTGCTTATAGAGATTCATTGCTAGATTTAGATATGAAAACTAGGTCATGGTTTCAACAAAATTATCTGCCCTATTTGCAAAAGCAGATCCTATTTTGGAAAGGGATGCTTCCTACTTTAAGAGCGAATGCTACTTATAGAATTGATCAAAGTCTTACCTATCAAAAATTTTTAGAATCTATCAAAATCATCAATGATCCATTTTACAAACCTCATGGGATGGATCTTCAAATGGAGCAAGCAGTCAATATTTTAAAAGATATGATTTTTCTCGAGCTAAAAACACAGGTCGACGCTGAAAAAGCTTTTTCCAGAAAAGATAATTTTCAAAAGTAATTGCCAAAAATTCCTACAACCCACTAAGCTGGTGGTCTTTTAGGCCAGGTAGCTCAGTCGGTAGAGCAGAGGACTGAAAATCCTTGTGTCGCCAGTTCGATTCTGGCTCTGGCCACCACATCTCTTTCCGAAGTACTCAATTTCCTTAAATTATCTAAGCAGGGTTGTGATATATTGTTGTTGTTATCCGTTTTGGAGTGTCAATTCCGTTAAAATTACGGCATTTTTTAAACACTCTTTTTAACTAACTTAAAATCAAGAACAAAGATGGGTCATGTTCGTGAATAGGTCTTTCCTTATTGCCTAATTAATAGAATAAGTGATTTTGAACTACTACTGAGCGAATATTGATAATTGCTCTCATTTTTTACATTTGTGTATTTTAATGATAGCTGTATAATCCAAGCCATGCTGAGAATTCAAATATCTGATCTACACAAATCTTTCAAAACTTCTAAAGGCATTTTCGAAGCTCTTCGAGGCGTGGATTTATCTGTCTCAGAAGGAGAGGTGTTTGGGTTTTTGGGGCCAAATGGTGCTGGAAAAACTACCACTCTTCGTATTTTGACAACTCTTCTTCCCTTTGAAAAAGGTAAGGTGTTGGTCACTGGAATCGATATAAAAGAAAATCCTCAACTCGTTCGCAAACGGGTTGGTTATGTCAGTCAAAAAGGGGGAGCAGATCGATTTGCTACTGGTTGGGAAAACCTCATTTTAGAAGGTCGCTTGCATGGGATGGATCGATCTAATGCACAACAACAAGCAGAACAGCTAGTAAAAGCTTTTTCTTTAGAAGAGTGTATTCAACGTTTTGTTTCGACTTATTCAGGAGGACAGCAGAGACGTCTGGACATTGCTCTTGGGATGATGCATCAGCCAAAAGTCTTATTCCTCGATGAGCCAACGAATGGTCTCGATCCACAAAATCGAAGTCATTTGTGGTCAAAAATCCTAGAACTTAAGAAAAACGGAGTTACGATTTTTCTTACTTCTCACTATCTTGATGAAATAGATGCCCTTACGGATCGGCTTGCTATAATAGACTATGGGAAAATTGTGGCATCGGGCACTTCGAGTTCTCTAAAAAAAGAAATTTCAGGTGATATTGTGACTGTGGGTTTGCACCAAAGATTTCACAGCCACGCTATGAGTTTGCTCCAATCCCAAAAATCTTTGATTCGAGAAATCGTACCCGTCGAGCAAAAACTGCGTCTTTTTGTTGATCGGGGAGAAATAGCATTACCCCAAATCCTTCGCTTACTCGATCAGGCTGATATCCGACTAGAAACGATCCAAATGTCGATTCCTAGTTTAAATGATGTATTTCTCAAAAAAACAGGACGCGACTTGAGAGAAAAGGCTGTAATATGAACATGTTAAGAGAGATTGGCTTATTGACCATGCGGTGCATTCGTATAGCTCTACGAAATCCTGTCTTCTTATTCATGGGTGTAGCAACTCCTATTATTTATTTAGCTCTCTTCGCACCTCTTTTACGCACTCTCTTTTCCTATGGGATGCTAAATACAGATAATGTGCTAACCTTGTTCGTTCCGGGGATGCTTCCCATTATTGCATTTTCTACGGGACTCTTTGCGGGATTCGGGATGATCGATGAGATCAGGTCAGGTTTATTGGAGCGCTTTCGTGTAACTCCTGCTAGCCGCTTTTCTATTTTATCTGGACCCGTACTATTCGACACCTGTGCAACTCTTTTTCAATCTCTTCTATTTAGCTTAATTGCACTTCCCTTTGGATTCCGAGCAAATCTCATCGGAATGCTGGTTCTCTTTATTCTATTAGCGTTACTCACATTAACGACATCTTCTTTTGGGAATGCTCTGGGTGTTATTGTGAAGAGTGAAGATCGATACGCTCCTATTATTCATGGGATCAATCTTCCTATTCTTCTTCTCTCAGGAACTCTTTTGCCGATGTCGCTAGCCCCTACATGGCTCAAAACTATCGCACATTTCAACCCCGTCTACTATGCTGTTGAAGCGTCTAGAGCTTTGGCAGTAGGAGACTTTACAAATAGCAGCATTTTATATGCCTTTTTAATTTTGAGTGGCTTTACTATTTTTACAATGAGCTGGGCTACTCGTATCTTTAAAAGGGCTGTAACCTAACCTATTGAGTTATTAAAATGGATTTATTCCAAGAGGAATTTATCGCAATAAATGGGGTGTCCTTAATCGTAATGGTTATTCATGTAAGACAAAAGCCGTAATAGATTCTAGCACTGACCTACCGATCTGGCTCTGGGCACTGCGTTTCTTGCTTGAGTATTCAAATCCTTTACATCCTGCATTGTGAAGTTCACAAATTATTCAATACAGCAGTTGCAATTTGGAGATCCTGAATTGCTATCCCAGTTAATGAGGCTACTGTAATCTCATCTTCTAAAATGCGTCCTCTAGAAGGGTTTGTAATTACCTCTCCAAGTTCAATAAGATTGTTTTCACTTAAAAGGTATTGTTGTAATGCGAAAGAAACATCACCAAATTGTTTGCATTGACTCTTGCTGTCTACAATTACTTTTTGGGCTTTAGAGAAGATTTTAGGATCGAGTTCTTGTTTTCCTACATCATCAGCCCCAATAGCAGTAATGTGAGTTCCAGGTTTGATGTGTTTTTCTAATAGTAAGGGAAGATGAGATGATGTAGTAGTTACAATTAGGTTACAAGAAGATGCTAACTCTTCTATAGTTTTAACTATCTCTATATTCCATTCTTGCAACTTTGGGTCTTTTTTAAATTGCTGCGCTTTTGAAGCGGTCCGTCCCCAGATCATTACTTTTCGACAGTTAGTTACGTAGCGAAGTAGTTGCAATTGATAAAAAGCTTGAGCTCCTGTTCCAATAATTCCAATACAAGAAACCTCTTTTGGGGCGAGATATTTAGCGGCAATACATCCAGCAGCAGCGGTTCGGATATCCGTTAAATAGCCTTCATCTAAGAAAATAGAAACAGGCTTTCCTGTTTTTTGATCAAAGAGTAATAACAGACCATTCCCAGATGGAATGCCTAATTTAGGATTTTCAGGAAAACCTGAAGCTATCTTTACAATGTAATAAGGGGCATTTTGGATATACCCATATTTTATATGACAATCTCCGGGAGGACTAGAAAAATGCATAGAGCCAATGGGAGGAACTACAGCTTTTTTTTGGCTATAGAGAATAAATCCCCGTTCTACTTCTGCTAAGACTTTGGGGATAGAAAGAGCTTTTTCAATTTGCTTTCTTGTAAAGATATTCATTTTCTATATTTTTGAAGAAATGCTTCAAAACGTTTTAATATTTCAGGCATATTCTTCCTTCCAAATCCAATTCGGAAGTAATTCCCGGGAAGATCTACCACGCTTCCAGGCATGATGAGAATACCTTCTTTTTCAGCTAATTCTTTGGAAAAATCATCAATAGAGATTGGAAGTAAGAGCTTGATGACTCCAATAGTGCCACTTTGAGGACG
>JASFVE010000005.1:0-42898 GCA_050049995.1 Chlamydiota bacterium | reverse complement strand
AAAGCTACTCTGCAAGATTTACATCTTCTTGGAATTTATTCTGTCTCTGACTTGTCTCATCATGATGCCACTGAGTTATTCCAGAAACTTGAAAAAGTAACCAATAAACGACAAGACCCATGTGTTTGGGATGTATTTGCAGCTATTATTCACGAAGCAACTATAGGAGAACCTACTACGTGGTGGAGTTGGACACCTAAAAGAAAGGCTCTACAAAAGTCAGGAAAATCCCTACATGTAATATAATAATTACCATTCCAAAGAAAAGGTTTACGAATATGGAAAAAGCTTGTCAATATCTCAACTTTAGCCATGCAGAGATAGAGAAAGTTTGTCAGCAATATTTCCTAAATGGAAGGCTTCAAAAATTTGAAATCCTTTCAGGAGGAGCTGTTAATACAACTTTCAAAATTTACTGGGACAATGATTGGTATGTCTTGCGATTTTATGTTAGGGACAAGAACTTATCATCTATTGAAGAAAGTGTTTATCGACTGGTGCAAAATACAGTTCCTATCCCTGAAATGCTTTTTGCCTCATCTGAGCCTTATCCCTTTGCAATTTTTCGGTTTTGCAGACAACCTCATATCTATGATGTGAACAAGAAGTATTCTCAAAGGCTTTCTTATGATCTTGGTGCAGTATTAGCAAAAATTCATTCTTTTCGTTTTCCTTCTGCAGGATTATTTGGCAAGGGTTTAACTATTACCACCTTATTTGAAAAGGGGAGCAGTCCTTATTTTGAATACTGTTTAAAGCATTTAATTCCTGGTTCTCATGTATGGGACCATTTAGGAGAAGCTCAATCAAAACAGGTTATTCATTTTATTGAAAAACATAAAGATTACTTTCCTACTATTAGAAACAGGGGATGCCTTGTTCATTCGGATTTTAAACCTGTTAATCTTCTTTGGGATGAAAAGTTAGGTTTAACAGTTTTAGATTGGGAGTTTGCTCATAGTGGTGATAAAATCATAGATTTCGGGATTTTGTTAAGGCATTACCAAGACTTTCCTTTAGATATTTCCTACTTAGAAAAAGGATATAAAGATAACGGAGGGCAGTTAGTAGTTGATTGGGTTCAACGGGCTCGAATTACTGATTTTATCAATATTATTCAGCTTTTGAACACTTCACTTGTGCAACCACAATTATTCCAAAGTCTAATTAGTAGCTTAAATTTTACTATATTGAACTGGAATGAATTACGCCCAATATTGGAGGAATCATAATGGAAGATATGAAAAACAAAGCAGCTATTATAACTGGAGCAACCTCTGGAATAGGTCGTGCAACAGCAATTTTACTAGCGCATCACGGTGTTAAAGTGGCTCTAGCTGGAAGAGATGCAAAGCGAGGTCAAGAATTAGAAAAAGAGCTTACTTCCTTAGGAGCTGAGGCCCTTTTTATCAAAACGGATGTGGCAAGTGCCCATTCAGTAAAAAACTTAATCCAGACTACAAAAAATTCTTTTGGAAGCATTCATTATGCTCTTAATAATGCAGGGATTGAAGGAAATTTAGGTTCACTAGTTGATATGGAAGAGAGTGATTTTGATGAAGTTATCTCAACTAACTTAAAGGGCGTATGGCTATGTCTTAAACATGAACTGGAAGCAATGACAGAAGGTAGCTCTATTGTTAATATTTCAACAAATATTACTCGTATGGGGATGCCTGGAACAGGAGCTTATACAGCAAGTAAGGCTGGCGTAGAAAGTCTTACTAAAGTTGCTGCAATAGAGCATGGGAAAAAAGGAGTTAGAATTAACGCAATAAGCCCAGGTGCTGTGGACACTCCCATGATTCATCGCATTTATCCAAGTGAAGAGGACTTCAAAAATATATCAGAGCAAAATCCATTGGGAAGAATGGCCTATCCTGAAGATATTGCGAACACGGTTCTTTGGCTTTTTTCACCCATGTCAGCTCATGTCAATGGTAATATTATCTTTGTTGATGGCGGTAGTTCTTTAGTATAATAAATCAAGTAACGAGAAATTATGAGTCAATTTAATTGCAAAGCCACTTCCGAGCAGGACATTCTTCTTCTTGGAAATATATATGTTGTATCTCGAGCACTTCATGTTGTTGCTGAACAAAAAATAGCAGATCTTTTTGAATCTGATCAGCCAAAATCTGTCGAGGAACTTATCAAGCAATGTCCAATGTCTTCGATCGCTCTGAAAAAACTTCTTAGAACTTTATGCCCATTTGGAATTTTTAAAGAAAATGATGATGGAACTTTTTCTCTTGAAAAAGTTGGCCAAACTTTGAAATCTGACCATCCTTCGTGCATGAGAGATCTTTTATTTTGTGAGTCCTGTCGTTGGAATAGCTTCGGTCAAATGGCGCAAAGTATGCAAACAGGAAAAACTGGCTTTTTTGAACTTTATAAGGAAGAATACTTTGATCATATAGCTAAATTTCCTCATTTGCAGTCTGGGTTTGATAGTCACATGAAGGCGATTTCTGCAAAAGAGGATCCCATAATTGCTGAACACTTACCTTTAGAAAATAAAAAGAAAATCATAGATATAGGAGGGGGAAAAGGAGGTCTTATTAAAGCCATTCTTGAAAAACATCCTGATATTATTGGTGGGGTATTTGAACTTCCCGGTGTGGCCAAACAAGAGCTGGAAAGCCTCTCTAGACAATATAGGCAAAGATTGGAGATTTTTTCTGGAAGTTTTTTCAATGCTTTTCCTTTTAAAAGTGACGCGTTGCTTTTAAAGAGAGTTTTGCATGATTGGGATGATGCTAGTTGTGTGCAAATTCTTTCTCATTGCCGAGAAGCCCTTGAAGATAGTTCTTCTGAAGTTTATGTTGTGGAATCTGTTTTAGAAGGAAAAGAAGACCCTCCGCTATTACGCATGTTTGATGTGCTGCTATTAACTGTTTTTGGTGGAGTCGAGCGAAATGTAGAGGAGTATGTGTCTCTTTTTAAAAAAGCTGGATTAAGATTGAAAAATACCATCTTTACGCATGCTGGAATGAGCATAATGGTTGGTGAAAAAATAGATTAGCAAAAGCTTAGAGTTAACATGAACATAACTTTGCAAAAGGTAGAAAAATCAGACAAGGGCATTGTCCAAAATTTAGCTGCTTTTTATACATATGACATGTCCAGGTGTTGTGGTCATTTACCAGGATGGAAGACCCCTGAAAATGGGCAATTCTCTTGTTTTGATTTAAGTGTATATTGGGAAGAGCCTGATAGATATCCATACTTTATCAGAGTGGATAACGAACTAGCTGGTTTTGCTCTTATCCATAAGATAGGAACTACCAATGATATCGATTGGACGATAGGGGAGTTTTTTGTGGTAGCAAAATTTCAAGGAAAGGGCATTGGCCGAGAAGTGGTCCATCAGTTATTTACACAATTTCCAGGAAAGTGGGAAGTTATGCAAATACCAGAAAATACTGCAGCGATCAATTTTTGGGAAAAAGTCATTAAAGAATATACAGGCGGAAACTACAAAAAAACAAGCAAGGTAGTGCAAGAACCCAATCCTCATCCCATGGTGGTAATGACATTTCTTTCAACTCCTGAACAAAAGTAATTGATACCTTTCTTACCATTTGAAAAAGTAGTTTTTGGGAGATGGGCAGGCTCTTCATGCACAAAGTATCAGGCGTTTTTACTTATTCAGGTATAGAGGTGATTTATGTTCAGGGGCCCAATATGTAAAACAGCCTTTGTCTCTTTAAAGGAGAAGGCTGTTTTGAAGATTTCCTGAAGTTCTTTTATTAAAATCAACTTATTAGATTAAAATCTGTTTTCAATAATGCCTAGTATAAGTTCAGGATCTATAGATTGCGCTTTAAGCGCAAGTATCGATTTGGGTAGTAATCGTCTGCATGAATTACTAAGAAACCCACCAACTGCAGAATCTGCAGTCTCTAGCGGAATAGTATATTGAGTTTTTAAAAACGAATTTACGTCCCTGTCATATAAAGTAGGATCGTTTGCCTGTTTTATAAAACGTTCATCTCCTTCTGTTCTTTCTTGATTATATGCTTCAACTAATAAGCGATTAATTTCACGCTCTGTAATTGGTTTCTCAAGACCATGAGATGCAAATAATTGTTCTCCATTTTGATCATTTCCAACATATATCACATTCCATCCCCCCCCAGCACCAACTGGATGTTTATTGGCGTAAAACTTTACTCCTTCGAAATGGCACTCTTCTCCAATGGTTATGGGACGATGTCCGAGAGTTCCAACAACTCGTGCTTTTGCTGCTTCTGTATAGTCGGCAAGGCATGCAATATGAGAATTGGAGTCAGTAATGCCATGTTGAGTGATTTTTAGTGTAAAATACTTTCCAGAAAAAAGCTCATTGAATTTGTTTGGTCCAACGATATCTAATATAGCTTTATAATAAGCTAGTTGAGTGGCATTTCCACAATCCAAAACAGAAGGTCCGTTAAGAAGGGCTTCAATAGCATCAGATGGTAGTTTCCCCTCCTTTAATTCGAATGTGAAATCACCGGTCTTACTAAAGTATTCTGTATTTGCATAACCCATCCAGTAGTCGGGTGGCATTGTTTTGCCAGCTTTTTGAAGAAAAATATTTAAGCTAGTCGGGTACCATATGCCAGTTAATTCTGTCTTATCATTAGACATTATGCCTATCAAAGTGTCTATAACACTTTTAGAAAGAGCTTCTTGAACTTCTTTAATTTCTTCTTCTTTAAAGGCTGGCGCTGACAAACTGAATGCTTGGGGTAGTGATGCTCTCTCTAGTGCTTCCTCTTCCGCTGGGCTAATACATACTATTTTGACTAATCGATTACCCAATGCATCTACTTCGTCTAAAGCTTTAGGTTTCCAGCTTTCGTATGCTTTTTCGCTAAAAATTTTTTCCAAAAATTCATTGGATAATTTTGAGCTGTCTAGAATTGTGAATTTTTTATTTTCAGCATCATATGTGGCTTCTAATCCGTGAGAAGTTACAGCCTCTAACATTTTACGAGCAGTGTTCAATCCTGTTGCTCCAAAAGATTCAAAGTTTGACGGGTTAAAGTTTATGCTAGTCATATATAGTTTTCTCCTTTTTTTGGGTGTGTGTGTAACAAATCAATGCTTAAAATGAAAACTTTTCATAAATTTTCTCGTTCTACTTTATTTTATGATATCTTTTTCAAAATGTTGATAGTCCTTCAAGGAAATGAAGTGACCGCCCCAGGTATATCCTCTTTTAATAAAAGCCTGGTAGCAAACATCTCCTTCTTTAATTAATCCTGGAATATCTAGCGTTCTATCTAGATAGGGTTCACTTCCTTTAGGTAGCACAGTGTTTCCTCTAATATAAGGGTTGATTAAAGGATTGATATCAATAGTGCCTCCATAACTATGTTTGGAAAAGACTCCAGAATACCCAACAACAGCACGTGAGCAAAAAGCAGAGGAGTTATTGTCTTCCATAGACAGGTCATCATTTGCATTGTAATCATCAATTAAAACCATCTTCTCAATAGGAAATTTAGCTTCAAAAAGCTCTTGGAAAATTTCAATTATTTCTAAAGCTAAAGTTTTATGGTAAATAAGCTCTCCAGTAACAATCTCATTATTATAATTCCAGTGTGAGACTTGCACATATGCTAGGTCTTCTAAAGGGATAGGGCAGTCGCTATTCCATGACTTTCCTTTTATCCTTTCTACTATGGATTCAGGTAATGGATTCCAATACTGACCTAAAAATTCCCCACTTATGACTGTTTCATTTGAGATAGTTGTTATTGAGTTATAATTTGTAGCATTATGCTCTGTTGCATTTAAAAATGAGCAAAAAATTGCAAGTAGTATAGTTATTTTTTTCATAATAAAACCCTTCTAATTAACCGAGCTGAATTTATGCCTGGCATGTATGAAAAAAGTCCATATGATTATATGCAATCTTCTTAGACGGGCTAATAGTAATTCTCAGCAAATTGTTTAAAACTTGAAACCATATTGATAAGAAAAAGTTGGAATATACTCTACACCATTAGCTAAAAATGAAACCATACTTGCTTCAAATTGATAGAAACTTTTTTCACTTTCTTTGCCGAAAGAAATGTTTGGAAATATCCCATAATTAACTGGAGTATATTCTGCAAAAGCTATTACAACTCCTGCACCTCCTCTCACATAATAATTATTTTTATTTAGATATTTTATGTAAGAACAGTTTGCTGATAACCCAGATGAAACAATAATTGTTGAAAAGGCACCAGAGAAGTCAATAGCACTACTATGAAACTTTTTTCGGTGTCCCACTTGAATTCCAGGTATTGGAATAGGAAGGGCAATCGCAATGCTAGTATAGTTAAAAGACTTATTGTCAGTAGCCGAAGTATTTGACGTTATTTTATCGACATGTCTTGAGTAACTTTCAGCTGAAATAAAAGGTTCTTCTTGAAGAGCATTTAAAGAAACTCTAGAAAAATTAAATATAAGAAATAAAAGAATGATGCTTTTCTTCATAAAAAAATACTTTTTTGAAATTAGAGAAAAATACTAATAAAAAAGTTTAATTTTAATCAATGAAATAACCTTATAGAAAAAATAGGGCTATATTTTTTCATAGCTTATTTAAGCTGAGTATATTTTACTTTCTATAAGTAGACTAATTTAAAGTGATTTTATGCTATTACCAGAAAAAAAATACCCAATGGATCCGACTACAAAAGCTGTTATTTTTCTGAAAAACTTCATTAAAAATCCTAATATCCAAATAGGAGACTATACCTATTATGATGGAAGAGATAAGCCAGAAGCGTTTGAAGAGGAGAATGTTATTTTTGGCTACACAGCAAAATTACTGATGGGAAAATTTTGTCAAATTGCTTACGGAACAAAATTTCTTTTAAGTGATGCAAATCATCAGATGAATGGGTTTTCTACTTTTCCATTTTTTGCTTTTGGTAAAATGGCTAAAGAGTGCCCTGAGTGGAATGAATATGAGCCGACTTTTCCATCTAAAGGTGATACAATAGTTGGAAATGACGTATGGTTTGGTCATGAATCCCTTATTATGCCTGGTGTGAATATTGGTGATGGGGTAATTATAGCAGCAAGGTCTGTTGTAACAAAAAATGTTCCTCCATATACGATTGTAGGAGGAAACCCAGCTCAAATTCTGAAAAAACGATTTTCAGATGATATAATAGATCAATTGCAAAAAATAAAGTGGTGGAATTGGGACTATGAAAAAATTTCACGAAATATTTCAACAATCGTGTCTGCAGATATTGAAAAACTAAGTAAAGCAAAATAAATCAGTTACTTAAAGCTACTCAATTTCAAAATCAATTAAAAGACTAATTAAAGTTCTAAAGCTCTGTTAAGGGCTATGTTACTGTTGAAGTAGCTTAAGTATTACTGTTTATTTAAATTATTTTGAATTTAAACGGTTAGCTACTTCTTCAGTCAATTGTTCGATTTCTTTCATTAATACAATTATATCTGACTCTTGTGCCTGAGCCATTTCTAAAACCTCCATGGAGCAACCATTAGCTTTTAGATTGATTGTATTTAGAAATCGATTTACTACTACAAAAGTGTCTTGTGCTTTGTTTAAAAATTCTAAAGCTAGTGAAAACTTTTCCATTTGTATAAGCATTTCAGCTGCATCTTTTAAAGTGTTGCATCTTATAATTGGATCAGAAATGGTTGCATTTGCATCTTCAAACTCTTTTAATGCTTGGATTCCTTTGTCAATATCCATGTTCTCAAAGTAATTTTGGGCAGTTTCAAGGAGATCCATGCAGTTTCCGATTTCATCTAATTCATCGTCGCATTTAACAACAAGATCTATAGTTTCCTCACAGGTTTTTAATGTGTGGATAACACCTTCCTTTATGTTAGGAAAGTCGTGGTTGGAAAAGATTGTTTCTAAAGAAGGCAAATTAGTTGCATTAGAAAATATCTGAAGGAAAACTCCATTGATTTTATCTAGAATTTGATGAGAGTTATCACAAGTTAAGTTTTTAATATTTTCTAAAAGGTCACTATAAAGAGCTTGCATTGGATTTGAAACTTCCGAGTGAGCGACAATATTGGAAAAAAGTAATGTTACTTCATCATTTAGTTCCTTTTTCATTGTTACTTCTGATAATTGTGTAAATAGATCAGTGCTTTTTGAAGGTAAAAGTGAGCTTGTATATAAAGATGCCATTAGGTCCTCTATTGGTGTATTTATTTAATATGGCTAGAAAAGATAGCAAAAATTAAAAAAAATATGAAAAAAATAGTTTTTTTTACGTTTTGTAATCTATTGACAGATATGTCTTTTCTGAAATAAAGTTTTTGATCCATTTTTTAATATGAGAGAGGAAATATGGAAAAACATCCATCACAGGAAAAATACTACAATCAGCAAGGTCTTGGGAAGTGGTATAGTTGGGACAGTCCAATAGGATTAAGTCTTTGTTTTTCAATTATGCTAATGTCAATCGGTCTTTTTATCTTCCTATTACATCTTTCAGGTTTATTTTAATTTTACAACATAAAAGGTTAAAAATGTCAGCACCAGCTTCAAGTTCAACGAGTTCTACGGTAAGCCAAAGTGACAGCGTTGAGTTATCTTCGCAAGGTCAAAAACAAGCCGATGCTAAGACCGAGCAAGAGAAAAAAGCAGCTAAAGTATTTGAAAAAAGCGTTGCTTTTCAAAAAACTGTAGAAGAACATTCTATTTATAAGAATGTAGAACAGGGACGGATTCTCCCTTTTCGGCCTCTTGGTTTGTAGTAAATTTATTTACCTAGTTGCAAACAATTCCATTTAGTTGCTACAATTTTTGTAAAAATATTAATTACATATGATTTTTTTTAATAAAAATAGTAATCATATCCTATCTACTGTAATGCAAAGAGCTTGTAGCTCTATGCATCTGCATATTATTCCTGTCGTCATTGTGCGCCTTGCGCGCATATAATTTTTTTCTTTCTATCATTTTTATTTTTAATCACCAAATCAGAATTAAAGCTTTAAAGCAGACAAATTTTATTTAGCTGCTTGTTTATATAAATATATTTTTTAGACACAGGAAAATTAATAATGAACAAATTATTTAAATCGCAGTCGCTATCAGTTGGCCTTGCCATGTTCTCCATGTTTTTTGGAGCAGGAAATGTTGTTTTCCCCTTAGCAGTAGGGATATATTCGGGGGATAAAAATATGTATGCCATGATTGGTTTAGTTCTTACGGCCGTCATAATGCCGATAGCTGGAGTTGTTGCCATGGTTTTGTTTGATGGGAATTATCGACAGTTCTTTGGCAGGCTAGGGAAAATACCAGGCTCTTTACTTGTTTTGATAATTATCAGCCTCATTGGGCCTTTGGGGGGAACTCCAAGATGTATAGCCTTATCATACTCAACATTAAAAATGTCTTTTCCCGATCTTTCCTTTATTGTTTTTAGTGCCGTTGCATGTGGCATTATTTTTCTATTCACAGTGAGAAAAAATCACATCTTATCAGTTCTAGGGTGGGTTTTAACTCCTATTTTACTTTGCTCACTTATTACAATTATTGTTATGGGACTTACCTCTCTTCCAGATATGCAGAATATAAACCATACTTCTATGGAGACTTTTTTACATGGATTGAAAGAAGGTTATAATACCATGGACCTTTTGGCTGCTTTTTTCTTTTCTTCCACTATTTTAAATGTCCTTCGTATGAAAAATAAAGAAAGTAAAGAGACTTCTTCTTATGCAAACATAGCTTTTGGAGCAAGTATCATAGGAGCTCTTTTGCTTGCGGCTATTTATGTAAGTTTTAGTTACCTTGCAGTTTTTCATGGTAGTCAACTCCATGTTCATGGAACGGATGAACTGCTAGCTGCCATAACTATGAAAATTGCTGGAGCAAATGCTGGAGTACTTGTTTGCATTACTATCGCGGTGGCCTGTTTGACAACTGCAATTGCTTTAATTTCAGTATTTACTGATTTTATGCAAAAGGAAGTTTTGAAAGGAAAAGTAAGGTATGAAGTTGTTCTTATAATTTCACTGCTTCTTACATTCCTTGTATCTACTTTTAGATTTACAGGAGTATCTACTTTTTTAGGGCCAATATTACAAGTTTGTTATCCAGGCTTAATTGCTCTAACAGCTTTAAATATTATGTATTCTTTAAAGGATTTTAAACCGATAAAAGCACCTGTATTTTCTGTATTTTTTATCTCACTATGTATTTACTTCTTACAAAGAGTATTTTAAGGCTAATGCGTCTTAGCCAGGGGCTGCTCTGGCGGGCGATAAAAAATTACTCATCTTGTGTAAGTAAAAAATATATTGATGAGTAATTTTTTTTTTTGTATTTTCTTCGACCAATTGATTTTCAAGGACTTTTTATGAATGTTACTACTTTAGAGACATCTAAAATATCAATGAGCAAACTGATTTCCGGCTCATTTTTAATAGCCGGAACAATGATCGGTGCTGGCATGCTCGGTATACCAATGTCTACCGCAGCATCCGGATTTATTCCAGCTTGCATGACTACATTTGCAGTTTGGTTTTTTATGTTAGTAACAGGCTTTTTATTATTAGAAGTTAGCCTGCATATGCCAAAAGGCTCCAATTTTCTTTCCATCTCAGAACATTTTCTAGGTAAAGCTGGAAAATATTTTATCGGCGCAATGTTCATGTTTCTTTATTATTGCCTAATCATTGCGTACATTGCGGGCGGAGCTCCTCTTTTCAGTGAGCTTATAAGCAAGGGAACAAATTTATCCTCATTTAGCTATTTGATTTTTAGCGCTATTTTTGGATTGGTTGTGTACTTAGGGACAAAGTGGGTTGATAGAGTCAACATTGTATTAACCTTTATTATGTTTGGTCTTTTTTTTCTTGTGGTGATCACGGGATTTAATTTCGTAAGCCCAACAAATCTTGCTCATCATAATTTTTCTAAAATGTTTTTATCGGTACCTGTGTTATTTGGCGCATTTGGATATCATAATGTCATTCCAACATTATGTGATTATTTAGAAAGAGATCGAAAGGTTCTTTCTTTATCTTTAATATTCGGTACTCTGATTTCACTTAGCATCTATATCATATGGCAACAAACAGTGTTGGGTGCGGTAAGTATTGAAGCCCTTCAAACAGCAATGGAAGAGGGGAAAACTTGTGTAGCGGCTTTGCAAGAAACTGCTTCAAGTTCTAGCCTATACCAATACGGTAAATATTTTGCAGCAGCAGCTTTATCTACGTCACTTTTAGGAGTCTCTCTATCTGTAGTAGACTTTTTGCATGATGGATTTACACAAAAACAAATAAATATTCAACGAGGGTTGCTTTGTTTTTTAGTATTTGCTCCATGTGCAGCATTTGCCATTTTTAATCCTACTATCTTTTCCAAAGCTTTAGGGCTTGCAGGGGGTGTTGGTGAAGCTATTTTAAATGGTATTTTTCCTATTTCTCTTGTGTGGGTGGGCTTTCATTACATGAAATTGCCTTCCGAAAGAATGAAATACTACTACGGGAAAAAATATCTAACTTTTTTATTACTTTTGGGACTTTTAACAGTAGGAATTGAAATATATGACTTGCTCTAAAACTATGGAACAGCATTGTCTTTCTCCTTTAAACAACCTTAATCTACAAAAATTAGAAGCAATTTTGTACGGGAGAAAACAGTTATCAATTAGTGAAGAGACTAAATCTGCATTGCAGGAAACGGATGGATTCATCAATTACTTACTTGAAAAAAATATCAAAGTCTATGGGATTACAACAGGATTTGCTGACTTAAGAGATAAAGCGGTTCAACCGCATCAGGCCGCAGAACTTTCCAAGAACATAATTTCTAGCCATGATGCAGGGATTGGAAAATACTTGGATATAGATGTTGTACTTGGGGCAATGATTATTTGCTCCAACTCACTATCAAAAGGGCACTCAGGAATTAGGTTTGATAGTTTAGAAACATTAGTTTCTATGGTTAACGAAAGAATCGTTCCTCTTATACCTGATACAGGATCACTGGGAGCTAGTGGGGATTTGGCTTTTTTAGCAAGGCTAGGTAATTGCATGTCAGGTGAAGAGGTTCCTGTAAATTATAATGGGACCGAGATGCTTGCATCTGAAGCATTGAAACAAGCCAATATACAACCATTTAAGCCAAAAGCAAAAGAAGGACTAGCTCTTATTAATGGAACAGCATTTATGGCGTCTATGGCGGCTATTTCTTTTTATAAGCAGGTTCATTTTGTTGAAAACTTATTCTCCTTGACTGGACTTTTTCTACCAGCCGTCGGAGCCATTGATGCAGCATTTTATGGCTCTATTCACAACATTAGAAAGCAATCTGGTCAAGCGTGGGTAGCTAAAGTCATAAGGTCTCTTACAATGAATTCACCATTTATAGATCGTGAAAATGTCCAAGACGATTATTGCATCCGGTGTATCCCTCAAATATTTGGACCTAAAATGGAAATGCTTTTTGAAGCAGCCTCTCGCATTGAAAAAGAAATTGATGCAGTTACTGATAATCCTTTAATTTTTAAGGGGGATAAAATTACTCCAGATATAGCTAAAAACCGAATTATTTCCTTTGAAGGTGCTCCTTGGGCTGTGATATCTGGTGGAAACTTTCATGGAGAGTACCTGTCTACTTATGCAGATGTCATGAGAATGTGTAATGCTAAATTGGCTCTTACAATAGAAAGACAAATCACTTACATGTTAAATCCAAGTAGAAATAAAGGTAAACTTCCTACCTACTTAATAGCTGATCCTCAAAAAGCTGGTCTTTATTCAGGCTATATGATTACGCAGTATACAGCTAATGCTTTAGTGCAAAAAATAGCTTATCTTGGAAACCCTGTTTCTACTTTTAATTTAACAAGTGCCAATGAATCAGAAGATGTGGTCAGTTATGGAGCTACTTCCTGTCAAAAACTATTAGAACAAATCGAATTTTTAAATGAGCTTCTAGCCATTTACTTAAATGTTGTAATGCAAGCTTATGCTATTACGAGAAAAAATATTACCGACCTACCTAGTCATATCTTTTCGGAGAAACTCTTTAGTCTTATTCAAAGTGGAATGGATCCTTATCAATTTCCAATAGATCGAGAGGAAATTTTCCGTAAACGTTATGACCTTGCCTTAAAAGTATTAAGTGACACTGAAGTACGAAAGTGTGCTGACTTTCCTGTAGTTAAGCAGCTTAATAGTGAAGGTAAAAACTTTTTATTATCTGAATTTAATTTCACCTATAAAAACTGAGGTAAATATGACAAACAGAGTAAATCCAGCATCAACAACAACACTTTCTCCTATTGCGGAAGAAGTGAAGGATCAGGAATCTAGTAAGGTAAATAACGTTGCAGGTATTTTAAAACAACCAGGGCATATTAGGGGATTTTCTAACCTTGACCTATCTGAACAGGTTGTTTTTAATAGGTGGAAGCAAATAGTTGGGAAAAATTTTACTTCTTATGGATTTTCTCCTGTTGAGCTTAGACCTTTTGAGTTAAGAGAACATCTAGAAGCAAAAGGGGGAATAGGAAAGCAAATTTTTGGTGTCTATCGAATGGATGGTGATCTAATTACTGATTTAGGATTGCCATTTGACCATACCTTGCCGCTCGCTCTATTTGTAGCTCAAAGGCATCGAGAAATTCCTTTTCCTTACTTGAGGCAAGACATTGGTGTAGTTTATCGAGGAGAAAATCCTCAAGCTGGAAGGTTTAGAGCATTTTATCAAGCGGATGTTGATGTTATTGCCCCTAAACTTGAACTTACCTCAGATGCAGAGTGTCTAGCTTCTCTCATGACTGCACTTTCAAAGCTCGAGATTGGAACTTTTACAACATATATTAATCATATTGGGATTGTATATGGCATTTTAGATGCTTTTTCTATTTCAGAAGATCTTAGGAAAAATGTATTAACAGAGCTAGATAAGGCTGATAAAGTATCCAAAGAAGAACTATTTACAAACTTACAGAAAATTTTAGCTGATATTCCTAACAAAGAAATTGAAAACCTCATGGAGGTATTTTCTTTTAGAGGACCAATTGATAAATTCCCTATAGAAAGCTATTCAGAGCAAACTAAACAGGCCTACAGTGATTTATGTGAAATTGTAGATATGCTAAGAGCTTTTGGTATTAATACTGAAACTATTCAAGTGGCTCCTAACATTGTGCGTGGTCTTGACTATTATACTGGTCTTGTTTTTGAAACATTCCTTCATGGCAAAGAACAGTATGGAAGTATAATGAGCGGCGGTAGATATGATAAATTAGTTGAAACGTTCCAGCCTGACGTACACTTAGAAGGAGTGGGTGGATCTATTGGTCTTACTAGATTATTTGACATTTTATCAAGACATGGTGAAATCCCTAAAAGGGAGGTTTCCACTTCTGATATTTTTGTAGGGTATAGAACAAAAGAGCAGAAACAGTTTGCTATTTCTTTAGCTAGAAAGCTTAGAGAATATGGAGCAAATGTTACTTTATATCCTAATAAAAGCAATATAAAAAAGCAGTTGACTTATGCATCCAAACTTGGTGTTCCAGTAGCCTTACTAGCTATGAATCATGACTCATTTGTCGTTAAGAATATGTATGACTTGCAGGACAAGAAAGGTACAGATTGTCCAACACAAGAAGCAGCAGTGGAACACTCTTTACAGTTACTTAGACGCAATGAACAAAACTAAAGAGTATTTTCTAGCTTCATTAGTAACGCTGTCTGTTTTTTCTACAGACCTTTACTTGTCGTCTTTTAAAGAACTTAAATCTATTTTTGGATGTCAGTTATCTGACATCCAATGGAGCATTAGTGCCTATTTGATGGGCTTTGCTTTTTCTATGTTGTTATGTGCGATGCTTTCAGACTCTATAGGTAGAAAAAAGACTATTATGCTGGGACTTGCTGTATACTTTTTTGCCTCTTTAATATGTATGAACGCAAAAACATTATTTGTTTTTTCCTCAGGAAGGTTTTTTCAGGCATTTGGAGGATGTACAACTAGCATAGTAACGAGAGTTATTGCTAGAGAAGCGTATACTGGATCTAAAGCAACAGGAGTTTTGTCTAATATGTTCATTATTATGGCTATATCTCTTTTACTTGCTCCTGTATTAGGAGGTTTTATTCAAGAAGCATTAGGTTGGAAAGGGCACTTTGTGTTCATGGCGGGTTTTAGTTTCACCTTATTTTCTTTTTCTTTTCCTCTATTGCAGGAAACATTTACAGAAAAAGTAAAAGTTTCCCTATTATTTGATGATTTTAAGAAAAAAACAAAAGAAGTATTTTCTGTTCAAACTTATCGTATCCATTTATTTTTAATTGTTACTCTTTGGATAAGTTTTTTCACCTTCATATCAGGATCTTCTCTATTATTTTTAGAATATTTTCAAAAAACTCCTTCGGAGTTTGGTTTGATCTATGCAGCTGTAATGCTAGGGTTCATGATCGGCAACTTTCTGTCGAAACGTAGTGAAAGGATGCTCTCAAAAGGTGTCGCCCTTATTTCCTTGGCTTCAGTGCTTTTTGTTAGTACATTATGGTTTAGCAATCTCTACTTAGTTGTTTTTACAGCTTTTACCTACATGGCAGGTCTTGGAACTGTTCTTCCTATTTCTCAAGTAAAAGCAACACAGGATATACAAAGTCAAGTGAGTGTTGGATTTAGTTGGATGTATTTTATGCAGATGATTTTTGCCGCAATTGGAGGTATTTTACTTCATAGATTTCCAGTAAATCCCAAAATGCCCCTTCTTGTAATGGCTTTGATTGGCTTGGTCCAGGTCTTCCTTTATTTTACAAAAATAAAGGAAGAAGAAAATGAGTTGGTAACTATAAGTTAAGTTACTTTTCCTTTTTCTCGGTTATTATTTCATGGATGCTTTTGGCTAAGGTTTCTACTGATTCAATAGTATTGTAAATAGAAAAAGAGATTCTAACATTATTTGTTACTGTCCAATCTTTTCTACCAAGAGACTCTAAAATTCTTGACTTTGTGCCACAGACGCTACTACAGGCAGATCCACCAGATACGAAAAATCCTTTTTGAGAAAGGCCTTGTATAAGTAAGTTTCCTCGAATTTCCTCAAAAGCAATAGAAGAAATATAAGGTGTTGTAAGCTCAAGAGGCACTATTCTTTGAAATTTAACATTTAGTTCGTCTAGTACATTAGTCAAGTGAGCGTTAAGGTTATGTACATGATTCAAGTTATCAGAAAGGTTCTTGCCACCAAGATCTACAGCCTTTGCAAGAAGAGAAGCTAAAATAGGATCGGTAGTGCCTGGTCGATAACCTGATTCCTGTCCGCCTCCATAAAGAAGTGGTTGAATGCGAATATCTGAGTTTAAATAAAAGCATCCAATGCCTCTTGGTGCCCCTATCTTATGACCAGATACAATGAACGCATCCACAGTATCTAAGTCAAATGTTGTTTGTGTTTTGCAAATTGTCTGAGAGCTATCTGTTAGAAATAGAATATCTTGTGAGTTATTTTTGACAAGGGAAGATAGTTTAGAAATGTCTTGCCTGATTCCAATTTCATTATTATCAGCTATAATGCATACTATGGCAGTATTATCTGAAAGAGCTTTTTTCAAGGACTCTTCATTAATGGTGCCATTACTGTCCACATTTAATAATTTTACTGTCCAGCCTCTGCGTTTCAATGACAGGGCAGTATTGTAAACGGAGAGATGTTCTATTGGGGAGATAATGATTTCATTTCTTTTAGACTGTATTTGTTGAAGATGGTTTGCATAACCTTGAATAATTGTATTTATCCCTTCTGTTGCCCCAGAAGTAAAATATATATTTTTAGCAAAGGTGTTCATGCAATTGGCTATTTCTTTTCTAGACGTTTCTAGCAACTGCAATCCTTTATGACCCAACTCATGCGATGAGAAAGGGTTAGCGTAATATTGAGAATATAAGTTACCCAATTCATTTACAATACTTGGGAAAACTGGATAGGATGAACAGCTATCAAAGTAATTTTCCATGTATATTCCTCTTTAAATATATGGTTGATATTTTTCTAAAAGCCCTCTTTCACTTACTTGCTCAAAAAAGGCTTTAAAACCTTGGCTTTGATATGATTTAAGCTTTTGCGGATTAATTTCTGTAATTTCACATTTTTTCATGCCAGACGTAGTAATAAATTGAGTGCACTTGCATTGAATGGCTTTAGATATTGTAAGAGCTGCAATTACACCTGAGTTAATTTTTTCTCCAATTGCCGGGTCATCATCCCTTGAATAGATGCTTAAAAAATCTATGTTTGGATTTAAGCCAAACATTAAGCCAGCATAGGTGCCAGGACACAAAATTCCAGATATTTTTGAATAAAGAAGTATCGTCCCTGATTTTTTCACTTTAAGTAATGGGTTTAAAGTAAGGTCGGCTGGGTGAATAGAAGACTCTTCATCGAGCCACCAGTCACCACCCATTGTGAGAGTTTCTTGAGCATGATCTAAAATAAAAGGGTGGACTAAACCAAAATTATCATCCAACATATCCTTCATAAAAAAAGCCCCATATTCCTTAAAAATATGGGAATTGTCTTTTAATTTTTTTAGTTTCTTTTTTAATCCTTTCATTAGTTTTGTACTTAGATTGCTCAATTGCGTTTGCAAAGAGAAACTAACATCAATATCGCTGTATCTACGAATAAGATCTTGGTATGAGGAAGGTAAAAGATTGAATACCTTATTTTCTAATAGGATTTGTTTGAAACTGTCACGATGATGAATTTTTTCAAAATTTTTTGTTGTGTCTGAAAAGCAAATATGGACAGTGCACTTTTTTTGAAAACAACAGAGCTTAGATGCCAGCTCAAAGGCTAATTGTAATGTGTTTTCTTCACTAGAAGAAGGATGTGCCTTATTGTGTCCAAATACATACTTTCCATCTTTTGTACCTAAAGAAGTATGTCCCGCATCGATGACAAGGTGTTCTTTAGATTGATGAGCATAATGATCAATATCAAATGCTGTAAGTAACTGATTAATAGATGTTGTCATGGCAATTTTTTTTAATTTCAAAAAATTATCAACGAATCAAAAAAAAAGTTCAACATCAAGTAAAAAATAAACTCTAATTCCCTTAGGTGGAAGTTAATTATTTTGCTCTACTAGAAAAAAGCTCGTATTTTATTAAGCAAGTATTTTTTGATCGAATAATTTCATAAACTCAATTTTATTTGGTCCGAATAAATTAACCTTTTTTAGACGGGTTGTCTTTGAGGAAAGGATTTCTAGATATTTTTCGTTTAAGTTCTTACAGTTTACTAAGGCAATTTTCTCTAATTGGCTATCATTTGGGCTATAAGAAAGTCCTTTACCTGTTGTTCCTATTACTCCTGTTCACAGTATTGTAACCCATTTTAGTTGACCTGCCTTGGAGAAAAATCTTTCTAAAAATTCCTCATTAAGATCTGGACAATCCTTTAAGGTAAGCGATTCTAATTGGTTATTACCGGGAAGGTAAGAAAGACTTTCGCCTGTTATGCGTAAACGGTAAAAGTCAATTTTTTTCAGTCGGGTTGCCTTTGAAAAAAAGATTTTGTAAAATTCCTCACTAAAATATACAGGAGCAAGTGGTAAGCTTTTATAAATGATAAGGCTTTCTAATTGGTTGTCTTCAGGAAGGCAAGAAAGTCCTTTACCTCTTGTCTTTGAATTTGATAGATCAACTTGTTTTAGTTGAGCTGCCTTGGAGAAAAAGCTTCCTAATGATTCCTCATCAAGATTGTTACAGTTAGTTAAGTACAGTATTTTTAACTGGTTATCAACTAGGATATGAGAAAGTCCTTCACCTGTTGTATTTGTGCCTGATAAATTAACTTGTTTTAGTTGAAATGCTTTTTCAAAAAAATCTTTAAGAAAACCTTCCTCAAGATTTTGACAACCACTCAAGTCGAGTATTTTTAACTGGTTATTTATTGGGATGAAAGAAAGTCCCTCTCCTGTTGTGGGGCCCCTAGCTAAAATAGCTTCTTGTAGTTGATCGGCTGTTGAGAAAAATCTTTTCAAAAACGCCTCTTCAAGGTCTTGACATCCGGTTAAATAGAGAGTTTCTAATTGGTTATTGTCTGGAAGACAAGAAAGAGCTTCGCCAGTTGTGTTTGTTTTGGATAAATCAATTTTTGTTAGATGAGTTGCTCTTTCAGAAAAGCTAATAAGAAATTCTTCGTTAAGATGTCCACACTGTCTCAAAAAGAGCTTTTCTAATTGGTTATTATCTGGAAGACAAGAAAGAGCTTCACCAGTTGTGTTTGTTTTGGATAAATCAATTTTTGTTAGATGAGTTGCTTTTTCAAAAAAGCTAATAAGAAATTCTTCGTTAAGATTTCCACACTCTCTCAAAATGAGCTTTTCTAAATGGTTTCCAGGTGGAAGGTCAGCAAGCCACTCACCAGTTATGCCTGTACGAGATAAATCAACCTTTCGTAGATGTGTTGCGTTAGGAGAAAAGATTTTAAGAAATTCTTCATTAAGATCAAAACAGTAACTTAAGTTAAGATTTTCTAATTGGTTGTTAGCTGAAATTTGAGTAAAGACTTGTCCTGTAATGCAAGACCCTTCAAGGTGTAAAGACTTTAAATTAGGAAGTAACTCGATAATTTGTGTTAGCTGATCATCTGTTTCAGAATTACTTGAAAAGCTTGTAATAAGTTCTAGTTTTTCTTGGGAAAGACTTTTTAAAAAGTTCATCCCTTCTGAAAAGCTTTCATTAAATTTAAATTGCACTATTTCTGAGAGGAACTTACTTGTAATTTCGGAATTGGGATCTAAAAGTTCGTGAAACTTGTGCTCAACTACAGCATCTATAAGCTGAGGGCAGTTGCTTAGGAATGGAGTCCTTTCCCAGTTAGGAAGCCTTAAAATAGATTGTATAAGAGTAATCTGACATATTGGCTGGTGAGATGCTGCTTGCCAAAGCTTATTTACTCGAATACTAAGTAATTGGTTAGAAGGTAAAAAAGATATTACGTTTGCTAAGCAGCTTGTTGGCATCGCAAAATTGGAAGTAGGGGATGTAGTACTCATGCTCAATTTATAGGTTAATATTTTTTAAGGTGGTAAACATTAAAGTCAGTTCAGATATAAAAGCAAGAAATCTTGTGGTTTTCCAAGGGTTTTTTTCAAACCGCATCCATACGTAGGTTTAACTTATTTTGGAATTTTTCTAACATCAATCTTTTATCAAGATTTTTACAGCCAGTTATGTCAAGTTTTTTTAGCTGGTTTTTCTCTAATATTTGAATAAGACATCTTCCTGTTATATAAGTGTTAAATAAATAAACTATTTTTAGATGAATGGCTTTTTCGAAAAAATCTTCAAGGAAATCTTCATTAAGAACCACACAAGACCACAGCCAAAGTTTTTCCAGTTGGTTTTCCTCAGGTATTTGAGTAAGAAATCTTCCTGTTATTTTGGTGTGGGATAAATTAATCTGTTTTAGATGGGCGGCTTTTAATAAAAAATCTCTAAGAGCATCTTCATCAAGATTGTCACAACCCGTGGCATCAAGTTCTTCTAGCTTATTTTTTCCAAATATTTGAGCAAGACATCTTCCTGTTATTTTGGTATAGGCTAAATGAACTATTTTTAGATGAATGGCTTTTTCGAAAAAATCTTCAAGGAAATCTTCATTAAGACTCCCACAAAAAACCAGCCAAAGTTTTTCCAGTTGGTTCTCCTCAGGTAGATGAGCGAGAAATCTTCCTGTTATTTTGGTGTGGGATAAATCCATCTCTTTTAGATGGGTGGCTTTTAATAAAAAGTCTCTAAGAGCATCTTCATCAAGATAGCGACAGCTATTTAATTTAAGTTTTTCCAGTTGGTTTTTCTCAGGTATTTGAGCAAGAAACCTTCCTGTTACTTGGGTATGGGATAAATTAACCTCTTTTAGATGGGGGGCATTTAATAAATACTCTCTAAGAGTATCTTCATCAAGATTTTGACAACCCGATACATCAAGTTCTTCTAGCTTACCATTTGACGGCATATGAGCAAGACATCTTCCTGTTATATTTGTGCTGGATAAATATGCCGTTTTTAGGTGGATGGCTTTTTCGAAAAAACCTCTAAGGGAATCTTCATTAAGGTTTCTACAACTATCTAACTTGAGCTTTTCCAATTGGTTTACTTCAGGTAGATGAGCAAGAGACCTCCCATTTATATTGGTCATGGATAAAGTAACCTCTTTTAAATGAGTCGCTTTTTCGAAAAAAGTTTCAAGAAAACCATCATTAAGATTGTCACAACACGATACATCAAGTTCTTCTAGCTTACCATTTGACGGCATATGAGCAAGACATCTTCCTGTTATATTTGTTGCAAATAGAGACATCTCTTTTAAATGAGTCGCCTTTTCGAAAAAATCTTCAAGAAAACCATCATTAAGATTGCTGCAATAGCATAATTCAAGCTTTTCCAGTTGGTTTCCCCCTAACATTTGAGCGAGGCATCTTCCTGTTATGTTGGTATGAGATAAATTAACTACTTTTAGATGAATCGCTTTTTCGAAAAAAGTTTCAAGAGCATCTTCATGAAGATTGTCACAGCCATTTAAATTAAGCTTTTCCAGTTGGTTTTCCTTAGCTATTTGAGCAAGGTACCTTCCTGATATTCTAGAATTTGAAAGAGTTAAAGACTTTAAATTAGGACATAATGTAAGAATTTCTTCAACTTGCTCATCAGTCACGAGGGAAAAGTTTAATGTTTTAATCAAAGCGCGTTGTTCTTCATTAAGTTCTTGCAAGAATTTTATTGCACCACTAGATCCATTCTCCTCAAATTTTATTTGGACCATTTTAGATAGAAACTCACGCTTAAAATTAGAGTCAGAATCTAGAAGTTCGCTAAAGTTTTGATTAACTAAGTTTGTTATAATATCAAGACGATGGTTAAGGAATAACTTAATTTCATATTTAGAAATAGACCGTACAATAGAAAACTTACCTAAACTTGTTTCAGAAATTTGTTGGGAAACTTGGTTCCATATTTGACAAACGCGCTGGATAACTAATTGTTCTATGGGAGTTAAATATGATGTTATCTCGCCCCAGATAACTGCTGGTAATTCTGCACTGCTAGTAGAAACTATACTCATATGACCTTTCATTATTGATAAGGCCGAAGATAGTAAAAAAGACTTTCATAAAATTTCAATTTAATCTTTTTATAAGCAATAAAAAGGAGTTGCTCATGCTTTCCTTTTCCGGGATTTTTTGTAAGAAACTTCTATCAAAGCTTTGATAACTCACTAAAATAAACTCTTTTAGGCAAGTTGCATTTAAGGAAAAACCTGAGGTGTAATAAATTTTTTTAATAAATGAGCCACCCCAACTAGTAAGGAAAAACCTGAGGTGTAATAAATTTTTTTAATAAATGAGCCACCCCAACTAGATGCCTCAAATTGTAGAAAAAAGTGCTTTTTTTACAAATTTCTCGAAAAAACTTTGCTAATTTCTATTCACCAGAGTAATATCCAAGAGTATAATTAGTGTAGATACTGCACTAATGAAATTAAGTGTTTTTGTCTCAACAGTTTAGATCTTTCTTGTCTTTATTGAGTTGCAGCAAAAATTAATGTAAAAAATTTTTAAGGAATGTTTGTATGAAACTTTTTGTAGGGAATATACCCTTTGCTAGTAGTGAATCTGAAATGAGAGATTTGTTCTCAGAAAAATATACTTCACTAACTAGTTTTAAACTTATTATGGATAGAGAAACTGGAAGATCTAGAGGTTTTGGATTTGCTGAGTTTTCTTCTCAAGAAGAAGCTGAGCAGGCTGTTGCAGAGTTAAATGGCTATAATTTCAATGGAAAAGAACTCGTTGTTAACGAAGCTCGCCCTCAAGAAAAAAGAACTGACAGAGGACGTCCATTCAAAAGTAATCGTTATTAAACGTAATAGAGCCTATCTTTTTTGATAGGTTCTTCTTTTTATTCCTTGAATTTCTTGTCCTGATCAAAATAGTCTCAACAGTTTACTTGAATATCATTTAGATCTTTCTAACACTAAAATTGATTCTGAAGCAGATAATTACTTTTCTAATTTTGTGCAAATGTTGCATAAAATGAAGAAATACTAGTTCAACTTAATTTTTTTGATTTGCTTATGAAGTCTTTAACCTAATAAAAATTTTTCTATTTTGATAAAGTTTGTCTTGATTTAAATATTTTCTTGGTTTGAAATTCTCATTTTAAGAATGTGTGTAATATGAGAATTTTTCTTCCTAAATTAATAGTTGTATCCTTAATGCTACTAACAGGCTGTCATATCCCCGGAAATATGACCATGGAGGGATCCGGAGGAAGAAATGCATATAATATTGCAATTCAAACATCTAACAGCGAGCAAATGTTATTAAATCTTGTTCGCCTAAGATATTTTGATAATCCATACTTTATTGATGTAAGTAGCGTTACTACTCAGTTTACTTATCGATCTGAAGCTAGTGCCTCTATTCCGATACCAGGTTTTAGCTCTAGTAATCCACTAGTGTTAGGGGGAGACATTTCTTGGCAGAATCAACCGACATTACAGTTTACTCCATTAGAAGGGCAGGCATTTTCTCAGCAGTTATTAACTCCTATAGATTTGCAAGCCATCCAACAACTAGTCTATTCAGGGTGGGACGTAGATAGAGTATTTCGACTAGTGATTCAAAGTTTTGACCAACTTATCAATGCACCTGAAGCCTCGGGACCTATTGTGGATCAAATCCCTCATTACCAAACATTTTTTGATGCAACAAGGCTTCTTAGGTATTTCCAACTAAGAAATGAACTGAGAATGGGAGTTAAGGTTTCAGAAGATGAAAAGAAACTGCAAATTGCGTTTCCCTATGAAGGAGAAGAAGCTAAAAAATTAGCACATTTGCTTAAAGGGGTATATACATCTAATGGTAATTATGTCTTGAGCATGGAACTAGGGTTTAATGTTAAAGGGCAGATCGGAGTTTACCCTAGGTCAATTTTATCTTGCATGTACTATTTGAGTCGTGGAGTTGAAGTGCCAGAGGAAGATATTGATTGTGGAAGGGCAGCAGTTACTAAGCCTGAAAATGGAAATGTTTTTAAATGGACAGATGTTGTCGGTTCCTTAATGACAATTAAAAGCTGCAGCCACGCACCTAAAAATGCTTATATTGCTATTAAATATCGAGGAAACTGGTTTTATATAGATGATGCAGATGCTCATTCTAAGCAAACATTTTTACTACTTTTGCAATTATATAACTTACAAGCAGGCATACCTCAAGTAGCGCCTCCCGTTTTAACCCTTCCTATCGGTGGGTAATTAATATTATTAAGGAGAAATAATGGACCCTATTCAAATTGACCTTTTATCTGTTTTTATTGCGGCAATTGTATACATGTTTATTGGGTGGCTTTGGTATTCACCATGGTTTTTTGGAAAAACATGGTTGAAGTTAAGTCATGTGAAGTCAGATAAAAATAAAATGGGGTTGGCATTCTTTTTAGGTTTTATTAATGCAGTTTTTATATCTTTTTTCTTAGCCTTGCTTTTGGGGTTTTTAAGGGTAAATACAGCATTGGATGGTTTTTTTGTAGGCTTTGGAGTTTGGTTAGGATTTATAGTAACAACTCAATTTTCCGGTGTTATTTGGGAAAAAAAATCTTTTAGGCTTTTCTTAATAAATATTGGATGCTGGTTTTTTTCCTTTATATTTATGGGTGGGATCTTAGGGGCTTAATTGGATTTCTGCAAGAATGGGCAAGTGATCAGATGCTGTGGCAGCTTCCATGAAAATACGAGCATGAGAAATTTCTATTCCATTACCACTAAAAAGGTAATCTAACTTTATTTGGGGGTCATTAGATGGAAAGCTAAAATAGGCGCGAGGATCTTTTATGTACTTTTCTTTCGAAACATCTTGAGTAAATCCTTTAGAGCGAATTAGCTCCACTGTTTGTTCGTTATGGGGATCTTTTTTACTCCAACGAATAAACCAGGGTAAATCAGTTAGAAAAACAGCGGTTTGTCTTGCATCTTCTGGAGGCTGCACATTAAAATCTCCGCCGATAATTTTAGGTCCTTCTATTTGATTTATCCATGTTAGTACGTGGCTTATTTGCTTTTCTCTTTCTTTTTTAGACCATGGGTCAAGATGCAAGTTGACTAAGGTAATTATTTTTTCACCTACTTGCACATCAGCTTTTTGAACTCCATGAGGATTATAAAGCCATTTTACAAAGAAAGGAATTTCTCTAGATAAAGTAAACTCTTTGGAGATATTATTTTTTAAAGGAAACTTTGATAAAATGCACAGGCCATGGCTTAGTTGACCATGTCTTCCATTATAATCAGGGAATAATCTTCTTTTCCATTGAGGTGCTGTAGCATAAAAAGAATATTGGGCTTTTTCAGCTAAATATTTTGCCTGATTTATCCTGTAAGATCGATTTGAATGCAAGTCTACTTCTTGCAGAAAAACAATATCTGCGTCAGATTTTATCAGGATGTTTGCAAGTTCATCTAATCTTTCTTTAAAACCATTTTTGTCTATTTTTTCTTTAAGTGTTGCAGTAAGTCCTACTCCATAGTGAATATTATATGTCATTACTTTCAAAGATTTAGGAACTGTTTTCTCTTTTAATGATAGGGTTGTTCCTATTGTAGGGTAGGAGTCGGTAGGATTGAAAGGTAAGTTGTTTATCAGTGTGAATGAGAACAAGCTTATACATAGAAATCCAATAAATATGGCAAAAAAACCGAAGATTTTTTTTAAAATCTTCATAATGCCTACCCCTATTTTTTTATTAATTTAAATAACTAAAAGGGTTAATTATTGCAATAAAGGTAGTTTCTTATGTTTTTTACATCATTAGTGATAATGCCATCAATGTTACATTGAATCATCTTATCAAGAACAGATTTTTGATCTACTGTCCAGACCCAGACTTTTACTTTTTTTTGATGCAATTTTGAGACCATATTATAATTAACTGCAGGATAAGCAATCGCTAGGTGATCAATTCCTAAATTAAGGAAATGTATTACATTTTTCCATGGCTCACATATTCCCATTAAAGGGATGTCAGGAGATTTTTTCTTTATGTAAGATAGAATGTCTAAAGACATGCTAGCTAAAAAATAGTTTTGCTTAGGAGGGTTATTGTTAATAACTTCTAAAACCTTGTCACATAGTACGCTATAAGGACAACTTCCTTCTTTTATCTCTATCATTAACCCAGTTTCTGTATTTTCCATACGTAACACTTCTTCTAAAGTTGGAATTTTCTCTCCTTTAAGGGTGGTCAAAAGATCTACCAGGTATTTTTCCCGATCTATCACAAACGCAAGATCGTGAATGACAATAGGGACTTTTTCAGGAGAAAGGTGAACATCAAACTCAATATAATCAGATTTAAGTTCAATGGCTTTTTTAAAAGCCTTAATTGTATTTTCAGGGGCTTCTTTAGATGCGCCTCTATGGGCGATTATTTGAATTTTAGATCCAAAAAGAGGAAACATATGGGTAATAAAAAGTAAATATAAGAAACACTTAAGAATATAATATTCACCTTTAAGATACATGCAATTGTTGATTTTTGCTTTGTTATTTTTAATAGCTATATTGTGATTAAAGGAATAGCAAAAAAGATTTTCGTAAAAAAACATAGAATATCTCCCTACATTTTTTTCAAAAATGTTAGACTTAATCGTAAAATTAAAGACGTAACAAATGACTAAGAATATTTTAATTATTGCAGCATCTGGTGGAGGGGGGCTTATCCAAGCTGCCAATGCAAAAAAACAAGAGCTTTCAGAGAAATATCCCGGATGCAAAATTGTCTATCGAGATGTATTACTTGATTGGATTGGAAAACCCATTGGACCTTGGGCTGTTAAAAAATGGAATAAATGGCAAAAAAAGGGGGATATAAAAAGTTTAGAAAGACTACTGTCAAAGCAGTGGCTTGCAGATATTTTATTTTGGCCACAGATTTTTATACGGACTTTAAAAATCTTATTTCGAGAAGAAGTAGATATTGTGGTCGACTCGCAAAATGTAGGCACGTCAGCTATTCTTTCAGCTCTTAGAATTTACAATACCAAAAGAAATAAAAATGTTTTCTTAGAAAAAGTTATTGTAGACCTTCCAACTAAATTAAATACACACTACTTCAAGCCAATTAAGAAGATAAAGGAAAAAAATAAAAAATACCTAAAGATGATTACTATAGAGCCTCTTCTTGAGGACTACCAAACAGAGGAGATGTTTTGGCAAGAAAACTGTGCGCTTACTTTAGAAAGCATTGTTTATGAAAGATTTGCGATTAGAAAAGTTTTTAAAAAATATCAAAATAGTGAGTCGTGTAAGGATATTTTTAATATTGAAATACAGACACATAATGCTGAAGAGGAAAAAATGTCAGAAGACCTTTTATCCAAAAGTCCATTAAGCTTTAAAAAGAAAAAAGGAACTTTCTCTTTAACAATCAAACCAAAAGACATTCTTACTACTATTTTGCTGGGTTCACAACCTGCAAAAGAAGCTACACTGCAGTATATCAAAGGCATTATAGATTTGGCTCGTAAAAATACGACTAAAAATTACCACCTTTTTGTTTTTGCTTCTTATCATGAGCAAAGGACAAAGTCATTATTTTTTGAGATATTCTCTTTTGTGAAAAATCATCCTGAAAAACCTAAAAACCTTACCATTTTACCACTTTCTTTTCAGAGTGAAAGCACCATTGCTCCTATTTTTTATAGAAGTAACATTACTTTCACAAGATCTGGCGGGCAAACTGCAATGGAACTTATGTGTGTTATGCACGGACAGATGCTTATTCATTCTGAAGCAAAGAAAAAAACCGATAGAAAATCCTTATTGAAGGGGATGTTTGCTTGGGAGGCTGGGAGTGCTATGTATTTAGAAGAGAAAAGAGGAGCTAAAATAGTTACTCCTCATTCTTTTAAAGAGCATATTCAGAGTTATTTTAGTGCTGAATAAGATATAAAATGAATCCTTCCCAATTTTTTGCGTTAATAAATTCTAATAATGCATCATGATGAGAAGGGGACATTTGTATTTCTTTTAGGAAATCTTTTAAATATTTTTGGGTTCTTCCTTTTTGAGTTTCAACAGTCATGTTAGGTGTAATTCCATCTAAGAAGCCATTTCTTTTAAAGTAATCATCAAAAATAGCTGGCATGCATACCTTTTTAAGATATTCGTCTTTCATGATAACTGTTAAGAATACAAGAGGGTGGACTCCATTAATTTTATCACCTTGTTCATTTAACTCACTTCGATGCATTAAAAGCCATAACTTGCTGTTTTCAGCCATAGAAGTAATGATATAAGTAATAATCTCTTGATCTTCTTTTGTTAAACGAAGTTGAGAAAAGGATTTGTTTTGGTTCTTATCCGGTTTTACTTTAACAATCCCAGCTAATGGTATAAATGAACTTTGCTGAAAGAATGAGTGAGAAAAAGAGTTGGTAGAAAACAAAAAAGCTAAAAAAAATGAACAAACAAACCAAAACCTTTTTGAGCGCTTTAAAGCAGAAGACATGAGATACTCCTTAGATGAGTTAAAAAAATATTTTAAAAATTTAACTTATCAAATTTTTTGTTGCCAATGAATATTTTTCGAGATTAAGCTCTTTTCTTTTTTTACCCATTGTGAGGTTATAATGACAGTTTTTTTATATGGTCTTTTAAACGAGCCTTATGTTGAAGGTTGGAAAAATATTAACTCTTCTGTCTCTGATAATTCAAGAGAGCATTCTATAACAACTATCGGATTACAAGTTTTGCAGTTTTTTAAAGGGGTGCTGTTGCTCATTCCTTTTCTTAACATTGTAGTGTACAAAATAACAGTATCGCCAACCAAAACTGTCAATCCAACAGCTACATTTCAAACCTTTCCAGGCAATCGTCTTCCACGAGAAGTTAGAGCTAATAACAGCAATAGCTCTTTGCAAGAGCTGGTTGCTTTTCCAAGTGGGTTTTTGCCAACAAAAGAGCAAGAAAAAAAAATTCACTTTATTATTACCTCTCTAGCTACGAAAAGTTCGCTATGGTTAGGCATGAATGCCTCCGATATGGAAGAGCAAGGCAAAGCCATCGAAAATTTGAATTCACTTGCTTTTTTACACTGCATTTTTCAAGACAAAGACTGTAAGAAGAAACATATGCCTAAAATATTAGATTCTTGGATTGTCAAGCAGCGGTTTTTAAGTGACTTGTCGAAGAATTTAACAAAAGCAGTAGCGCATGAATCCTTCCAACGGTGTTTATCAGCATTTATGTCTTCTCTAAATATTGCGGAAGATAACAGAGGAAAAATTATTCATTGGATTAGAACACAGAGAAATGAAGAGTTCTTAAAATTTTTAATCGCTCATTAGGTATAGAAATTATCTTATTTTTTTGTTAAAAAGTAGGCGTAACGACCTTTTTGTTTAATGAAATCATTCGCCAAATTATTTTTAGCACTTACCTTTCTATTTGTAGTTGCTTTTTCTTCTATAAAGCTTAAGAAATTAGCAACAGGTGGGTTTAAATCAACTAAGCTCTTACATGTAAAAAAAGTAGTTCCATTTCCTGAAGATGTTAATTCCCATGATTTATTAAAAATCTTGAATCAACCCTATCGATATTTAGATAGGGGGACGCAGTTTTATGTTTTTGAAAGTAAAGATAAAAAATATGTGATCAAGTTACTGCGATCAGATCGGTTGACCCATACCCTTTTAGATAGATTTTTCCTGACACGTAAAAAAAGAAGAAAAATAGAAAAGTACGCTGAAAAAACAAATTCTTTTATTAATGCTTGCAAAATGGCCAATCATAGTTTACCTCAGGAGACAGCTGTTATTTACTTTCATCACCATATTTCTTCTGATCTCCCGACTATTACTTTAATTGATAATGTCCATTTAAAGCGGTCTATAAACCTTAACAAGTATTGTTTTGTTGTACAAAAAAAGGTGAAATTGATTAAAGAAGCTCTCTATAATGCTCAGCTAAATAAAGATCTTGTTTTTGGGAAAAAACTTGTAGCTTCTTTTTTTGACACAGTCTCTTCAAGAATCCAAAAAAATATTGTTAATACGGATCCTAATTTTTTAGACAATTTTGGAGTGTTAGGAGAAACAGTTGTCGAATTAGATTTTGGAGATTTTACACTTGTTCCTCATTTACATGAAAATCATAAAAGTTACGTTTCAGAAATTGAAAAGCATGCAATTCGACTTAAAAGTTGGCTTATTAAATATTGGCCTGAACTTGTAGAACATTTTGATATTCAATATCACAAAAACATAGCGCAATGAAGAAAATTATTACTATCAGCTTGTTTTTGATCGTTGGCTATGTCGGCTATTTACGCCTGGATGGATTTCAGGTACAAAAAATCATAAATAGCGAGCTAAGTAGTCCCAAATGGGACATTCAAGGGGATGTTTCTGCCGGTAAAAAAAAGGAAATCTCCAAGTTATTAAAGCAAGACTTCATCTACTTAAACAAAGGTCACCAATGCTTTGTTTTTGAAAGTGCCGATGGGAAATATGTATTAAAATTAATTAATCATGACAGATTTAAATTACCTGAGTTTTTAAGGTTTTTTTCTTTTTTGCCTTTTATGCGAAAAATTGAGTCAAATAGAAAAAAAAGGCTTAGGCCAACTTATGAAAGTTTTTACTTAGCATATAAGTACCTTAAAAAAGAGACAGGCTTAATATACATGCAGCTTGGTGAAAACGACTTGTCTAGCGATTATATTTCGCTAATAGATCGTACCAAGATAAAACATAAAGTACCCATTGCAAATCTTCAATTTATGATTCAAAGAAAGGTGGAAATGATTTACCCAACCTTGGATAAGATTTATCATGAAGAGGGTAAAGAGGCCTTTAAAAATGCTATAGACTCATTTGCGAGGGTTTTAATTACAAGGTGTTTAAAAAACATTGCTGATGATGACCTCGACGTTGCTATTAACTATGGCTTTATTGAAAACAAAGCAGTGTTAATTGATCCAGGACGTCTTTTTTATCAAAAAAATTTATCACAAACAGAAAATATTCAAAAAGAGCTTCTAAAATCATCTAAAAACTTTAGAGCATGGCTTCAAGATAACTATCCTGAGTTTGTACCTGAGTTTGAAAAGAGGCTTATGAGTTATGATGATTTGTTTTTAAGGGAATCTCTTTAACCATTTTTTGTTCGACTACCCTTCCTTTTACACGGTTGATAACTCTACTGTACCAATTCGCACCTAACATTGAAGTAAGACCGTGAACGAAAATACTTAACAAAATAGTGGCAACTGCTACATCAAATATAAATTGGCCGCTTGCTGTAGGAACTTTTTCTAAAACTAAAAAAGCAAATACAATAGAAGCGATACCTCTTGGGCCAAACCATCCTAAATATAAATAAGTAGGCCCTCTAAGACCACATCCTAAAAGACTTAAAGAAACAGGGATCATCCTGATAACCGTCAAACTTAATATTGCATATATAAAAATGGGAAAACTGATTTTTGAGATAGCTGTTGCGACAAAACTTGATCCAAAAATAAAGAAAAGAAGCAAAGTTAAAAGCTGTCCTTCAGTAGAGGCAAAGTCCTGGATGCTTTTTTTCATGGACTTAGCATAATTCGAAATAAAAAGGCCTGACGTAAACGCACCAATAAATCCATTACCGTATAATAGCTCTGATAAAGTATAAGCTAAAAGAGCTACAGCAATAGCTGAAATCTCTTCAAAAGTATGATCCATCCATTTTTTTCGGTGGGCAAGTCCACAAATTTTCCCTCCAAGATTTCCTAAGAAAAAACCGATAATAAATCCAATGACTATTTCTCTCACCAAAAGAATTACCCAGCTATTAGGGGGTATTGTTGCTTCAAGAACTGATACAATGGAAATTAGCCCAACAACGATAGGAACCATTAATCCATCATTTAAGCCGCTTTCAATGTTTAATGCCTGTCTTATTCGCAAAGGAACTCTAGGAAAACTCACAACTCCATGGATTAATGCAGCATCAGTTGGACATAAGACAGCAGAGAGGAGGGCAAGTTCAAAAAAAGCTAACTGAGGAAATAGGAAATAAGCAAAAAACCAACCAAATAAAAATGTGAGAGGAAGACCAATTACAAGAAGCCTAACTGGTATGTTATGGTATTTTTGTATACTTTTTAACTGCATCCTGGAAGCGTCAGTAAATAAAACTAAGACTAGAGTTAATATAGCTATGATTTTAGTGATTTCATTGGACACTTGTAAGTTTACTAGATTTAAAAGGTCAGGACCTAAAATAAACCCAAAAAATGTAAAAATAATAGGAGCTGTAATTGGGCTTTTGTGAATCTTTTGTGAAAATAATGAAAAGCTCAACAATAAGAATGCTATAATGGAAAAAGAGTAAATATTCATAGGCTTTCCATTGCAATTATGGCTTCGAACTCTTGTTTAGTTACAGGTTGAATAGATAACCTAGATCTTTTTAATAGTACCATATTTTTTAAATCAGGGTTGTTTTTCAACTCATCTAAAGAAATAAGTCGTTTAAGTTTTTTTACAAAAGCAATATCTACCATGTACCAAATAGGTTTTTCTTTAGAGGATTTGGGGTCAAAATGCTTATTTTTTTTATCTAGTGCAGTTGAGTCTGGATAGCCAGTTTTAACAACTTTAGCTATGCCAGCAACCCCAGGTGGCTTGGCATTAGAGTGGTAAAATAAAACTAAATCTCCCTGTTTCATAGTATCTCGCATAAAATTGCGTGCTTGAAAGTTTCTTACTCCATCCCAGAATGTAACGGTATCTTTTTCAAGATCATCAATAGAATAGGCACTTGGCTCAGATTTCATTAACCAATAGTTTTTCATACGTCTTTAAAGTTAGCTTTTTTGTTTAATTCAAATATGAAAAAGCTTTTCTGGCAATCTTTAAAAAAAGCTCTGGCTTCCAGGGTCAATCTTTGCTAAAGGGTTAGATATGTTTAAGAAAATAAAAAATTGGGCCCTTAAGTTATATTATACTCCCATCGAAGAATTTCATGGGGTAAAGAAAAAAACCTACCGATTTATCAAATTGCTGGTTCTGTCAGTGCAATCCTTTATCAAGGATAAATGTATATTAAGAGCTTCAGCTTTAACTTTTTACACTCTAATGTCTATCGTGCCTGTTATTGCTATGTCCTTTGCTATAGCAAAAGGCTTCGGGGTCCAAGCTAAACTAGAAGCAGAGCTAATAAACAAATTTCAAGAACATGAAGACGTGATTAAGCAAATTATTGTATTTTCCAAAAACTTACTTGAAAACACAAAGGGAGGTCTCATTGCTGGGATTGGTATGATTGTTTTGTTTTGGAGTGTTATCAAGGTATTAAATCATGTGGAAAATGCATTTAATAGTATTTGGTACGTGAAAAAGCAAAGAAGCTGGAAACGTAAGTTTACCGATTTTTTCACAATTATGTTTATAGGACCCATTATCTTTTTGGTCGCAAGTTCGGTTACCGTATTCATAGTAAGTAAATTAGAAGCATATGTTAAAGGAATAGGTCTTTATGAATCAGTTAGCTCCTCCATAATTTTTTTAATACAGTTAACCCCTTATGCATTAATTTGGGCTCTTTTTACTTTTATTTATATCTTTATGCCTAATACTAAAGTTAAGTTCTTATCAGCCCTTGTTGGAGCTTTAATAGCGGGAACAGTATATCAACTGGCGCAATGGGGGTATTTTAAATTTCAAATTTCTGCTTCAAAATATGGTGCAATATATGGATCCTTTGCAGCTATTCCTCTTTTTTTAGTATGGCTTCAATTGAGTTGGATTATAGTGCTTGCTGGGTCTGAAATAAGTTTTGCTTGGCAAAATTTTGAAATTTATGCCAGTGAAGGGAAAGACAAACCTTTGTCCCATAGGCTGAAAATATTACTAAGCTTATGGGTGACGCATTTATGCGTCAAAAAAGTTCAGAATAATGAAGGGCCAATTACTTTAAAACAGATCTATAAATTAACAAAGATCCCTCTATTTGTTTTAAACAGTATTTTAAATGACTTAGTGGACTGCCATATCCTTGTTTTTGCAGAAAATGAGAAATCTGGATATATGCCTGAAAAGACCCTGCTAGAGCTTAAAGTAAAAGATGTTATTGATCATTTAGAAAATTATGGACTTAAAGATATCCCAAATACAGAGTATGAAATGAACCAAAAATTTATGGAAATAATGGATAGTTTTTCTAAAGCAGTTGCATCGTGCCCTGATAACATATTATTAAAAGACTTATGAAAGTATACCCTATCCGATTTCAGCCTATTTATAAGAATTACCTATGGGGAGGCGAGAAGCTTATTCAAAAATATAAGCGGGACTTGCCCTCTGGTATTTATGCAGAGTCTTGGGAAATATCTGATCGCGAAGAGGGAATGAGCGTTGTAACAAATGGCATATATAAGGATATGACACTTGCTAAATTGAACTTTGAATGGCAAGAAAAACTAGTCGGAAAAAAGACTAGGGTATTTCCTTTGCTTATCAAAATACTAGATGCAAAAGAAAACTTATCTATCCAAGTTCATCCTGACGACATACAGGGGAGCAAAATAGGGGCGGAGCCTAAAAATGAAGCTTGGTACGCTCTTGAGAAAGGAATTGTGTTAGCAGGCTTTAAGCCAGGAGTGACTCCACAACTTTTTAAAAAAGCCGTAGAAAATGACAGATTAGTGGAACTTTTAAGAAAAATCCATGTGCAGGAAGGAGATGTTATAAATGTCCCAGGGGGACGAATTCATGCCGTATGTCAAGGTTCTCTTTTATTTGAAGTACAGCAGAATTCTGATACTACTTATAGAATTTACGACTGGAAAAGAGTAGATGAAGGCCAAAAACCTAGGGATCTTCACTTATTTCAAGCCTACCAAGTGTTAAACTTTCAAGATTTTGACAATCCAAAAGTAACTTCTACTTTGATGGAGGACACAACGGAAACAAAGAAAATTCTTCTTTTAAAAACACCTCATTTTAATTTGGAAAAAATTATTACCTCTAAAGATGTATTTGTTGAAAAAGAACAGCAAAGTTTTCAGATCTTTTTTTGTGTTTATGGCAAAGGAGAAATTGTTGCCGACAATGAATTGGAAAAATTAGAAAGTGGTGTAAGTTATTTGATTCCAGCTGTTGCTGAAAAAATAGAAATAAGGCCTAAGAGCGAGTGTGCCCTACTTAAAGTTAGCCTTCCTTAAGGCCATTTAATGCAACAGCAAGGCCAGCCAGTTCGCTTATTTTATCTCCAATATTACTGGGTTGAATAACGCAAGAAGACAAAGCCATAGGCCATGCGTATTTTTTTAACTTTTCTTTTAATGGTTTTAATAGAAGATCCTTCGTATGAATAGCGATTGTCCCTAAAATAATTACCTCTGGGTTTAATGTCATAATAATCATACCAATTCCCTGAGACATTCTTTCTGTGAAAGCGTCCCAAACCTGTAAAGCGTAGCGGTCTTTTTCTTGTACAGCTTTAGCTAGGCAGGTAATGTCAATATTGTTAATCTCGCCTGAAGCAAAGTCTATGATTTTTGTTGAAATATTTTCAGACTGGATCTCTTTTTTTATTTTATGCGCTAAATTTGCCCCACCACAATATACTTCAAAACATCCTCTTTGTCCGCATGGACAGGGAGGACCATTAGGATCTAACACAAAATGTCCCACTTCTCCTGCTGTGTCGCTGGCACCTTGTAAAAGCTGATTATTGACAATAATGCCTCCTCCCATACCTGTACTAGCTGTTAAATAGACTAAGTTAGAAGTGTTTTTAAACTTACCAAAAGTAAACTCGGCTAAAACAGCAGCATTAGCATCATTATTCATAAAAGTAGGTTTTGAAAACCCTTTTTCCAATTCTTTGACAATAGGAGTGTTTTCCCACCCTTTAAGGTTAGGAGGGGATAGCATGATACCTTTTGTTTTATGAATGGGTCCGGGGCAGGAAATCCCAACTGCATCAATATCTTGTAGTGTTTTATTGGAGCCCTTTAAAAGGTGATGTGTTTTTTCGATAATGTGTTGAATAGCTTCTTTAGAGCCACGAAAAGATTGTGTTTGTATCCTATCTGAATTGACGATTTTTCCTTTTTCATTACCTATACTTATAGATATTTTAGTACCGCCAATATCAATAGAGATAAACTTTAACATTTTCTTATCCTATCATCTCTACTAAGGCCTTAGCAAATACAGGTAGGTCCTTAGGAGTTCGAGAGCTGATCAAGTTTTCATCGATAACAAGAGGTTCATCCAAAAATTGGGCACCTGCATTGATTATGTCATCTTTGATAGCAGCCACTGAAGTGACTTTTTTATTTTGCAAGATTTTTGCGCTAATCAAAACCCATCCTGCATGGCAAATAAAAGCTATGGGTTTTTTATCTTTATGAAATTCATTTACAATCTCTAATACTTTTGGATCTCTTCTTAATTTATCAGGGGCGTAACCACCTGGAATCAAAAGACCTGAATAATTTTTAGTATGTACCTCATTAATTGCTATATCAGCGCTGCAGGGATATCCATGCTTTCCTTTATAAGTCTTGTGTTTTTCTGGAGCTGCTACAACTGTTTCGATACGCGCTTCTTCCAATCGAATTTTAGGGTACCAAAGCTCTAAGTCTTCATAGATATCATGGATAAGAATAAGAACTTTATTCATGGATCATCTCCAAGTATTCATTTCTTTTCTGTTCAAAAAAAGGGACGTAGAGGGGGAGTCTACTTTCTAAAAAACCTTTTAGCGGATCGGTAAATGAAAGGAAATGCTTTTTTTTCTCAAACCCTTCTTTCATTTCATAAACTTCACCAAAATCGTATTCTATTATTGTATCTTCAATCAATCCAACATTTTCCATGCATGAACTTGTTTTGTTAATGATGTTTTTATTGATCCTATCTACGATAGATTGAAAAAACAATTCTATTAATTTTTTAGGATTATGTTGAAAAAAGGAATCTTTCAATAGGGTGACCTTTTTTTGTATGAAAAACCTGGTATTTTGAATATCTAATAAATAGGGCTTTCCAGTCTTATCAAGCAAGGTAACTACTCCCTTTTCATTGGATAAGTGTGAATATACAAGCCCAAGATCTAAAGGGAGATTTTCTACTTGTGTAAAGCATCGTTCCCACGCCTTGAGTTTTTTATCTTTCTTTTGTCTTTCTTTTGCTATTAAAGAAGAAAATGGGCTAAGGCTTGTCCATAATGGCTTTCGCAGTTTATCATAGCGGAGAAACTTTATTACATACTTGCTGTCTTCAGTTTCAAATACATACGACTGCCTACCCTTAGATAAATAACGAAATTTGCAGTTAGAAAGGAAATTTGGGGTTGAGGTAGAAGTATCTGTTGTTATCCAGTCGACTGGGAAATAAATTTTTGATGGTCTAAATCTCTGGTTGTTAACAACAAAAAAGTAAATTGAAAATAAAATAAAGAGGAAAAAGGAAATTTTTCTCATAATTAGTAATATATAGCCTGTTAAGGAATTTTTCCAGTGTTGATTATTTTAACTTTCCTTTGTTTATTCACTTTAGCCGTAGTATCTTTTATTAATGGGTTGACCGCCTTAGCTATTATATTTTCATGGGTAGCTTTGGGAGTATTTTTTAAAGGGGTCACAACTTTTTTTCTTACAAAAGGATCTATCGCAAACGTTTTAAAGACTCTTCAAGTAGTTTTATTAGAACCACTAGCTTTGATAGGTGTATATTCCCTTAGTTTTTTAAGTTTTTTTAGTAATGGTCCTTTCTGGGCCAAGAAAAAACGGACTCCTATTTTAATGGTCCATGGATATATCAACTTTGCGTCAGTTTGGTTTTTTCATAGAAGAAGACTTCTAAAAATGGGCTATGGCCCCATTTATACTATCAATTTAGGTTATCCTTTTCATGGAATAGACACTTATGCTCGCAAATTACATAAAAAAATTAAGAAAATTGCCAGGCAGACTAAACGAAATGATATTATTTTAATCGGTCACTCCATGGGAGGACTTGTTTCTTCTCAGTACTTTCTTAAATATGCTGAAAAAGGTACTGTCAAAGCAATTATTACTCTAGGATCTCCTTTAAAAGGAACAAAAGTTGCAAAACTAGGAGTTGGAAAATGTGCAAGGCAGATGCGAGAGAACAGCAGCTTTATCAAGAATTTAAAGGACAACCTTCCTGAAAAAGTTTTTTATAATGTAGTTACAAAGAAAGATCAGTTAGTGATTCCTTATAGGTCAGGACTTATCACCGGGGATAGAGCTAAAAGATATGTACTGGATGATATTGGACACGCTTCTTTGTTGTATTCTACAAGAGTATCTAAAAAGTTAGGAAGATGGCTTAGAGATATTGTTACTTAAAAACGACAGTTTTTATTCCGTTGGTAAAGACCCTTTTTTCTATGTGGTATTTTACTGCTCTATATAAAACCCTAGACTCAACTTCTGATCCGATTTGTACCATCTGCTTTGGTGAGTCACTATGGTCTACTCGAGCAACTTCTTGTTCAATAATAGGCCCCTCGTCTAGTTCATCTGTTACATAATGAGCCGTAGCCCCTATCAATTTAACACCTCTTTCATAAGCTTGATGATAAGGCTTTGCCCCTTTAAAACAGGGCAAGAATGAATGATGAATATTAATAATCTTGCCAGCTAAGCACTTAGTAAGGTGGGGAGATAAAATTTGCATGTATCTGGCAAGTATAACTAGTTCAGTATTGGACTCTTTAATTTTCTGTAAAAGATATTCTTCTTGCTGAAGTTTGTTAGTTTTATCTACTGGCAAGTGAAGAAAAGGTATCTGGTAATTATCAGCCATATGCTTCAAGTCTAAATGATTAGAAACAATCATTTGTATATCGATAGGAAGTTTTTCGGCATGTATTTGATGGAGTAAGTGGTTAAGGCAATGTCCTTGCTTTGAGACCATAATAACAGTTTTCATGGGCTCATCATAGGAGCTGATCATAAATTTCTTACCCAATACTTGTTCTAACTTCTCACGCAAGAAGTTGATTTTATTATGATCGAGCTCAAACAAGCATCGCATAAAAAACTGATGAGTTTCAGGGTCACCATATTGAGACAGTTCCAGAATAAACCCGCCAACCTCAGCTATGATGTTGCTAGTTTTTGCGATGATGCCTATTTGATCTTCACAAGAAAGAGTAAAAACAAACTTATTAATATTCATATAGTTAACATTTTATAGGAATAATAAATAAAATACTACAATTGACTAAATAATCTAATTATTTAAAAATAATGTTTAACAGGGGTTGGGGGGTATTAATGGTTCGTAATATTATTTTTCTACTTTTTTCCTATATTATAGCATCTCATAGTTTGCAGATTGTTCCTATGGAGAGGACTCCTCAATCCAATAGTGTTATCGTACGGATTGCATATCCTGAAAATACTTCATCCAAGAAAGCAAATCCCATATGGGTACAAGTTCGCTTGCAAGGGTATGCTTTAGGAACAGATTCTCAGTTTCCAAGAGCTAAGCAAGTTGCTAACTCAGATAGAGGACAGAGCTTGCACATAGTAGTGGATAACAAACCTTACTTTCCTGTTTCAGGTCCTGGAATTGATCCTTATGATGAGATAGGAGATTATTTTGAAGAGTCGTATAAATTTTTACTTCCTTTTGATTTAAAAGAAGGCTCTCATACTCTTAGGGTATATTGCGCCCGATCGTTTGGAGAAAGCTTGAAAAATGAGAGCAGCTTTGATGCGGTAAACTTTTTTGTGGGTAAAAAAGAAAGTGATTCAAATGTTGATCTAAGAGCTCCTATGCTTACTTACAATGAGCCTAGTATGAGATTTTTTTATGAAGAGGGACTCCCTATTTTACTTGATTTCTTCTTATCTAATTGTGAGCTTTCCAGTGATGGTTTTAAAGTAAAAGTGACTATTGATGATTCTTACTCTCAAGTGTTGACCAGTTGGCAGCCTTATTATATTTATGGTTTGAAACGAGGAAAACATAAAATTATGCTAGAATTAATAGATGTTGATGGCAATTTAAGTTCTGGGTCTTATAATTCGTCAACAAGATCTTTTATTGTGCATTAAATTGGTAGTTCTAGTTATGATACCAGCCTTGTTTTTTTGAATATTTATGTTTGACATTGATCCTAGACAAATTTCTCCTGAGGACTTTCCAAAGAAAAAAAGTATAAAAGAAAAAATCCTTTTTCTTTTGAATTATGCTGTGCTGGCTCCTTCTAATCTTAACTCTCAGCCTTGGAAGTTTTCAGTAAAAGAAGATTCAGTTGAGTTTTTACCTGATTTTGACTGTTGGTTGAAGGTGTCAGATCCAGATAAACGAGAGCTATTTATTAGTCTTGGGTGTGCTCTTCAAAACTTTATCATTGCAGCTGAATATTTCAATTTGTCTTGCAGTGTACATTATAAAGAGGAAACTGTTGATGTAACTGTATCTGAGCTAGATACCTACTCCACTTCTTCTTTATTTCCCTTTATTACTAAACGATTCACTTATCTGGGTGATTTTAAAAATGAAGAAGTTGATCGAGATATTTTTAATCTGTATACCTCGGAAAATCATTCCTTACATTTTATTAATGAGGAAGAAACAAAGTCTCAATTATGTTTGTTGTCACTAGAAGCTGATATGTTCCGATATATTCATCCAAAATATAAACAGGAACTGATAGATCACTTACCTCCTGGAAAATTTGAAATCAGCTTGATGAGGTTTGTTAATAAATTTTCACAATATATTGCAAATAGAGAGCTTCCTCAAGATTTGCAAAAAAATATTGCTGCGATTTCTATTGATTCTGAGACTCCTATTTCCTTAATAAAAGTGGGTCAGGCATTTGAAAACATCTACTTACATGCCTTTTCTCAAGGGATTTATATAAAGCCTCAATCATGTACATTAGAGACGCCTATGGCTAAAAAGAGAATCAACGAATTGTTACTTAAAAATACGAATAGAAAAATCGTACAGATTTTCTTTTATGGATATCCTACGAATGTAGACTCTCACTTCACAAAAAGATGTTTGGTTAAAGAAAAGTTAGTCAATTGAGTTAAAACACTCATAATTTTTTTCCCAGAATTCTAGAGCATTTTTAATATTTGTAATAAATAGATTTCTTTTGTCCTCGTTATGAGACTTATAAATTAAAGTGTACACGGTGGTGTCATGAAGCTTTATGACAGAAGTAGTTAAATCTAAAGATCCAATGTTGATCGAAGAAATAGATTTATCGACAAGTTGCTTAAACGAACTATTTTCTGATCCTATAACAACAATTTGATAGTGATTTTCCAGTTGATGGTGAAAGGAGTAAAAATTCTCTTCAAAATCATATTCTAAAACTTCTAAAAGAATCTTGAAGGGGACCATCAAGATTTCAGGACCTAAAATGCTTTGCATAATACCTGGTCTTAAAGAGTAAAAGAAGTTCTCTAACAGGAAATTATTTCGACAGTTTGTTAGTTGGCTTAACTTATTGAGTATTTCATTTTGTTTAACAATCATTCCTCCGTTGTAATCTCTAAACTCTCCGATGAGGTTGATTAGTTCGGAAACAACTTTTTGTCTAGCTTTTTGAAGGTCTAAAGAGTAATCAGGTCTAAAAAAGGGTGTTTTGTTTAAAAATACTCTAAACAAAGAAGATTCCTTGGGATATTTCCTTTTTAGGTAATCTATAATTTTTGTTTCATCATGAGTAATTTCTATATCGGGGTTTTTAACTTTTAATACTTCTTTCATTGAAGAAGATTCCTTTTTTAGAAGCCTTACCATAATAACTAGAAAAGATAATTGAGAGTCAGTCTGTTTGTCATAGGAGATAATTACTTGAGGTAAGTCTTTAACATATTTTAGTTGTTTGCTTAGTACAATTATATTACGGATGACCTCTTCTTCATTTCTTGGCATGAAAATGGGGTGTACTACGTTTTCTACTCTTGATTTGAGCTCTTTAGGTAAAACCTTTTTAAGCTTTTTAACTTCATCTAAAGTAAATTTAGCTCCATTTTGTTTTTCAATTTCAAAATAAAATGTTCGAACCCTATCATCGCCTCGATCAGATACGTAGGAATCTTTAAGATACTGTACGTCAGAAATGGTGTTTTTAATAGTTTCTAATATGTGTCTTTTTTCAAATCTTTCAGTATCGCTCAAAAGATTCATAGTAACCAAAATACCGAGGCAATACCTATTCGAACTATTGTCCTGCCTTGTTTTTATAAGTTTTAGACTTAAGTGCCTTTCATTAGGGCTGTTGTTAACAGCTCTTATGGTAGTCTTTTTAAAAAGATACTGGAAACCAATAATCCGGCTAATATGCCTTGGATCTCTTTCAAAAAGAAATTGATCCTTTAACTGGAGAAGGAGGGTTCTTATTTCATAAAATACATCTCTATCAAAAAATTTTGGTCGTTTGTGCATTATATAAGACAAGTTTCGCTCAACTTCATCAATTTTTTCTTCGGATGATATCTTAATCAGCATGTGCTGCATTTGATCAAAAATATTTAACTCTGTTGTATTAGCAGGGATTTTGAGAAGAGAGGTTATATTTTCTTGAATCACTGCCGACTTTTCTTCAGAAGATAAGGATTTAACTGATACTACATATCTAGCATGGTAGACAGCAAGTATGTTGATCCTAATTTCTTTTAAAATGTTAGAGAGGTTTTTTTGGACAACATCTATCTCCCTATTGTCAAGGATTCTTACATAAGTTTCCTGTATATAGTAATTATGACCGGGTGACCTGACAAACTTAAAGTCCATAGATCTACTTCCAACTAATGGAAGTTGCTTTCCTGGAATCAACCATCTGCTTAACATGTCATTGA
>JASFVE010000004.1:0-45808 GCA_050049995.1 Chlamydiota bacterium | reverse complement strand
TAAAATCTAAAGACTGCACCTCCTCTCTTTTAGACGGAGGTAAATCCTGTAAAAAATTTATCACCTCTTCTGGCTGTTGGTGTAGTTTACAATTACCATTTCTAAGAACTAGCATTTCAAATAGTTGCATCTTTCTTAAGAAAAAATCACTTAAACTTTTAGAGTGTAGTTTTTTTATTTTATTTGCTTTTAAGAAAAACTCCCAAAGCAATGCTTCATTGAGATTTTTACAATTATCAAAGAAAAGCTCTTCTAATTGAGTATGCTCAGAAATGTCAACTAGCACTTGTCCAGTTATCATTGTTCTTGAAATATCGAGTTTTGTAAGCATAGTTGCTTTTAAGAGTATCTCCCTAAGAAATACTTCATTGAGTCTTTTGCAATCATGCAACCAAAGACTTTCTAATTGATTTTGCTCTGAAATAGTAGCAAGACACTCTCCTGTTATACTGGTTTTAGAAACATCAAGCTCTTTAAGTAGAGTTGCATTAGGAAGTACCTTTACGAGGCATCTCTCATCAAGAAACTCACAGTATCTTAAAACCAAAGTTTGTAGTTGGTTGTCTATAGGAAGATAAGTTAATCCCTCCCCCGTCGTTGATGATAGAGTCAAATCAATTCTTTTAAGCGTAGCTGCATTGGAAAAAAACTTTATGAGGTACTTTTCCTCAAGATATTTACAATAACTCAATGTTATTGCTTCAAGTTGATCACTAACAATAAAATTAAGGCATTTTCCCGTTATATTTAAATGACTTAAATTAACTTCTTTAAGCATCGGCGCTTTGGAGAGAAACTCTATGAGATGATTCTCATTTAAAGTGCTATTATTATCTAAACTTACTTTTTCCAATTGATTGTTCTTGGGGATATGGCTAAGAATTTCTCCAGCAATTGGGGAAACTAACCAAAGGCTCTTTAACTTAGAAGTTCTAGAAAAAAATGTGCCAGTAAAATCTTTGTCTAAATTGGGAGATGATAAGCTAACATATTCCAATTGATTGTTCTCTGGTATATTTGCAAGTCCTTTACCTGTGATTTCAGTATTGATAAGGTGTAATTTTTTTAAGTTTGGACACAACTCTATAACTTCAGCAAGCTGTCTATCTGTAATTTTGAGATAGGTAAAGTTTAATTCTCCAATAGTTGCTCTTTCTTGGGGAGGCAGCTTTCTTAGCCATTGTGTCATCTCTTCGGGATTGACCTGACCTTTAAACTGAAGAACATTATCCAAAAACCTTCCCATAGACCTACTGGCTGAATCTGACACTAGATTAAAGTTGGCATTAACTATTCTATCTAACAAACCTTCAAATTTTTTTGGGTTAGTATCATGCAACTCCTTAATATCACCAGACCAACCTCCTGCCATAGATTGTACGAGGGCAAACTGTCCTAATCTTTCTTGAGAAAGGCCATTCCAAGCATGATTCGCAACGCTCATGGTTAACTGTTCTTGGGGAGTTAAATAGGAAAGAATTCTCACCCTTTCTTCAGGAGGTAAGTGGGAAATAGTTCTTGAAGGATAAAAACCGCTTGGAATAGACATAAAAAAACCTTCTATATAAGTTAAAAAAGCTCAACAGCTTACGGTAAGATATTAAAAAAAAAAGATAATTTAAAGAGTAAAAACTTATCTACTTCTATTCTAGTTACTTATGAACACCTTCTTTTTAAATGGAAAAATAAAATCTTTTAAATAACAAGTAACTATTATAAAATAATAATTTACATTTAATGCATTAATATGCTATAATTAAACTATAAAAACATAATAATAAAATTATCATGACAGAAGTAGTTTACAATAATGCCTTTCAGGCTGACGGCCAAAACTGGGATATATGCGTATCTGGATCTAAAGCAATTAAACAAAGCGACAGAACAGTTACTATCACAGAGCTTTTTAAAGCCATTGTAGCTCAAGCTAATAATGTATCCGTTGCTAATCTTACAGCAGAACACATTGAAGCTACAGAACTTGTAAAAAGGGAAAACGGCTCTTTAGAAATACTTGGAGCCCAAGTCTCCGATTTGAGCATTGAATTTAATTCTCCTACAACTATTTGTGGTATAAGAACACTAGCAGATGCTGTTAATACAATAGCCACAATGCACCTATCTGTTCAATCAGATAAAATAGTTATGAAAGAAGAAGGAACTATCGCAGATCCACCAGAAAGTCCCCCTATTCATAGATCCAGATCTAGCTCTAACGCCTCTCAAGTACTTAGTCCGCAGCCAACAGTAAATAGTGATAGTGATGATGATGACGATTATGACTCTTTAATCTAAACTATAAATAATTCAATCTAATTAAAATTTTTCGTAAAAAGTCAAATCTAGAAGATTGCTTTTACGATTATCCATCAAATTGGTCTAAAATACTTGAAATGGCTCGATGAAAAGTGTGGGGAGGGTCTTTTTTAGGAAGAATTTTGGGGAATTCAGCGTCTACAAACTCTCTTGCTCGAGCAGTACTTTCAAGCTCAATGGCTTTTAAAAAGACTTTTCTATGGTAAATTTCTTCTCGAGATTGAGATGAAGGCTGACCATATTTTAATGAAAGCTCAAAATCATCTATTTCTTCGTGCATTTTTTTTAAGATAGATTTTCCAATTTCTACATAAATAGCCTTTAATTTTTTATCTTCTAAAGACTTTTTGGACTCTAATGTAACCCCTTCCATCCTTTTTAGAATGCTCTTTATTTGATCATGGACAAGCTTAGTACTTAGGGAAGTGTCTTCTTGATATGCCCTTAAAAGGGATCTTACGGAAGAATCCACTAAAATAGCTAAATAAGGAGATCTAGCTTGCTGAAGATTTTCCTCATCTACTTTCGAGATATCTTTAAGCCTTTCATACCTATATGCTAACAAAGCCTCAGGCCCATCAATAATAGAGATAGTCTTTTCATGAAGCCAGTTATGAAAAGGTTTGATCCAACAAAAAAGCTCCCCGACTCCAAAAATAATTGCTAAAAATTTATTGTCAGTAGCCCATAACCGCTTTGATCGGTCAAACAACTCATCTTTAATAGCGTAGGTAACAGGTATTTGAGGAGTAGCACTTATAGTCATCTTCAACCTAAGTTGTAATTTTACAATTACAATATTAACAAATTTTTAATTTAATTTCAATTCTTTAATAAAAATTAACAAACTTAATGTATTTTTAAAGCAAATCCCTTTAAAAGGAGTTTTATATGAATAATAAACTTAATTTATCTCAATTAGAGACTAAATTAGATTTCTTAGAAACAGAGTTCAGCCATTTACACGAGCTACTAATAAAGGTAGGGTTTCCCAATGGGATTGCTACTTTAAAAGAAACTGCCCAGTCAATGCTAGATGAGAATTTAGCTGTTGAATAACTCTTGCTTTTTTCTTGATTTCATCGCATGCTTATTCCGTATGGCATAAATTCGAGAAAAATATGGCAAAACTTATTTTTGAAGATACTGGAGATGAAGTAGAACTACCAGATGGCAGTGAAATTGCTGAAGCCTGTGAAGAACAAGGTGTTCCTTTTGCCTGCACTGAAGGGGTATGTGGTACATGTGTTATTGAAGTGGACGAGGAAGATATGAAAAATCTATCTGAATTCACAGAAGCTGAGGAAGATTTTTTAGGTGAAATGGATACAGAAAGACTAGCTTGCCAATGCAAAATCAAACAAGGAACCGTCAGAATTAAGTATTAAATATGACAGATATGCTTATCCATCGTGAGATGACAATAGAAGATATTTTCCAAAAATTCCCTCAAAAAAGCCAACGACTTGCCCAAGAAATGACCAATGCCGGCCTTCACTGTGTTGGTTGCTCTGCATCAACTTTTGAAACACTTGAAGCTGGGATGTACGGCCACGGCTTTGATGATGGTCAAATTGATCAACTTATTGATAAATTGAATGCAATTTTACAAGAAGAAATTGACATTGAATCAATCACGTTAACAGATACAGCTGCGCAGAAATTTCTAAAAATTTTAGAAGAAGAAAACAAAGAAGGTTTCGGTCTTCGTCTTTCAGAAAAAGCTGCCGGCTGCAATGGATTTGAATATGTGTTAGATTTTTCCGAAAAGCCCACTGAAGAAGATGCAGTCTACCATTCCAATGGAGTAGATGTGCACATCAACAAAAAAGATGAAGACAGACTTAAAGGTTGTTTAATTGATTATGCTGATGGTCTTCAAGGTGCTGGCTTTAAAATAACTAACCCCAACGTTCGATCTTCCTGTAGTTGCGGAACGTCTCACGGCTATTAAATTAAAGATGTAACGGTTTATCGAAAACCCCGAGACAAGCTTCTTTTACTGCCTCTAGCAAGGTAGGGTGAGCATGAGGTGTATTAGCTAGTTCGTTTACAGTCATTTTCTTTTGTATAGCAACAGCTGCTTCACCTATTAGCTCCGAAGCGTTTGCTGCAATAATATGGACACCTAAAAGAGTTTTAGTTGTCTTGTGTCCTAGTATTTTAACAAACCCCTCTTCTTGACCAGTACATTTGGCCCTGGAATTTGCCTTCATAGGAAAAGAAAAGCTTTTATAAGGGATGTTTTTTTCTTGCAGTGTCTTTTCCATAAAACCAACAGAGGCAATTTCAGGATAGGTATAAGCAACACTTGGGATAGCCATATAAGAAAGCTTAGAAGTTATCCTCTTAATAAATTCAACTACGCAAACTCCTTCTTCTGAGGCTTTATGAGCAAGCATTTGCCCTCCAATTACATCGCCGATGGCAAAAATATGAGGATGGTTTGTCTGAAAACAGTCATTTACCTGAATAAAACCTTTTTCTGTCATTTGGATGCCAACTTCTTCTAGCCCTAAACGATAAGTGTTTGGCTTTCTTCCAATAGCTACTAAAACAGTATCAGCTTGCAACTCTTTTGTTTTTTCTGCTCCTTCAACTTGTAAAAAAATCTGCTCTTTATTGACTTTTGCATTTGTTACTTTGTGAGAAAGAGAAAACTTCATTCCTTGTTTTGTAAAAATTTTATGAGCAGCATCCGATATATCTTTATCAAAGGTAGGACAAATACGATCTAAAAATTCTACAAACTCTACTGATGATCCCAACCTGCTAAAAACAGAACCAAGCTCCACTCCAATAATGCCCGCTCCCACAATCACCATTTTTTTAGGAATGCTAGAAAGCTCTAAGGCTCCCGTTGAACTGACAACTTTTTTTTCATCAAACTTTAAGAAGTCAAGTTCAATCGTCTCAGATCCTGTGGCCAGTATGATGTTATCAGCTGTAAGTTTTTTACCTTCCACCTCAATAGTATAAGGATCAACTAACCTAGCATGCCCCTGAATGTGTTCTACTTTATTTTTCTTAAATAAAAAATCGATTCCCTGAACAAAACTTTTAACCACTTCATTTTTTCTCGTCTGCATTTTGCTATAATCGAAATGTACATTTGGAACATCTATTCCATGATGAAAAAAATGATGTTTTGACTGAAAAAAAAGTTCCGATGAATGCAGTAAACACTTTGAGGGAATGCAACCTACATTTAGACAGGTGCCGCCTAAAGTTTTTCTTTTTTCAATGCAAACTGTCTTTAACCCTAGCTGCCTGGCTTTAATTGCAGCTACATATCCCCCAGGACCTGCACCAATAACAGCCACTTGATAATCATGCATAGTTAACTATCCACAAGTTGTCTAATAGGGTCTTCTAAGTAATTTTTCATTTGAACTAAAAATCCAATGGCCTCTTTGCCATCAACGATGCGATGGTCGTAACTTAAGGCTAAATACATCATAGGTCTTATGACAATTTCATCTTCAATAACCACAGCCCTTTTTTGAATGGCATGCATACCCAATATGCCGCTTTGAGGAGGATTTAAAATGGGTGTTGATAACATCGATCCATATACACCGCCATTAGAAATAGTAAAACCACCTCCTTGCAGGCTATCAATGGAAAGACTCCCCTCTCTGGCTTTTTCAGCAAAGACTTTCAGCTCTTTTTCGAGCTCGGCAAAAGATTTTTTATCACAGTCATTTATGACTGGTACCATAAGTCCTTTTTCAGTACCTACAGCAACTCCAATGTTATAATAGTTTCTTATAACAATTTCTTCTCCATCAATGTAACCATTAATTTCAGGATATTGCTCTAGTGCTTTTACGACTGCTTTAATAAAAAAAGACATGAACCCCAGCTTGACGCCATGTTTTTTTTGAAAACTTTCCTGCTCGTTTTTTCTAAAGTCAATGATCTCTTTCATATCTACTTCATTAAAAGTAGTGAGCATGGCTGTTTGATTTTTTGCCTCTACTAGCTTTTGAGATATTACCCTTCTTAGCTTGGACATACGGGTTCTTTTTTCGTTTTTACTTTCTTTTTTTGGCTCAACCAGCTTTTCTTCTTTTGCTTCTTCTTTCTGCTCTATGTCTATAGATTGTAAAAAGTCCTCTTCTGTTTCCCTGATTTTCGTCCCAGTTTGAACTTTTTTTTCTGGTTTTTCTTTAGGCTTTTCTTCTTTAGGCTGTTCTTCTTTTTTAGGTCCCTTAGCTTCGGTGTCGATTTCCCCTAAAACCTGTCCTACTTTCACTACGTCATCGACCTTGACATTAACTGTTAAAACACCCGATTCAGGAGCATTAATTGTTTGATTTACTTTATCTGTTTCCAGTTCAATGATCTCTTCATCCATGTCGACATAGCTGCCACTTGTCTTTAAGATATTGCTTACAGTAGCTTCTGTAATAGATTCGCCTAGTGAGGGAACTTTAACTTCTTTTTTCATGTCAGGGCTTTTTCTAATATGGTTTGTAATTCTTGTTTATGCTGTTTCATAGATCCTGTAGCAGGAGATGCACTTTTATCTCTTCCGGCAAATAGTATTTTTTTACCTGCAAGCCTTTCAAGATCATCTTTAACATATAAGTAAGCGCCCATATTTTCAGGCTCTTCCTGTACCCAAAAACATTCCTGACAACCCTTATATTTCTCAAGTAATTTTTTAACTTTCTCTTCATGCAAAGGATAAAGTTGTTCAATTCGAATTATGGCGGCAGCTTCTATGTTTTGTTCTTCTCTAAACTGAATAAGATCGTAATATATTTTCCCTGAACAAAGAATCAGTTTTTTTGCTCCAGTTTGCTTTGGATCATCTAGCACTTCCTGAAATGTTCCTATACTTAAATCCTGGAGCGAGCTCAAACAAAGCGGGTGCCTCAACAAAGATTTAGGGGTAAATATAACTAAAGGACGTTTGATTGTCCGAACTGCCTGCCTTCTTAATAAATGAAAGTATTGAGAAGGTGTAGAGGGAATGACAACTTGAATATTATTTTGCGCTGCAAGCTGCATAAACCTCTCTATTCTTCCAGAAGAATGTTCAGGGCCCTGCCCTTCATACCCATGAGGTAGTAGCAAGACAAGAGAAGACAACCGATTCCATTTATGCTGTCCTGTTGAGATATACTGATCAATAATGATTTGGGCGCCATTAGAAAAGTCTCCAAATTGAGCCTCCCATAATACCAGTGTTTTAGGAGAAGAAAGGGAAAAGCCATACTCAAATCCTAAGGCTGCAAATTCTGTTAAAGGGGTATTTATAATAGTAAATGAGCCTTGCTCTTTACTGATATGCTGCAATGGACAGTACTCCTCTGCTGTTTTCTGATCTATCCATACATCATGTCTTTGGTTGAACGTACCTCTTTTAGAGTCTTGCCCCGCTAATCGAATGGGAATATTTTCCTTCAAAAGAGTTCCCAAAGCAATCAGCTCAGCAAGAGACCAGTCCACCAAATGTTCTTTAGAATCTTTTTGCATCACTTCCAAGCGCTGATGCAGCCATTTATCTAATTTTTTATGAATATGAAAGTTTGCAGGAACTGTGCAAAATTGTTTAATTACCTCTTTAATAACATCTAAAGAAACTTTTGTAAGGTTCTCTTCAAAAAGCTCTTTTTCTTCAACGTGGACATATTCACCCCAGATGGTCCCTAAAATTTTTTCAGGCTCAGGAGGCTTTTCTTTAAATGAGTCACTTTCTTCAATAGCTTTAGACAAAGTATCTTTAAATTCTGTCTCTAATTCTTTTTTTCTTTGCTCTTCTAGGGCTCCCTTAGAAATAAGATAATCTAAATACATTTCACGAATTGTTTTTTTACTTCGAATGACTTCATATTGAAGAGGCTGCGTAAAAGCTGGTTCATCTCCCTCATTGTGTCCATATTTTCGATAAGAAATAAGATCTATAATCACATTAATTTTAAATACCTCCCTAATCTCATGCGCCATTTTGATAGCAAAAATGCACATTTCAGGATCTTCAGCGTTCACATGAAAAACTGGAATTTGGAACGATTTAGCGATATCGGAACAATAAGTAGTAGATCTACCTTCTTTAGGAAGAGTGGTAAAGCCGATTTGATTATTAATCACAATTTCAATTGCCCCATTTACTGTATAGCTTGGAAGGTTCATAAGTTGCATAGTCTCATAAACAACCCCTTGGCTGGCAAAAGAGGCATCTCCATGTAGTAAAACAGGAACAATACGGCTTTTATCAGATAGTTTTTGCTTGGCATAAGTCTGTCCAATAGCGACAGGATCAATAGACTCTAAGTGAGATGGATTGGCACATAAATGAACATGAAGTTGTTTCCCGTTATTAAGCCGTACATCTGAGGAATACCCTTTATGATATTTTACATCCCCTGTCCCTTCAAAAGAAGAAGGAAGGTACTCCTCTTTAAATTCATGAAAAATTACTGAATAAGGTTTTTCAACAATGTTGGCTAATACATTTAACCTCCCCCTATGCGCCATGCCAATAACCAACTCACTTGCATTGTTATCCGAAATAAGGTGCATCAATTTAGCAAGCATCGGTATAAGAGTTTCTGCTCCTTCAATAGAAAACCTTTTTTGTCCTGGGTACTTAGTGTTTAAAAAGGATTCAAAAATTTCTGAACGGTTTAAATATTCTGCAATAAGATGTTTGTCCTCTTGTGAAATCTCTAAAGGCAAATCAGGCTCAACTTTCTTTTGAATCCAACGAATTAACTCCTCGCTGCAGTGCATATACTCTAGACCAATTCGACTTGTATATACTTTTTTAAGAGCATCTAGAATATCTTGAAGTTTAGCTTCTTTTTCCTTTAGAAAGTCAAATGTATAGAATTTTAATTTTTCTTCACCTGCTTGAAATCCAAACTTTTTAAGGTCGATTGTTTTTTCATGCTTTACTAAAGGATTTATTTTTGCATATAAATGACCATGCCTTCTAAAAAAATCTAGGAGAAAAAAAGCTCTGATATCCCCAGAACCTTTAGAGGAACAAAAGATTTCCCCCTCTTCCATCCCTTTAAAGAAATACTTCCAACTCTGGTCTATTTTTTGAGGATCTTCTAAGTATTTTTGATAAAGAGCGCTGATCGATTGGTAATTTGCCAATAATTCATGCACAAAAGATCCTCCAGTTTATCTTTTTACATAACTGATACGAAAATAGTTTTAAAAAAAATTTTATTAAAATGTTGTAAAAAAATAAGCTAGATAAATAAATTTTATCTAAAAAACTGTTATGAGATTTACTGGCGGAATACAAGAATATTGTGAAAGTTTGTTCGTTCCTCGTCTAGGGATAGAACTGGCTAGAAACCTTAACGAATGTCATGAAAATCTTCTTCTTTACTATTCTCTTGCTAAATCCGTAAATGATGTATCCCTTCTTTTTATATTTTGGAGCCGCTTTATTCCTATAATAAGACCACAAAACGGACTTTTTGGAGATTTATCCTTAAGTATATCAGTAGGGGCTTTATTAGTTTCAAAAGTAGCTTCAGATATATTTGCCCATAAAATGGGCCTACGTAGACACATGCTTGATTTGGCTGAGAATACTTACTTTTAAAACTCATTATCTTATAAGAGCCGTACACTAATGTATATTTGGATGTACGACTCTCATAAATGAGACTTGATGACATAAAGCGAAGCTAGCCATTTAACTCTGCATCTTGCTCTGCGGTGACAGCAGCATAAACAAAAAACCCAAGCCCCCCAACAATACCCAGCATGCAAGAACTAAGGCAGGCAAGAGCTATTACTTCAAGGCTACAGCATTTTGACACAACATCTGAAACGCCATCCGTAAATTTTTCGCAGCAAGTTTTTTCACGAGGAGGAGGCAACCTACGGTATCCAGTTTGGTAACTTATGAACCAATTATTTGCTCTTTCTGAGTCTTCTACTTTCTTTAAATGTCTGTGAACTGCACTCCATGCATTCTTAGAGATAGTAAGAACCTTGAAAGATGTCCGTTCTACTTCACCTAAAAATACTCTTATATCTTGAAGCTTTGCACCATATGCCTGTAACTCTGTAATTGTAAAAGTTCTTTTCATCGTAACTCTAATTAATCCTGATCTATCTGTATTTGCCTCGTTTGAAAAATTAGGGATTAGCAAGGGATGATCTTTAATAACTCTTATCCCATACCTAATTTCTTCAGCTGAAAGAGGTTCTACTCTCAAATTTCTAAGACTAGCAGTAGAATAGCCTGCAGCATAATTACCATTATTTAAAAGAAAGTTTGCCATCTCTTTCATCGTGGCCTCAGTAAGCTCCTTATCACCATGCAACCTCACGCCTGGTGATCGATCTGAGTCAATTGTTATTGAAGTATGACTTAATCCTACAGCTGACATATATTTACCTCTTGTTAATAATTTTTTTTAAAGTTGCGAAACATTAATACAAGACTTACTTTCTTTAAAAGAAATTTTTACTAACCAAAAATAGCTATAAAAATGTTTGGGGGAATTTTTTCAATTGAATTGATCTTTTTTTTACTTAGGTATAAAGTATTTGCTTTTTCGATTTTTTAATGAGGCAAATCTTGTTTCCTCAATGGGAGTCCTTGACTTCTAGTCAGTTTTGCGATAAATTTTAGCATCGCTAATAAAAAAAGATTTAAAAAAAAAGAACTATTCAGTTAACAAACAAATCGAAAGGATCATTTCAGGGGATATATGAAAAGCGAAAGGTTAAAAAAACTAGAAGTTGAACTGCAAGACCTAGAACAGTGGCTCAAACTGGGATTAGTACCTAAAAAAGATACCGAAAAGCACAAGGAAGAAATTCGTCTCCTTAAAGAGAAAATCGACGAGGAAAAAGAACGCCTTCGCTTTTTAAAAGAAAATGGTGAAATTGAAGAATATGTCACCCCTAAAAAAGCACCTGCAAGACAAGTTTACCCTGAAGCACATACTCTTTCCGATATGGATATGGGAGTTGAAATGACTGAAGCTGGTTTTGACATGGAAGAAGGATATGAAGAAACACAAGCAGATTCCACCGAATTCGGTGAAGAAAGCACTCATTATGAAGAAGAAGAAGATCCCTTCTCCGATAAAAACCGATGGAAAAGAGGAATCCTCGAAGACCCTGACTCCGACAACTGGTAAGATAAGCCTTTATTTTCACATTCCTTTTTGTAGAAAAAAATGTCCTTATTGTCATTTTTTTGTCATAAGAGATGAACAAGATAAACAAGTCGCTTTAACGAAAGCTTTTTTACAAGAAATCGACTTGAACAGTCATCTGTTAGCACAAAAAGAAATTGTCTCTATTTATTTTGGGGGTGGAACCCCCATCCTTTTATCCCCAAAGTATTTTGCAAAAGTATTAAATAAAATATCTGCTAATTTTACTTTAAGCCTTGATTGCGAAATAACAATGGAGGCAAACCCCGAAGATATTGACCAAAACCTTATCATGGAATTAAAGGAAGTTGGTTTCAATCGATTTAGTGTAGGAGTACAAACACTCAATGACACATTACTTAAAAAAATAGGGAGAAATCACAGCTCAGCGCAAATTAAAAAAGCTCTTTATTGTTTACATGACTGTTTAATAGATAACGTCTCTATTGATCTCATGTATGACCTTCCCGATCAAACATTATCAGCTTTTCAAGATACTCTTATGCAAGTAGAAGCTCTTCCTATTTCCCATCTTTCTTTATATAACTTAACAATCGAACCTAATACCGTACTTTTTAGAAAACAGAAAACCTTGAACCTCCCCTCTTCAGAGACTTCCTACCAAATGCTGGAATATAGCATCGAAAAATTAGAAAGTATGGGACTTATGAGGTATGAAATATCTGCTTTTGCTAAAAACGGCAAAGTCTCAAAGCATAATCTCGGGTACTGGACCTCAAGAGATTTTTTAGGATTTGGCCCTTCTGCCTACAGTTACTTTGATAAGAAGCGATATAGGAATATCGCTAATTTCCCTAAATATATAAGCCAGGTATTTGCTAACGAAAGCCCAATAGACTTTGAAGAAAAGTTACCTTATACAAAACAAGTTAAAGAAGCGTTAGTCATTGGCCTAAGAGTCCTACAAGGAATTAACCTCCCTTCCTTTGCTAATTTTTGGAAAATTTCTAGCAAAGAGGTATTTTCTTATACCCAAGGCCTTATAGAGCAACAGTTTCTAAAATATGAAACACCTTTCCTATCTCTTACAGAGAAAGGAAAGCTATTTTATGATACGGTAGCCTCAGAGATTGTTTAAGCCTGCCCTTCTTGTACAGCAAGTATTTTCATATCAAAGGTAAGTGTCTGCCCAGCTAAAGGATGGTTAAAGTCTACAACTACTTTATCTTCCTTAATTTCATGAATACGGATTCTATACTGCTGTCCAAACTCATCTTGCACACCTAAGATAGCTCCTTCATACCTCATTTGCTCAGGTATGGCATTAGGATCAACATCTCTAAAAGCTTCAGGATCAACTTCACCGTAGGCTTGCGCAGGAAGTAGTGTAATCTTTTTAGTGTCTCCCTCCCTTAGACCCCGAATAGCCTCCTCTAGAGCTGGTAAAATTTGATGAGACCCTTGCAGGAAAACAACAGGTTCTTCACCAACATTTGAATCAATCATTTTACCATCTTGTAAAAATACTGAGTATTCTAGTGATACTTGTTTGCCATCTTCTATCATGCTTCTCCCCTCTCACTTTTTATTCCTATTTCTACAATTAACAAATTATAAGGTACTATTGCCAGCTTAAAAATTAGAGGGTTAGTAGAACCTACTAATAGTAAGTGTATTGGACTAGAAAATTAATTTTTACGGCAAATTTTTAAGCTAACAAAAAAACAGCTGGTGATTTATCTGTCTTAAATTTTGACTTTCTCCACTCAGAAACGCTCATAGATAATACCTTTTCATGAGCTGATGTGAGATTAATAGCTACGCAAAACAAAGTATTCTTTTGTAAATGCTGAAGTGATAAGTCTATCATTTTTTGTGTTCTATAAGGCGCTTCAATCCAAATTTGTGTAGATTGTTCCTGTTTCGCTTTTTTCTCAATATCTTTTAAAGCTTGAGCTAGCTGCTCCTCTTTCCTTGGTAAATACCCGTGAAACTGAAACTTTTGCCCATTAAACCCTGACATAACAAGAGCCATCATAATCGAACTTGGCCCATTAATCATTTTTACATGCATTTTGCTCTTATGTGCAAGCATGGTTAATTTAGCACCTGGATCTGCAATGATAGGAAGGCCTGCATCTGATACAACTCCCCAAGTTTCTTTTTCCTTTATTGAATGGATATATTCCTGTAGGTCTTTATCCTCTGTGTGTTCATTTAAAAGTTTAATCTGCACTTTCTGCATCTTTTCTCGATCCATGAACTTTAATAGATATTTTCGGGCTCCTTTTTCACTTTCAGCAAAAAGGCCCGTCAGAGAGTTTACTACAGCTTTTAAAGAAGAAGGTAAAAACGCCTCGATAGGTTGGTTTTCGTCCAAAAGATTAGGAAGAAGGTAAAGAGTTTTACTCATATGCATAGTCTGGCTAGAAAGTAATCAAGTAACAAAAGATGTTGCTGAACTCCATCTTTAGAGAAAAGCTCTATTTCATAAAGATAAGAGATTCCCTTGTCAAAAAAAGAAAGACCTAAGTCTTTTGCCTGTGCTTTTCTCTTTTCTAAGGCTTTAGGCCACATTTTAGGAAAAAGCTTTTGAAGCTCCGAAAAAGATATATTTTGTTCCATGTAAAAACAAAGTTTCTTACCCAAACTGAGCTGAAAGCGAAGCGCTGCTATAAGAGAAAAAAAATGGCTAGACTCAAATATCTTATGTACCGATCTTTTCTGCTCCCATACCATTTTTTCTGCCTCTTGCCACAATGAGGCTTCTTTGGCCATCGCTCCTACAGCATGCACATCAGCAAGTGTTATATTTTTTTTATCTCCTATATAAACTAGAAGCTTTTTAACCTCCTGTTCTAATAAAGAAGGATCACCTTGCATTCTAGTAAAAAGATACTCTATTACATCCTTAGAAAGAACAACCGATTCTTTTTTAGCTAGATGTAAAAGACTTTTTTCTATTCTTTCCTTTTTAACCCAGGGCTTTTCAGAGCTAAAATCGAATACTATTCCGTGTTTTTCAATAGCTTTATCAATACCCTGCAGACCTGTTTTAGAAGAACACAAAAAAATAAAATGCCCCCAGCTCATAGAAGGTATGAGCTTTTTAAAAACTGTCTTGTCTTTCAGTTTTTCAAAAAAATCAACTATGATAAGAGGTTCTTCAGAAAATAAAGAAGGACTTGCCAAGTCAGATATAACGCTCTGCGGATCAGCTTCTTCTCCTGAAAAGGCCTTGATCTCAATTTTTTTCGAAGAAAAAATAGATAAAATTTTCTTTTTGATCTTTTGCCTATCAAAATCATCGGGAACTATAACTAAATAAGATCTGCAAAAATGATCAGGAGAGGCGCTCTGCAGATGTCTAAAAAAGGAAAGTGGGTCGTTATATTTCACTGTTTTTTAAGCCTCCCCAATGAAAGACTATTTCCTGACCAGTTTCCGCATGAAAACTATGATGAACAGGACACTCCAAAGCGACTTTCTCCAACCTTTCTTGTAGCTTTTTATCAATAAGTGGCAAGTGAATATTTATTCGAATTTTTTGAATTTTCCTAGGAGTATCCTGCATGATTTTTTCAACAGTAGCATTAGAGCCTTTCAAATCTACTCCCAGCATATTCGCATGAATACCCATAATAGTTAAGATACAAGATCCCAAAGAAGATGCCATTAAGTCTGTGGGTGAAAAAAACTCCCCCTTACCGTGGTTGTCTACCGGAGCATCCGTGATAATCGATTGTCCATTTCCCTGATGGGTAATTTTTGTTCTTAAGTGTCCTTGATATTCAATATGATATTGCGCCATGGGTGAACTACCATTTGTTTTTGAAGCTACTTTAGCAAATAGTGGAAAATATTACAAAAAGTAGGATTATTACGGTCTTTCTATGGAAAGCCTTAATGTCTTTCTATTTTTTATCAAACCAAAGAATCCTCTGAGTTTGACACATAAAAACTTAAAAAGTTACAATAAGGATGGAGATCCGTTAGTGTCCCTAGGGTAATACATGGCTAAAGAACAGAAAAAAAGCCGGTTAGGATTTTTAAGAAGGACTAAAAAAGAGCCTGAAAAAAAGAAAGATACCGAATCGGCCACTTTAAAAGTGAGCGTCAAAAAGCCTGAGCCGAAAAGAAGGCTTACAGCAGAAGGGTGGAAAAGGAGAAACCCTTAAGTTGTCTTTATGACCTCTTTTGCAAAATTCATATAATCTTTTGTTCCATAACAATCCCTGTCATACTCAGAAATAGGCTTCAGGTGTAAGGGAGCTTCAGCAAGCCTTACATTTTCACGAATGACAGATTTATACATGGTTTTTTCGAAACGTTGATTGAGTTGATTTAAAACTTCTTTAGAGTGTTTTGTTCTAAGATCGACACGGCAAGGTAAAATTCCTGAAATCTTCAAATGAGGGTTTAACCTGTCCTTCACTAAATTAATTGTTTTTAAAAGCTGGACCAGTCCATGCAAAGCCATTACATGAGCTTCTACTGGAACTATAACCTCTTTTGCACAAGTAAGGGCATTTAAAGAAAGCATTCCCAAAGTTGGAGGGCAATCAATCAAAATATACTCAACATCTAAAATACATTCTTCCAGTTTATTTTTTAAGATTGTCTCAGCAGCAACTTCATTAGCTAATATTTTTTCCACACCTGATAAGATAGGAGATGATGGAGCAATATATAAATTTTTGACATGAGTTGTAAGTATAGCAGAGTCTAGTTTCCTATTAGATGTTAACACCTCATAGAGTCCTCTTCCCTTTTCTTTAAAGCCTAGCCATAGTGAAGCAGATCCTTGAGGATCCATATCAATAAGCAATACCCTTTTTCCTAAGCTTACTAAGGAAGAAGCTAGGTTTACAGCAGTAGTGGTCTTTCCAGACCCCCCTTTTTGATTGACAATAGCAATAGATCTTTTGTTTTCCATAAATTTACTTTTTATGCATTTATCAACTACATAAATAATTTTTTAATTTTAGTAAATTAGAGCTTCTTGAGAAATAGGATTTTTTATGATATATTTGTTTCTTTTAAAAAAGACTCACAAGAGGAAAAAGAGATGATACCATTGGACCTTAAAGGGAAAAAAGCATTAGTTGTAGGCATTGGTGATGACCAAGGTTTTGGCTTTTCTATTGCAAAAAAACTTTTTGAAGCTGGCGCTGAAATTTTAATTGGAACCTGGGTGCCTATAGTAAAAATTTTTCAAACATCTTGGAAAAACGGCAAGTTTGACGAATCTAGAAAATGTTCTGATGGAAGAATGTTTGACTACACTAAGGTTTATCCGATCGACGCCATGTACGACAATATGGATCAAGTTCCCCAAGATGTTAAAGACAACAAACGCTACAGTGCATTTGAAAGTTATACTATTTCTGATATCGCTAAAGAAGTGGAAAAAGATTTTGGAAAAATTGATATTTTAGTGCATTGCCTAGCTAATGGCCCTGAAGTAACAAAGTCTTTATTAGATACCTCTCGAAATGGTTATTTGGCAGCTGTGAGCTCCTCCTCTTATTCTTTCGTAAGTATGATTTCTCACTTCGGTCCTATTATGAACGAGGACGGAGCAATTCTATCCCTTTCCTATATTGCTTCAACAAGAGCAGTCCCTCGCTATGGAGGTGGAATGAGCTCTGCTAAAGCTGCACTTGAAAGCGATACTAGAACTCTTGCTTTTGAAGCAGGCAGAAAGTGGAACTTAAGAGTTAACTGCATTTCAGCAGGTCCATTAAAATCAAGAGCTGCCAAAGCAATTGGCATGATAGAAGACATGATCAATTACTCAGAGGCTAATGCCCCTAGAAAAAGAGGTTTAGCTCCTGAAGAAGTTGGTAACGCAGCTGCATTCTTACTTTCTCCTCTTGCCTCTGCAATTACTGGAGAAACACTCTTTGTTGACAACGGTCTTCATGCTATGGGAGTTGCTACAGACAGCCCCTCTTTTCAAGGATTAAATAAGAACGAGCTTTGCGAGGATTCTGCAAGGTAAGTCTCTTCGAATTGTTCGAAGTCCTATTTTCCAATCAAAGGCCCCCATGGGGTCTTTGATGCCCTGATCTTTACCAGCATAAGATAAATGGGCCATAAAATTACCTTCCCCTTCAAGTAGAGAAAATATAAGCTGAAAGCGATTATTAATAACTAAAGGCTCATCTAGAAAAAAACAGTTAGCCGCTTTATCCTTTACTCTTAAAATAGAATTTTTATCACAAAGAAAACTCACTTCGAACTGATCTTTTTTATCTTCTACAAAAGGAGTGTCTAATAAGAAATACCACTCCGTTCCGTTTTCTAAGCTTTTTATGTCGTAAAAATTTGATTCTGCCCTTAAATTTATACTACTTTCTATTACTGTCATAATCGTACTGCTCCTGCAACTTCTATATCTTGACCTGTTACGTAATTGTTCGCTGGGTTTAATAAAAACTGAACTACATTATAAATATCTTCATATGTACCACTTCGCCTCATTGGAAGATCCCCTTTTGGTTGCACAACAGAATGCTCTAAGTACCCAGGAGAGATCATATTTGATCTAACGTGAAAACGCGCAAGTTCTTTTGCTAAGGTTTTCATATAAAACCCAAGCATTTGTTTAGTCATGGTGTACATGCTAGCTGTAGTTTCAGCTCTCAACTTTTCTAAGCCTGCTACCCCTAAAAAAATAAGAGATCCTTTATTTCGCTTTAAGGTTGGCACAAGCGCCTTTGTAATAACAAAAGGAGCTTTCATATTAGTCTGCAAAAGTTGATCAAAATCGTTTTCAGATGTTTCTAAAAAAGACTTTTCTAAATAATTACCAACGTTATGGATGATGCTTTTAATGGGTTCATCTTGAATTTTTTCCACAAATTTCTCTAACCCTTGCTTACTAGAAAAATCTCCAAAAACAGCCTTGGCTTGTTTCTTTTCTTTCACAAGCTCATCAACAAGTGAAAAAGCACTCATTTTACTTTTATTATAATGAACCAAAACAGGATGATTATCTTGAGCCAGCTTTTTTGCTAAATAAGCTCCCAGATTTTTCGAAGCGCCTGTAATTAATATCCAACCATCATCAGACATGTTTTTCCATTGTTATAAAAGCAAAATCCGCTCCTTCTATAGCCTGAGGCTTCTTAATAGTAAGCTTTATATTCCGCAATTTTTTTTCTTCCAAAAGCACATCTATTATATCTTTTCCAAGATCTTCCAACAAACCATAACTACCCTTAGAGAGTAGTTTTTTTATCACATCTTTAAATATCCTATAGTCATAGAAATTTTCCCCAAGAGGTTTTGCTTCAATATCTATAAATATAGTTTGAGGTAAAGTTTTTTCCTTTTCTAGGATACCTATAATACAATCAATACGTAGATTTTTAATTCCAACAGTGATCATTTAAAAACACAAATTTTAGATAGATACATTGCCTATAGCAATATTAAGCGCCTGAATAATACCCATGTCCTCTACTGGAGGGGCAATGATAGTTGCCATATCTTTTATATTTTGAGGAGCGCTTGGCATAACAATTTTTTGATCAGCTACAGCAAGCATAGAGATATCATTGCTATCATCTCCCGCCGCAATGATAGGAACATTTTGAGACAATTTATCGTATAGGTTTTTTAAAACGGAACCTTTGTTCGCTCCTTTATTTGTGATATGCAAAATATAGTAACCGCTTGTAAAAGGATCTTTAATAATAGCCGTTTCAAATAAGTTATAAGCTGCGATTTTTTCTTGAATCCGCTGCATCTTTTCTAAGGGACCAAACCCTTTTGCTAAGGAAAATTCTTGTATATGAATTGAGCTAAAATCGTCTAACGCATGCCAATTTTCCAGCTGTCTTGATTTCAAATCTTCAATATATTTCAAGTCTTCTTCATTGTATTTATAAGGCCTCCAATAGCAAAAATCCTTTTTTTCCATACCTGAATAAATAAGATAGTCCCCTTCTTCTTCTTCATATGCTTTATCAATAAAAGAGATAAGATCTCCTTTTACATAATTTTTTGAAACAATCCTCTTACTGGGCATTTCAAGGGCAATAGAGCCATTTTGTACAGAAAAATAATAAGGAAACTGCAAGCCAGCCACAGCTTTGGAGGCAAAGGAAAATGTCCTACCTGTCACCAGCATAATTTGCCAACTGCTTTCAGCTAAAGACCTTAGGTAAAGACAAACCTCTTTAGGAATAGAGTATTTATCATTTGTTAGGGTTCCATCGATATCAAGAGCGATCCATCCTAGTTTTTTTGTCATTTATTTAAATAACCTTTATATTTCTTTAATAAAGAATTAATTGAAATTTTAATATAATTAATATATAATATTAACTTAATAATAACAAAACATTATTATGAGTAGTCAACCTATATCAAGCCATCAGCCCATTTCAAGCATTGATCTTGGAAAAAGTACTCCTTGGCACATTAAGTTACTTCGTATAGTCTTGAAAATTCAAGACATTTTTCATTCTGCTATGAGTTCTTTAAAAACACGCTTTAGTGGCATTAAGGAAAATGATGAAAAGATTCTAGCAAATAGAAATTTAAAAATACTCAATAACAGGGAATTACTTAAAGATGATGTTATCAGGGAAATTTCAGAAATTTTACAAGATGAGCACGAAGATAACATTGATATAAATTTATCTAGGGTTTTATATGGGCTTATTCCTACTTATAACCTGGACAAACCTAAAGTTTTACTCCCCATAACTATTAAAGGCATTTTGAGAAATCATATAGTATTACTTGCCTTTGACACAGAAAAAAAACAAATTTTATTTTTTGATTCTAAAGGATATACCTTGCAAGACCATTTTAGTAGCCAATTGCTTATTCAGAGCAAGTTTCCTGAAGTAAAAACTGTAGGCGATCTTTTAAATTATATAGTTAGTACTAAAAATCTTGATCTTGTCAATGTGTGGTCAATTGTCAATAATACACAAAAAATTCAAAAAGATACCCACAACTGTGGCGTTTATGTAGCAGACTGTATGAAAAGAATAGCTGAAGATGAGGAATTTAAAGGCATTTTAAAAACTCCTCTATCTTTTTCTGAAGCGGACAACTCAGCTAGAGAAAAATTAATGTGTCTATTAGATCCTTCTACGGAAGATAGCGTTGATTTTTTCTTGTTAAATAAGCTATATTTACCGCATGACAACTCTTTCTAAATTCATATTATTAGCTCAAGTTATCAACAATCCTGAAGAACCTGTCTTTCCAGTGCAAAACTACGAAGGCAGCATCATGAAAATGTTCATGACACTTTTAGCTCTTATAGTTCTTCTGATAATAACAGCTTTGCTTTTAAAACGATTTTTACGATTTAGAATGCAGGCATCTTCTGTGGGACAGTCTATTCAAATTAAAGAAAAAAGAATCTTAAGTCCTAAGACAATTTTGTACTTAGTAGAAGTAGAAGGGCAAGAGTTTCTTGTCAGTGAGTCGCAGGTGCAAATTCAAAAAATCGATACCTTAAAAGAACCTGTAAAAACCAACTCTAATCAATAACTGATCGTATTTGCTTATATACCAAGTCAAACACTGAGACTAAGGGTTGAGAAGCATCAAATTTTTTCATTCTTTGAGAAGATTTTTCCTGCAAAGAAAGAAAAGCCTCTCTTACCTTTTGATGAAACTCTATCTTCTCTTGCTCTATTCGGTCAGAGGAAGAATTTGTAGACCTTTGCAGACCAATCTTGGGATCAATATCTAAATAAATGGTAAGATTAGGTTCTAAAGAGTCTGAAAAAGCCATACACAAGTCATGTATTTTCTTCTCTCCTAACCCTCTTGCAATACCTTGATAAGCAATGGTAGAGTCATGAAAGCGATCGCAAAGAACTATTTTACCTTCTTCTAAAGCGGGTAAAATGACATCCTGAACATGTTGTGCTCTAGAGGCTAAAAATAACCCTAATTCACAAAAGGGATAGAGCTTTTCTTTTGAAAAGAGCAGTATTTCACGAATATTGTCCCCAATGAAGGTTCCTCCGGGCTCTATCGTCTTTATTGCTGAGTAACCTTGGGAAAGGAGCTCAGAATAAGCTCTATCAATGATAGTACTTTTTCCAGCTCCTTCACCTCCTTCAAAGGTAATGAAAATACCTTTAGACATTATGATTCTATTGTCTCTGTGTCAATTTTCTGAATACCGACAACCTGATCATCCGGCTTTAGATGCACAAGACGCACACCTTGTGTCGATCTTCCCATTACACGAACGTCTTTCATAGAAATACGTACGGTTTGACCAGACTGCGACATAAAGAAGACGCTATCTTCGTTTGTCACTGAGATAGCTCCTACAACAAAACCATTTCTCTTAGAAGTGATGATAGATTTAACACCTACTCCACCTCGGTTCGTCTGCCTAAAGCTACCTACTTTTGACCTTTTTCCATAACCGTGTTCACAAACAACTAAAATAGTATCATCTTCTGATACCACTTCGCATGCGACCACTTTGTCATCCACGCCTTTTAAAGTAACCCCTTTAACACCACGAGCCACTCTACCAATAGGTCTGACTATACTTGAATCAAAACGAACTGCCATACCATTACGGGTGAAAATCATGATTTGCTGATCTTCATCTACTAGTCGTGCAGAAATTAGCGCATCATCTTCATCAATATTAATACCGAAGACACCCTTTTTACGAGGATGGCTATAGGCATCAAGATCTGTTTTCTTAACAACTCCTTTTAAGGTAGTAAGTAAAATGCACTTACCTGGCTGGTTAAAGTCTTTTACTTTAATAATAGCTGAAAGTTTTTCCTCTTTTTGAAGACCTTCTAACAAGTTGACAATTGGCTTACCTTTAGACCTTCTTCCGGTTTCAGGAATCTGCCATGCTTTTAACCAATAACATCTACCAAACGTTGTAAATATTAATAAGTGATCATGACTTGAAGCAACATAAAGACCTTTTAAGGAATCGCCTTCTTTCTTCATATCCATGCCAATTACGCCATGCCCCCCTCTCCTTTGCTCTTTGAAAGCAGAAATAGGCATTCTTTTGACATAATCGTCATTAGAAACGGTAATAGCAACTTGTTCATCAGCTATAAGATCTTCAACTTGAAACTCCCCTTCAGCTGCTTGAATCTTAGTCTTTCTTGGCGACTTTTTAATTTTACTCAATTCATCAAGCTCATCTTTGATGATTCCTTTTACCATTTCTTCACTAGCTAAAACTGCCTTATAATAAGCAATTTTTTCTAAAAGATCACGGTGTTCATTTTCTACTTTTTCTCTTTCAAGACCAGTCAACTGATACAGTCTTAAATCTAAAACAGCATTAGCTTGCCTTTCAGTAAAAGTAAATCGAGACATCAACTCAGTTCTAGCTATATCTTTATTAGTAGATGCTCTAATGAGGCGAATCACTTCGTCTAAATGATCAAGTGCTTTTAAATAACCTTCCAAAATATGAGCTCTAGCTTCTGCTTTTTTAAGCTCATATCTAGTTCTTCTACGTATAACATCAATGCGGTGATCAATCCAAGCGCCAATCATCTGTTTGACATTCATGGTTCTTGGAAGCCCTTTATCTAGAGCAAGCATATTACAGCCAAAGGTCACTTGAAGATCAGTAAACTTATAAAGCTGGTTGATCACAATATCAGGAATTTCTCCTCGCTTCAGTTCCATTACAACACGCAAACCAGATTTGTCTGATTCATCTCTAATATCAGAAATACCAGTAATTACTTTGTCTGTAATCAAATGCGCAATGTTTTCAATCAGCTTAGATTTATTGACGTTATATGGAAGCTCATCAACAATGATCATTTGTCGATTACTATCAATATCTTCTAATCGTAATACACCTCTTAACAAGAGCTTGCCACGACCAGTATGGAAAGCTTCTCTAATTCCTCTATACCCACAGATAACTCCCCCAGTTGGAAAGTCAGGGGCTGGCATTACTTCCATGATTTGATCTATGGTGACACTAGGGTCTCCCAACATAAGCTTAGTGGCTGCTATTAATTCATCCAAATTATGTGGAGGAATGTTGGTAGCCATACCAACAGCAATACCCGAAGATCCGTTGCAAAGAAGATTCGGGAATTTAGCTGGAAAAACCATCGGCTCATTTTTAGTCTCATCGTAGTTAGGAGTTACATCAACAGTATCCTTATCTAAGTCTTCCATTAAGGCCATAGCTGCATGTGTAAGCCTAGCTTCTGTGTAACGCATAGCAGCTGGTGGGTCTCCATCGACAGAGCCAAAGTTTCCCTGACCATCTATAAGTGTGTAGCGCATCATCCAGCTTTGCGCCATCCTTACAAGAGTTGGGTAAATAACTGTTTCACCATGAGGGTGATAATCACCAGAAGTATCCCCAGAGATTTTAGCACATTTACGATGTTTAGCTCCTGGCGATAGATTAAGCTGTCTCATCGCATATAAAATTCTTCTTTGAGATGGCTTTAGCCCATCACGTACATCCGGTAAAGCACGAGAGATAATTACCGACATAGAATAGCGAAGGTAACTTTCCTTCATCTCCTCTTCTACATTACGAGGGACGATCGCTTCATTTTTTGTAAAAGTCATAGCAGTTTATCTCCTTACTAAACATCCAAGTTTTTGACTGAAAGGGCATGTGTTTCAATAAAAGCTCTCCTTGGAGCTACCTCTTCTCCCATAAGCATAGAAAACATATGGTCAGCCTTGATGGCATCCGGAAGAGTTACTTTAACTAAAGTTCTAGTTTCAGGGTCCATAGTAGTATCCCATAATTGGTCAGCGTTCATTTCACCTAAACCTTTATATCTTTGAATCTCTATCCCTTTCCTGCCATTGGCTCTTAGAAACTCAATGATTTCCCTTAGGGTGTAAACAACGATTTTCTTATCCCCTTCTTCTAAAATTTCAAAAATCTCACCTTGAGCTACCATATACTGATCAATCTTCAATTGAAAACGATCTAGCTGCTCTTTAAGTTTATTTAAGACAGTCGGGTCCACCACTTCAACAAAAGGCAGACTCTTTGGTTTAAATAATTTCATTTCCTCTGATTTTTCTTCTTCAGGAATGGACGCTAAAGTCTCTTCATGCTGCTTTTTCTGATGCTCTTCATGCTCTTGCTTTAACGTAATTAATTCCTCTTCGGAGTAAACAAAGGTTGTTGTATCACCTATTGTTACTTGAAAAAGTGGGTAATTATCTTCCTTTCGAGCTGCTAAAAACTCTCTAAAAGGAATTCCCTTTCTTTCAATAGAACCAATGAAAGATTCCAACTCAGTAATAATATTGGTAAGTTCTTTCATTTTGCTGGCATCTAACGAGTTTTCATCATTAATGGGCCTAATTAAGACATCACTTGTCCCAAGTTCTATGAGATAGGAGTCCATTTCTTTTTCACTGTGGATATAGCGAATATCTTTTTTACGCTTTACTCGATATAGAGGCGGCCTTGCAATATAAATAAAGTTGTTTTCAATCAAAGCGGGCATATGTCTATAAAAGAACGTTAATAATAAAGTTCTAATGTGAGATCCATCAACGTCGGCATCCGTCATAATGATAATTTTATGATAGCGAAGCTTTTCTAAGTTAAAGTTATCTTTACCTACTCCGCAGCCTAACGCAGAGATCATGGCTCCTACTTCTTTATTCTGCAAAACTTTTTGAAGTCTAGCCTTTTCTACATTCAAAATTTTTCCCTGCACAGGAAGAATAGCTTGATACCGACTATCTCTTCCCTGCTTTGCTGATCCGCCGGCAGAGTCTCCTTCTACAATATATATTTCACATACTTCCGGATTTTTTTCTTGGCAGTCGGTTAACTTTCCAGGAAGTCTTGCACTGTCCATCGCTGTTTTTCGGAGTGTAAGCTCTCTTGCTTTTTTAGCTGCAAGTCTTGCTTGAGCTGCTATAATGGCTTTTTCGGCAATTGATTTTGAAATCTGAGGGTTTTCTTCTAAGTATGTGGTTAAATTCTCTCCTACAATACTCTGAACAACTGATGCGACATCACTGTTTCCCAGTTTTTGCTTTGTTTGTCCTTCGAACTGAGGATTAGGGACTTTTACAGAAATAACTGCGGTTAAGCCTTCCCGCATATCCTCACCAGTAATAGAAACCTTGTCATTTTTTATTAACTGATGGGTTTTTATATAGTTGTTCAACGATCTTGTTAACGCTGTAGAAAATCCAGTAACGTGCGTTCCTCCTTGTTTTGTAGATATGTTATTCACATAGCCATAAACAGATTCTACATAACTTTGATTCCACTGCAGAGCTATTTCTACATCGATAGGGCCATCATGACCATCTCTTACATCGTGAATAAAAATAGGATCTGGAAAAATAGGGTTTTTACTTTCATTAAGATAGCTAACAAAGGAAGCAATTCCCCCTTCATAATTGAACCTGACATCATCTCTCTTTTCATCGGTCTCATCAATAAAATAGATGGTAATACCTCGATTCAAAAAAGCAAGCTCTCTAAGCCTTTTAAGCAAAATGTCATAATCAAACTTCACAGTAGAAAAAATAGTATCATCAGGCCAGAAAGTCACCCTTGTTCCTTTCTTGGTTGTTTTTCCCAATTTCGTTAGATCTTTAACAACAGCTCCCTTAGAAAACTCCATTTCATAAGCATGCCCTTGGGTGAATACTTCAGCTACTAATTTTTTAGAAAGAGCGTTAACACAAGATACCCCAACACCATGTAGACCACCTGATACTTTATAAGTTTCTTTGTCAAATTTACCACCGGCATGCAAAATCGTCATTACAACTTCTAAAGCTGAAACGTCTCTTTTATGCTTTTCAGATTCTTTTTCATGTTTTTGAATGGGGATCCCTCTACCATTATCTTCAACTGTGGCAGATCCGTCTTTATTCAAAGTGATAATAATCTCACTACAATAACCTGCTAAGGCCTCATCTATAGAGTTGTCTACTACTTCATAAACTAATTGATGAAGTCCCGAAGCGTGAGTATCTCCAATATACATGCCAGGTCTTTCTCTAACCGCTTGGAGACCTTCCAATACTGTAATAGATCCAGCACCGTATTTTTTATCTTTTGTCATTGTTGTCATGCCTTTTCAACCATTGTTATGTTTAACCAATATGAAAAAAAATATCTCGAATAGAAGCTTTAGGAAAAAGTTCTTTCAATTGGTTTAGTATTCTTTTTTTTTCTTGTTGTACCAAGAGACTATAAAGGACTGCACTAGTAACTTTCACTTTTAAAATTCCTTTTTGAAAAGATACTGGCTTTGTCCATTTTGCAAATTTTTCCCCTATTATTTCTGGCCATTTGGCAAAAATTTCCCTAGGATGATTTACGCAATCTGCATTTATATTATTTAAAATTTTAGGTAGTAGGTCTTTTACCTGTATAAAAGTAGTAGTTGTCTTTTTTTGAAAATTACTCATTAAAAACCTAAAGCATCACCCAAACGAACTATATTTTACCACATTCAAAACTTCAAGTCTTTTTAAAAAAACAGATTACTGACAGACCATGCAATTAAAAAATAAATTGTCATAGAAAATGTGTCATTAAAAGCAGTTACGATAGGCCCCGATGATACTGCTGGATCCACTCCAATTTTATAAAAAAATAACGGCGAAAACACGCCTAACAGTGTTCCCGCAAAACAAGCTCCTATCAAACCAAATCCCACAATCATAGCAACTGTTATAGGAGTAGCTCCGATGCCTCCCTTAGAAAAATAATTTAAAAAATACGTTAACACTCCACATCCTATACCAAAAATAAGACCTGTAAGAAGACCGCTACATAATTCTTTATATATCATTTCTTTTCTAGAACTTGCTGAAAACATACCTGTAGCTATATTTCTCACAAGAACTGTACTGCATTGAATGCCTATATTTCCGGACATACCTGTAATTAAAGGAACAAAAAATAAGACAAAAGTTAAAAGTCCTTTTTCATACTGTTGAAAAGCAGACATTACCCCAACATTTACTATCCCTGCAATTAGCGTCACAATAAGCCAAGGGGAGCGAGCAGTAAACCTACGCAAAACAGGCTCATGCGCCTCAACTTTTTCCTTTGTACCTGCAATATGGGCCATCATCTCGTCTGCTGAATCTTCCATCGCCTCTACAACATCATCATAACTGATAACGCCTACTAGAAAATTATCTATATCAGTTACAGGAAGAGAAGAAACTTTATAGCGCTCTACAATATCAATCACCTCTTCTCTTGTTGCCTCTGGAGAAACTTTGTGAAGTATAGGTCTCATCACTCTTCTTAAAGGAGTATCTTCAGGATTGATAATCATGTTCCTTGCAGCTACAAATCCTAATAACTCACCTGCTTCATTTAAAATAAAGATCCCTTTTGATAAATCGATACTTGGATTATCTCTTATGTGCAGCGATGCTTCCCCTATCGTCATATCCATAGTAAAAGCAAAAAAATCACTCGTCATTAATCTTCCAGCGCTATTTCTAGCGTGTCTTTTCTGCTCACAAATTTTAGCAGCTTTTTTTGCATCGATAAGTCCAATTACTTTTCGAAAGCGCCTTTCAGACATGTCTTCCATAACCCAAACGGCTTCATCCGTAGGCATCATCTCAAAGACTTTTTTGAGCTCTTTGTCATTCATCGCTCGAAAAAGCCCTGTCCTAGTTTCATGATCTGTATTTAAAATAAACTTCAGCTTAGCTTTTCTATTGGGAAGGTTTTCATACAAAACGGGACGGACATTTAAAGGAAGATGCAAAGCTGCATATGCTAAATCAATAGGAGAATGCTCACTGGCAATCTTGGCGATTTCATGGAGATGGACTTTTGATGTTTGCTTATGAAAAGCTTTTTCCAACCTTTCTTGTAAAATATCATCAAGAGAACTCGTCTTAGGTTCAGTATGGGCAAAGTCCATCTTAAGGCCTTTAAAAGTTTGAGAATAGATTACAGGTTTTAATAGTTTATGGAAACCTAATGTCTAAAAAATTCATTTAGTAAATAACATATGAATTTAATTTAATTAAGGAGATTTTTATTAGAAAGCTTCCAAGCTCCATTAAGCACTTTTTTGCTGTAAAACACCTAATATCACTAACATCAAGCGATTGAATCTATGATTGGTCTCATCTGGTGACCAATGTCCATAATATAATTCTAATATCTGATCTTTTTGATGGGTGGTGAGATTTTCCTGACCAGTGACAATCCTTCGAATGTAATCAGATGAGTGAATGTTCCCCAACTCTGCTATTGCATCGTTGATTCCTTTTAGATAATCATTGGTCATGCTTTCACGAATAGTAAAATACGACTCCCACATTAAAACGTCAGTAACTCCTATTGCTTTCCGCTCATAATGGGTCATGGGTAAAAAACCAAGAGCTAAGTAAGATCTATATGTATCAAATGAATGCACATCTTTAGATATGGAAGAGTGTAGTTTAAGCACTTCAATAATGGATTGATAGGCTTGTTCCATTATATTAAGTCTCAAGTTCTGCAGCTGCTGAAGAACTCTAAGCTCATGTTTTTTTATAGGATCCCTTAAATTAAGGTTGCCCCTTACTAAAATTCCATCAAGAAGTTGTCTTGATCGACGTTTAACCCCTCTAGCGCAGTAATCTCCACACTCCACAGCTAAACTTAAAAGAGCGTCTTCAAATTCAATTTGGTTCTCAACTCTGTTAGTAGATAACAGATAACAAAGTATTTTAGCACAATAATTAATCGCATCACTCGCATCTTGCTGCGATCCCTTAAAGCGAGTATCTCCCGAAAGGGTAGAAACTAACTTTTCCATTTGGCTACGAGCCCAACTCTCTAAATACCGCTCTTTGGAAAGGCCGTTAGAGTTGGCCATCATCTCAATGTAATATTCAATATTCTCTTTAAGGGCTGTTTTTACTTCCTCATCTTCTTTCGGAATATTCTTTTCTATCAGGTCTTTTTGTACTTTTGGATCTTCTAAAAGACTATTTATAAAAAGATCATCATCTTTCACTTTAGCTTTTAAAAGATTAAATTTTTGACGCCACTCAATCGAATCAAAAAGAGTTAAGTAAGCTTTAAAATTGTTGTTCATAGGCAACGAATCAAGACTAATATTTTTAGAAAAATGAGCGGGGTTCAGCTCATATTCACTATCTTCCGAACCTAGAACTCTGTTTATCTGATCAAAAGTAAGGTTTTTATGTTGATATAAAGGGCCTTCTAATTCTTGAAGAGAAGGAGTTCTTATTTCAATGAACTGACGAGCTACTAAGTCTACTTTTTTCTGCAGAAAACATTGAAAAGAAGCATTTTTCTGTAAGAAAGAAACCACTCCTATTGCTTGGAATAGAATTGTATTACTGATTATTAGCCCAATATAAGAAATAACTGGGAGATATTCTTCCATGAAAAGACTAACCTTTCTAGGGATTATCCCCAGCTGGTTATCCAGAACTTCATACCCTATGACGGCAAGCATAGATATGCCATAAGCATAGTTACCTATCACAACTAAAGCTATGGATTCAATAGCTGTTGCTACAACTGCTATATTGCCAATGTGGGCAGACGTATAACTAAGGATAGTAACTATCTTATTACCTAAGGTTTCTGGTATTTTAAAGGGAAGGATAGCAAATGTTTTATTACCTAAGCTTTCTGGTAATTTAAGACGAAAATTATTAACCGTTGTAGCAAAAGTTTTATAAGTTCCTCCTTTTATGGCACCTAATAAAGGACAAAGAGGAATTGATAAATATGTTACGACTTTACATGCGGTTTTTATATGGGGAGCTATAGTATTATCGTATAAAACATAGCTAACTGCTGTAATTTGAGTGATTTGAGGGAAACTAGCTAAGAAGTGATTACCACCCTGCCTAACTTCATCTTCTTTCATTTTAGAGATGGCAAGCTGATAGCCATTACCAAAACCTCGCAAAGCATTGATCGCTAATGACACTAATTTCCTCAAAAAAAATTAACCAAAAAGGATTCTAAGATGAAGCTAGCTAGAAGTCAATCTTGAAAAAAATGAAAACCTAAAACAAAATTCTACTTGATGCCTGATATTCTTTTTTGCTACAAGCAACATACTAATTTTTTACTCGAGTTTTTTAATGACACAGCAAGAAACCTTTAAAAAAGAAAAAAGTTATCAAATATTCGATCAAATTTATTTGCAATATGATTTGATCAATCGAATTTTATCTTTTGGAAGTGATTTAAGATGGAGAAAAAAACTAATAGACTTTTTACCTGATAAGGATAACCTCTCTCTTTTAGATATTGCAACAGGATCGGGAGATCAAATTGTTTGCTTGCTCAAACAAAAAAAAACTTTCGAAAGAATTATAGGAATCGATCTTTCGGAAAAAATGCTAGAGATTGCTAGAAAAAAAACACAACATCTTCCCTATGTACAGATAGAAAAAGGTGACGCTCAAAGCATTCCCTTCGACTCTAATTCTTTTGATTGCTTGACCTGTTCTTTTGGAATTAGAAATGTAGGTAACTTGAGCAAAACTTTAGAGGAGATGCACCGCGTTTTAAAACCTAAAGGAAGGGCTATAATTTTAGAGTTTTCTTTACCTAAGAGACCCCTTTTTAAAAAACTTCACCTTTTCTATCTTAGGAAAATCTTACCTATAATTGGAGGTATTATCTCAAAAAATCGCCCTGCTTACACTTACTTAAATGAAACTATTGAAAGCTTTCCTTATGGTGATGCCTTTGCCGATCATTTAAAAAAAGCACACTTTAAGAATATTCATTTTAAAACTCTTAGTTTTGGAGCTCTTACCATTTATATTGCAGAAAAATGAATCATCAAAATTGTCTAACTTGGCTTAAAAGCCAAAAAGAATACCCTAAATTTTACTGGAAAAATAAACATTCTCAAGAAAGCATAGCAAGCTCAGGCGTTAAAAAAAAACTTTCCAAGTTAACACCAAGTAAGCATTGTGCTAACTGCGTTTTCGACTTTGAACTTAACAATATGAACATATGGATTCCCAAATATGAGATAAGTTCATTCCAACCTTTTGAAAAGTTTGATGATAGTTCGGAAAAATATGAAATTATCCATAAATCTTTTCTTCCTGATTTTTCTTTATGGAAAAACTTACTTCTCAAAGCAAAGGATATTCAAAAGGTAGTTCTAGCTAGAACTACCTATCTAAAATTGGATAAAACCATTTGTCCTTTTTTACTTATGCAAAGATTAGAAAAAAAAGCAGGTTCAGCTCATTTATTTTTTTACCAACCCCATGAAGGCACCACTCTCTTAGGGGCATCTCCTGAAACCCTTTTTATGAGAGAAGAAGACACTATTTTTAGTGAAGCTATCGCAGGAACTAGAAAACTTGGAAAAACAGAGTCTGAAAATAGGCAGATTTTCCATGAATTTGTAAATAGTAAAAAGGATATAGAAGAGTTTTCCTATGTAGATAATTTTTTAAGCGATAACTTTATGGAGCTATGCAAAAATTATAAAAAATCCGAACTAAATATACTTAAGACTCCTTGGGTTCAGCACTTTCAAAAAACCTTTAAAGGACAGTTAAAAGAACAACTAAGCGACTGGAGCTTGTTGAAAAAATTCCACCCCACTCCGGCAGTAGGTGGTATACCTGTAAATGATGCTTTGGCCTTCATTGAAAAAAATGAGCCTTTTGCTAGAAATTATTACGCAGCTCCCATTGGAAGAGCTAGTAAAGCCAAAAGTGAATTTGCTGTTGGTATAAGATCTTGCCTAATTAAAAATGACACTATACAAGTCTTTGCCGGGACAGGCCTTGTAAAAGATTCACAACCACAAAGTGAATGGGAAGAATTAGATAGTAAAACAAGGTGGATTTACGAGATGTTAAATGCTTGAGATTGGACAACAAAATGATAAATGGGCATTTCATATCATAGACCTGTTTATTCAGCATAATATAACAAAGTTTTGGATTGCCCCTGGATCTAGAAGCACCCCCCTTACTTTAGCTATAGCATCACATAAAAAAGCTCATACCACGATTCATTTTGATGAAAGAGGACTTGCTTTCCATGCACTTGGCTATTCAAAGTTACATAAAGAGCCAGTAGTCATTGTTGTCACCTCTGGATCTGCTGTCGGAAACCTTTTGCCTGCTATAATGGAAGCAGACCAGAGCCAACTCCCTTTGCTTATTCTTACAGCAGATAGACCTCCTGAGCTTAGAGACTGTTTTGCTAATCAATCTATCGATCAGGTAAAAATCTTTCAAAACTTTACTAGGTGGCAGGCTGATATCCCCTGCCCAACAAGTTCGATTACATTGAACTACATCAAGTCATTAATTAGCTTTGCAGTTGAAAAGACAAGGTCTGGTCCTGTCCACCTTAATTGTCAGTTCCGAGAACCTCTTTTTAATAACCAGAATACTTACCCAAGCATACCAAAAGCTGCTTATGTATCAGCGGACCATGTACTTCATGATAAAGATCTTTTGAAAATAGCAGACACTTTTTCAAAAGAGAAGAAGGGATTAATTATCCTTGGTAATCTTCCAGCAGACCAAGTTAAGGATGTTTATACTTTTGCCTCTACAATCAATTGGCCGATTTATGCAGATATTACCTCGCAAAGTAGATGTTTTGAAAAACATGAACTAGAACTGTGTCAAATGCCGAACCTTTTAAAAATTGATAGTTCACTATTTGAAAAAGTTCATAACGTTATTCAATTTGGGGACAGAATCGTTTCTAAAGCAGTTAATAATTGGATAAAAAAAGCAAAATTACACAACTATTTTTTAGTTTCTTCTACGGGAAAAAGAGTAGATGAATTTCAACTTGTATCTTGCAGGGTCAGTTGCTCCCCTACTCAGTTTTGTCGTCAATTAAGTCCTTTACTTCCTACTTCTAACCAAGCAGATTGGGTAAGTGAGTTACAAGAAGCTAATAACAAAATTGCCCAACAAATTAGGATAGAAATTGACCAATTTGCGAATTTGACAGAGCCTTATATTCATCACCACTTAGGAAAAAATTTCCCTACAAATACAAGTCTATTTCTAGGCAATAGTATGCCTATTAGAGATGCTCATGCTTTTTTCTTTAGCAAAAATAAGCCTGTTTCCATTCAAACTTCTAGAGGTGTTTCTGGAATTGACGGCAACATTGCTATGATTTTTGGTCTTGCTAACGCACTTCACTCGCCTATCATCAGTATTATAGGAGACCTTACTTTTTTACATGACCTTAACTCACTAGCCTTTGCCAAATCAGCTAAGTATCCCGTAACTTTTTTTGTCTTAAATAATGATGGAGGTGAAATTTTTAGCCATCTTCCTATCAGCTCCAATAAAGAATATTTTGAGACTTTTTTTATTACTAGCCACGGACTTACCTTTCAAAAAGCAGCCGAGCTATTTGGAATTTCTTATCAATGCATTGAAGATAAAAAATCCTATTTAGAATTTTTAAGTAATAACCCTATGAATAGCACACAAATCATTGAATTCAAAACATCTCGTGTTGATAATCTGGCACACCATAAACAAATTTTTAAGGCTTGCGAATGTTTGCTTTTAAAGAACAAGGAAACCCTAGAAAACAGCCACTTGTCTTCCTTCACGGGTTTTTAGGAAATAAAGATGATTTTGATGATACAATCCAATATCTTTTAAATGATTTTTTCTGCATTAGCATAGATCTTCCTGGACACGGGCATACTACATTTACTTCAGCTTTGGATTCCTTTGATAACATTTGCCAACAAATACAAGTATTCATCCAAAATTTAGAAAATCCTATTTTTATCGGCTATTCCATGGGAGGAAGAATTGCACATGTTTTTCAACAGGCTACACAACAAAAATATAAAACTATTGTTATGGGATCTCACTTTGGCCTTTCTTGCCACGAGCAAATACATGATAGGCGCATTCAGGAAGAGAACATTTGCCGAAAACTAGAAACTCTTTCATTTGGTGATTTTATCAATAACTGGTATAAAAATCCTTTATTTACCTCTTTCAGAAAACACCCCAAATTTACGACAACAGTCCAGCGAAGATTACATAATAATCAGAATAATATGCTTTTAGCGCTTAAAGCTTTTTCTCTAACAAAACAACCTGTCTATAAACCCTCTTCCAACCTTACTATTATAGCTGGAGAAAAAGACGATAAATATTGCAGATATTATGAAAGTTTAAACATAAAATTTATAAAAATTCAGGATGCAGGCCATGTCATTCATATTGAAGAGCCCAAGCATCTTGCACAAACAATAAAAGAGGTATTACATGTCACAATTTCATTGGATTGAATCTGGTAATTATGAAGAAATTACTTTCCACAAGATGGAAGGAATTGCCAAAATTACCATTAACCGCCCCCATGTTAGAAATGCATTTACTCCCCTCACTGTTGAAGAGATGTGTGATGCTTTAAATAAGGCAAGACATGATGAATCTATTGGTGTGATTATTCTGACAGGAGAAGGCAAAGATGCGTTCTGCTCTGGAGGAGACCAGAAAATTAGGGGTGAAGCTGGTTACAAAGATAGCAAAGGTGCTCACCGTTTAAATGTCTTAGACTTTCAAAAACAAATAAGAAGCTGCCCCAAACCTATTATAGCCATGGTAGCAGGTTATGCAATTGGAGGAGGACATGTTCTTCATATCATGTGCGACTTAACTATTGCAGCTGACAACGCCAAGTTTGGTCAAACAGGACCTAAAGTAGGCTCTTTTGATGGCGGCTATGGAGCTAGTTACCTATCAAGAATTGTAGGGCAAAAAAAAGCTCGGGAAATCTGGTATTTATGCCGTCAGTATAGTGCTCAAGAGGCATTAGAAATGGGACTCGTCAACTGCGTTGTTCCCTACGAAAATCTGGAAGAGACAACTATTCAGTGGTGTAAAGAGATTCTCTGCCACTCACCTATTGCTTTACGATGTTTAAAGTCAGCTTTCAATGCAGATTGTGACGGTCAAGCTGGACTGCAAGAACTCGCTGGAAATGCAACAATGCTTTATTACATGAGCCAAGAAGGTCAAGAAGGAAAGAATGCATTTATAGAAAAAAGAAAACCTGATTACTCTCAATTTCCTAAAAGAGGTTAATATGGAAAAAATTCTTTCGTTTCCACAAAAGTGGTTATTAGCTTCAAGACCTAAAACTTTAATAGCCTCTGTCAGCCCTGTTTTAATAGGATCTGTGCTCGCACTCAGCGAGCACAAGTTAAATATTAGCGTTTTCCTTGCATCAATTGCCTTCGCTCTTTTAATTCAAGTCGGAACGAATTTTGTAAATGATTATTATGATTTCAAAAATGGCGTCGATACTTTTGAAAGAAAAGGTCCTTTAAGAATTACAGCAGCCAAACTTGTTACAACGAAAGAAATGAGGGTTGCTATTGTCGCCACTTTCTTTGCAGCCTTTTTAGTCTCTTCTTACCTAACTGCTATAGGCGGTATTTGGATTTTATTGCTTTCTTTACTAGCTATACTACTGGGCTACATGTATACGGCAGGCCCATTTCCTTTAAGCTATGTCGGCTTAGCTGACCTCACTGTTCTTCTTTTTTTCGGTCCAGCAGCAACTATGGGGTGCTTTTATCTTCAAGCAAACACCTTATCAGTAACTTCTTTTTTAGCTGGTTTATTACCAGGCATGTTTTCATGTGCAATTTTAACGGCTAATAACTTACGAGATGCTAAAGAAGATCTAAAAGCCAATAAAAAAACTTTAATAGTGCGCTATGGTACGACATGGGGAAAGCTTGAATATCTTGTGTGTGTACTATTTCCCTATATTATTTTACTTACCTTTAGCTGTTTTTCAGGAGTAAAATTACTACCTTTACTCTCATGCGTGTTGATAATACCCCCCATTAAAAAAGTACTTTTCTTACAAGATCTTCCTCTTGTTCTAAAAGAAACAAGCATAACTATGATTGTATTTACCCTTTTATTTTGTATTGGGTGGATTCTTTGAAGTTCGAGGTTTTTTCTTATTGTATCCCCTTTAAGACACCTCTAAAATTAAAGGGAAAAACTTTTGCTACAAGAAAAGGGTTTATTCTAAAACATACAGATGTAAAGGGACGAATAGGCTATGGGGAAGTAGCTCCCCTCCCTTTTTTTAGTAAGGAATCGTTACAAGATGCTTTTACTCAACTAAAAGAGGTAATCCATGCCTTTAAGCAAAAGAAGGGCATAAATTTTCAGAAAATATTCCCTTCCCTTGCCTTTGGACTTACCTGCTCTTTTATAAAGGAACTTCCTGAAAAAATATCTCTATCCTACTCTTCTTTATTACTAGGAAGTCCTCAAGAAATCTTAAAAAAAATTTCTTCTACCCTAACTACTAGTATAAAAGTAAAAGCCCATTCATTAGATCTTTTAGAAACAATAGATCTTTTTAAAGAACTGAAAAAACTCTACCCTGACAAAAAAATTAGAGTAGACTTCAACCAAAGCCTTTCTTTTAAAAATGCTATTCAATTTTGTAAGAGCTTTCAACCAACTGACTTTGAGTTTTTAGAAGAGCCTTGTATAACTAAACAAGAGTCGCTTCAGCTAAGTAAAGAAACGCAGTTTCCAACTGTCTTCGACGAATCTTTACCTACTTTAAAAGCAGAGGAGTTGCCATATATTGCCGGCTTAGTAATCAAACCTACAATTGTAGGCAATATTTCTGAAAATGCCAAAAGTAAGCCTTTAATTTTTAGCAGTAGCTTTGAATCAAAAGTGGGCATTTATCATATTTTAAGACTAGCTGAAAAATCTAGCTTTTATGCACCAGGAATCGATACCTCTCAGTTTATGGAAGACAATATTACATTTTCCTTATTTGAACAAACGCAAGGAAAAACTATTATAGAAAAGCCCCTGCTTAATACAGAAAACCTATGCTATGTCCCATTAGATTAGCAGCTTTACTAGCCCCACATAAGACTGCTGTATCTAGCATACATAAAAACTACAGCTATCAAGAACTGGATACTCATATTTCCTTTTGCCAGCATAATATAAAAGACTTAAGTGAGACTCTTTCGTTTATCCCAAGCCTTTCTTTTGACAGTATAGTTTTTTTATTTGCCTGCTTAAGGCAGGGAAAAACAGTCTACCTACTTAATTCTCGCAATCCTCTTACTTTAAATATGAGCCTTACGAAGCAAGTAAAGGGGCATTTTATCGATACAATAGAGCAATATGTAGAACAAAAAAGCTTCTTAGAAAAATCCACAAATTATTTTTCGAGTAAAATATATATTTCTACTTCTGGATCTACCTCATCGCCTAAAATAGTAATTCTTACACCTAGATCCTTTTTCATAAATTCGCTAGCAGTCATTGAAAAATTGGGGATTACTGAACAAGATACTTATCTTTTGTCTCTTCCTTTGTTCCATGTAAGTGGATTATCTATTTTATTTAGAACTTTTATGAGTAAAGCAACTCTTACCCTTCCTGAAAAAGGAATGCCCCTTTTAGAGACAAAAGCTAACATTGTTTCACTAGTGCCAACTCAATTGATCAGATTATTAGATGCTTTATCTTTGCCCTCTCCATTTAAATGTCTATTGGTTGGAGGAGCCTATCTTTCGGAAGATTTATTTTTTGAAGCAGTAAAAGCACATCTTCCTGTTGCACTTACATATGGCATGAGTGAAACGTCATCCCAACTTTTATTAAGCAACAAACCAGTTATTCGAGATGGAAGATATTACTTGGGATTTCCCCATAAATACAGCTTCATGAAACTAGATCAAAATAAGGAAATTCTTGTAAAAGGAGATACTCTATTTAAAGGATACTTTGGTCAAAAACCTCATATAGGATGGTTTAAAACCAAAGATATTGGAGCATACCATAAAACCTATGGTTTTTCTTTTGTTAGAAGAAAAGACAATTTATTTATATCTGGAGGTGAAAATATTTATCCTGAAGAAATAATACGAAGTATTTATCAATGTGGCCGTTTCGAAGAAGTATATGTTTTGCCGGTTAAAGATCCGGACTTTGGTCATAGACCAGTCTGTTTTATTTTAGCAAAAAAATTTTGTGAAAATACTTTAAAAAAGCAATTAGAAAAGATCTTGCCGAAATACAAAATGCCAATCCATTTTTTCGACCTTTCCAGGTATAAAAAAAATGGTTTAAAATGGCATAGACAGGATCTAAAAAAAATCGCTGAAAAGGAAAATTTTTGTTTGTAAAATTAAAAAAATTCCTTTAAAAATTAAACTTTTACTAAGTGGATTTTCAAAGATTGTTTCATCGAGAGAATCCGTTGAGAAAAATGAAAATACTGCTCTATAATCAGCTAAACTAATCGTATGAATAATATGAGTTCTAATAAGATAGACAAAACACATCTGCTTCAACGCTTTTTTAACCGTATATTTCCTCAAAAAAATAATGAAGTACCTGACAAATGGACAAAACTTTCTGTTAAAGAAAAAAATGAGTTATCAAAAAAATATCTAAGCAAAGCAGAGACTCTTTTACAAAAAAATGATTTGAAGGCTCTAAAATATTTTGAAGCCGCATCTGAACTAGCTCCTTCTGACCCAGAAAATTGGTTTCGCCAGGGAGTTGCCTTTTATCAATATGCTATTTTAGAAAATCAAGAAAAGGCCTTTCAATTAGCTAATAAAAATTTTACCATTGCCTCTCAGCTGGATACTGAAAATTTTGATATATGGCTAAATTGGGGATTAACCTTAACTCAGCTTGGCAAAGTGCACAGTGAACTCCACTTTTTAACAGACGCTAAAGAAAAATTTGAAACAGCTATTCATTTATCTGATAGTCAACCCCCAGAAAAAAAGGGAGACTTATACTGGAAAATAGGTTTGTTATGGACAGCAATTTCTGAAGCCTCTGGAGAAGCAATCGACCTTAGGATGGCAATTCAATCTTTTTGTACTTCATCATCATATCAAAATAACGCCTCTTCAAATTTTTGGAGAGACTTTGGAAATGCTTATTTACAGATGGGCCTTTTAATCAATGATTCGAAAATGTACTTCCAAGCCATTGAATATTTTAGAAAGGTCGTCAAGAGTAACTCTGAATCATATGAAGGGTGGTTTTATTTAGCCCAAGCTTACACCCAATTATATATTAATACGATGGATGAGCATTATTATAACCATGCTCACGAATGCTTTACTCAGGCATTAAAGAAAAATAACACCAAAATTGAACTTTGGCTACATTGGGCCCAGCTTTTGGGCGAAGCCGGAATTCTTAATAAAGACCCGCAAAGACTTAAACTTGCCACACAAAAGTGTATAAGAGCACAAAACATAGACCCTAGACACCCTCTTGTAATTGGCCAGTGGACAGAGTCGCTATCTCAACTTGGTCTTTTAACCAACCGTTTAGATTTAATGATCGAATCGGAAAATAAAATTATTAAAGCCGTCGATCAATTTCCAGATGAGCCCGAACTTTGGTACGCTTATGGCGTTTGCCTAATGGCTTTTGGAAAATACTATGAAGAACCAGATTTTATAGAAGCTGCTATTGAAAAAGTACAGCACGGAATTTCCCTAGATAGGTCCTGTGCCGAACTATGGCATATATTGGCTAGTGCCTACTATGAATTAGGCCACTTTTTAGAAGATGTAGAGATATTCCAACAGTCATGCGACTTTTTCGCAAGAGCTTGTGATTTAAAACCCTCTTGTCCTTCACTTAGCTTCGGTTATGCAAAAGCTCTTTTAAAGCTTGCTGAATGTACAGCTGATATAGATTCCTTAAAAAAAGGAACAGCACTTTTAGAAACAATCATCCAGTCACATAAAACTGCTATATTACAACATCCAAATTGGCTATTTTACTACGCACTTAGCTTGTTTTTATTAGGCGAACTTTCTGATGAAGAAAAGTATTACACAAAGGCTATCGAACTATTTTTGCATGTCATTCTTGTTGACCCCCAATATCCCGACATTTACTTTAAAACTGCTCTTTGTTTCTCCCATCTAGCTGAAATTACTTTAGAAAAAGAAGTTTTCAATAAAGCTATTAACTATTTTATGCTCGCAGTTAAGCAAGAACCTGAAAATGATCAAATCTGGCTAGAGTGGGGGCTGACACTGACTCACCTTGCTGACCTATCTCAAAATGAAACAACTGCTCATGCATTTTTTAAGGACGCTGAACAAAAGATCATGAGAAGTGGTCAACTTGGCAATCAGCACGCATATTACCAAATGGCGTGCCTTTTATCTTTAACTAGACGTTATTCACAGGCTATGGAATTCATTGAAAAAGCCCAGCTTTTTGACGCCTTGCCTCCTATAGAAGAAATTATGGAAGATGACTGGCTAGAAAATTTAAGATATACACAAGCTTTTTCAGACTTTATTGCCTGTTTAGAAACTAATCAAAACACCGCAGAAGAGCTTTAATTCTTTTTTTCTAAATCCAATCGTGATAAATTCATGCAAAATTAAAGGTCAAAATGGATAGAAGAGCGATACTTTTTATAATTTTAGTCACACTTACGTTTTATGGAGTAAACCATTTTTTTTCTTCTAAAAAAACGGATGAGACTAAAGAGTGGATAAATAAAAAACAAATTGAAAAAGTCTCAGAGACACCTAGTCTAAGAGTCGAGGCCGAGCCCGAGCAAGATTATAATGAAGAATTTTATGTTTTGGAAAATGACTATTTGCAATTGGTATTTTCTACAAGAGGTGGAGCTTTAGCAGAGGTAAATTTACCATTAAAGTCTAAGCAAAATCCTTCGAGTCCTATCAACCCTATTGAAGTTGACCGCATCATTAGTGAGAAATATCCGCAGAATGACTTCTTCCCCACTAAATCCTACTATGTAGCAACAGATAACGGAACGCAAAAAATTGCTAAAGGAAACAAAGGAGGATATTACCCTCTTTTGCGAAGAACAATTTATAATTCTAACGGATCTGTCTATCGAAGCGTTGATCCTAAATATTATGCTTTAAACATTTTATCTGATGACAGTAATACTGACACAGCAAGCTATAAGGTAAGAAGATTTGAGAAAAATTATATTGAATTTGAACTATCTCAATCTAATAGAAGGATCACTAAAATATTTACCCTTCCAGAAGGTCCTGAAGTTCCTTTTGTGGTCAACCTAAAAGTATTAGTAGATGGAGATAAAAGAAACCTTTGGCTTACCTCAGGCGTTCCAGATGTTGAGCTTATTTCAGGAAAAGCAACCCCTGCTTTAAAATATGAAATAAACAAAGGGAAAAAAACTACGGTAGATAAAATGAAGTTGCCTGATGCAACTAACACCGTTACATCTGTTTACCCAAACTGGACTTCTAATTCTAATGGTTTTTTTGGACTAATTGTTGACCCACTTTTAGAACCTGCTCAAGGGTATAAAACAGAAAAAATTGATGGAAACATATTAGTGCCTCGAATCTCATTAATTGATCCGGAATATAATCTCTATCCTGCTAAGAATTATCCTGGCTACGATATTTTAGTACCATTGGCAAACACTTCATCCATGGACTTTAGGGTTTTTGCAGGACCATACGAAAGTGACATTTTAAAATATGTTGACAATGTCTATTCAGACCCTACCATCGGTTACAATCCTAATTACTTAGGAGCTCAAAGCTTCCACGGCTGGTTTGCTTTTATATCAGAGCCATTTGCCAAGTTCTTATTTGTTCTTATGAGCCTTTTCCATAAAATTACTGGATCTTGGGGATTTTCCATTATACTTTTAACAGTTGTTTTGAGATTGATGCTGTACCCGCTTAATGCTTGGTCATTTAAAGCGAATGCAAGAATGCAAGAAGTAGCTCCTCTAGCAAAATCAATCCAAGAAAAATATAAAAGAGACCCCAAAAGAGCTCAAATGGAAGTCATGAAGCTCTACCAAGAAAAGAAAGCCAATCCATTAATGGGTTGCTTCCCTATACTTATTCAGGTTCCATTTTTAATTGGTATGTTTGATCTTTTAAAGTCTACTTTTGAACTAAGAGGAGCCTCTTTCATCCCTGGTTGGATTACCAACTTAACTGCGCCTGATGTATTATTTAGCTGGAATTATCCTATTATTTTCTTTGGAACTGAGTTTCACTTACTTCCCGTTCTTTTAGGTTTAGTTATGTATCTCCAGCAAAAAGTTACCATGAAATTACCTGAAGACAAATCTAAATGGACAGATCAGCAAAAACAGCAAAAAACTGTTGGAAACTTTATGGCCATACTATTTCTATTTATGTTCTATAAATTCCCATCTGGCTTGAATATTTATTGGTTATCTTCTTCTTTACTAGGGATGCTGCAACAATACTACAACACAAAGACTATGAAAAAAATATCCAACGTACCTGTACGAGCATACTATTCACCTAAAGGAAAAAAGAAAAAATAGGATTTTTTTGGTGAAACAGTGGGAACTCTTCCTTCAATCTTTAGAAAAGGAATTGGGAAAAGCCAATGTTGACAAATGGCTAAGAACTTTAAAAATACGGAAGTTTGACGCTCGAAATATTTATTTAGAGAGCGACAACTCTTTTCAACTTTCTTGGTTTAAAGAGTATGTCGCTCCTAAACTCTCCACTTTTAAAAATGCCAATTCTCAGCTAATTAAAGTACACATAGAAGAACCTCAGCAAAAGAAAAAACAAGATGTTCCCTCTAAAGAAGAATTATCTTTAAACTTTAAGCCATTAGATCCTATTTTTCACCTTTCTAATTTTTACCCTGCAAACAATAAAATCTTATTTCGCCTGCTTTGCGACCTCGCAAGATATGAAACCACCTCACCTAACATTTCACTTGGAACACTAAATCCTATTTATATTTTTGGTCCTTCAGGATCTGGTAAAACACATTTACTTACAGCTCTTGCAAAATACTTTATTCAAACAAATAAAAAGGCTCTTTACGTTTCTGCTGATCTTTTTACAAAACATGTAGTTTTCTCCATGCGCCAAGGATATATGGATCAATTTAGAAAAACCTATAGAAATGTAGATGTTCTAATTATTGATGACATTCACTTATTTGAAAAAAAATGGGCAACACAAGAAGAGTTTTTTCACACTTTTAATACTCTTCATACAGAAAATAAACAAATTATCCTAGCTAGTAAAGAACCTCCTCTTCAATTGACGGAAATTGAACCTCGTTTGATAAGTCGTTTTGAATGGGGTCTTTCCTCTTCACTAGAGCCACTACAAAAAGAAGATTTTATTAAATTACTTCAACTAAGAGCCAAAAGCTATGCCATTACCTTAAGGGATTCTCTTTTAAACTTTTTTATCAGCGCATTTCCTTCTACAAAAGATATTGTGAAAGCTTTTGACACTTTAATTTTAAGAGCCTCAACTCCTTTAGAAAGAATATCTGAAAATGATCTAGCTGTGATACTTAAAGATCTTATTTACGAATCATCTAAAAAGGTTATTACTCATGAAGACATAATTAAGAACGTAGCCTTTTTTTATGAACTAAAAGAAGAAGACTTATTGGAAAGAGCTCAAACTAAAGAATGTGCCAATGCAAGACAAATCGCTATGTACCTTCTTAGATCTGAACTGAAATATCCTTTTACTAAAATAGGAAAAGTTTTTAATAGAGATCACTCAACTGTAATAAGTAGTGTGAAAAAGATTGAAAGCCAAAAAGAAAAGGACGCTTCTTTAAAAGCGTCCCTTAAATCTATTACTAAGAAACTAGAAAAGTTTTCTTAGACCTTTTTATATCTATCTGTCATTGGTCCTGCCTGAGGCATGGGAGCTTTCCCCTGAGCTGGTGTTGGGAGTTTATACGGACCAGGATCTTGTCCAGCACATTTCTTTTTCACTCTTTCTCTCCACTGCTCAACTGTCTCAACAAATAATGGAGCAAATTTAGAAAGGGCATAGACCTCAACTCCAAGGCCCATATCAAGAACGCAATGCATTAAAATCAGTTCTTCGTTAACAGCAACGCCAACGCCGCCGCCAGCCATTTGTCCACCTAATAAAGACCCCTCTAATAACATTTGATAAAGAGATAGCAAGATCTTGTCATCTTTTGGAAGACCGTCTAAAAGAGGTGAATAAAGATAGAGCCTATCTGAATTAGGTTCATAAGTAATATGTAGGGAAAAAGCATTATCAATCCCCAATATACAGGTATTATTTTCGTCAAATTCTAACCCTTCAAGCTTAAGTTCTTTTCCAAATTCTTTTAGGTTAGCCTTGGCATTTTCTAATGACATGAATGTCCTCCTTTAAAGAGTAACTTATAGTAATAATTATTGAGTTTCTAGAATGAGAGTTTATCAGTAAAATTCTTTATAAGCAATAACAACCTATTGATCTTTTATTTTCTTATTGTGTTATAAGAAGCTCATTGAAAAGTTTTTTTGACATGATTCGAAAAATTGGAAAAAATCAAGTAAAGCTTGGCTACCCTACTCCTTTAGGCCCAAGTAAACGAGAGAAAGGAGTTAATTTTGCTTTATTTTCTTCCCATGCACAAAAAGTAAGCCTTTGCCTATTTCTAGAAGGCAGTACAGAAATTTTTCAAGAAATTGCTTTTGATAAAAAAAAAAATAAAACAGGAAATGTATGGCATATACTAATTGAAGACTATCCTATTGAGCTTGAGTATGGTTTTCGGCTACATGGCCCTTATAATTTAAAGAAAGGATATTTATATAACTCCAAGCGTATCGTTTCAGATCCTTTTTCAAGAGAATTAAGTTGGAGTCCTATTTGGAATGACTCTAAGGTCCCCCCACTAAAAAGTAAAGTTGTCTTCGATGGCTCCTTTGATTGGCAGGGAGTACATAAGCCGAATCTCAACCTTTCTGATCTAGTTATCTATGAAATGCATATTCGAGGTTTTACAAAAGATCAAAGCAGCAAGACGAAAAATCCAGGTACCTTTTTAGGTGTTGTAGAAAAAATTCCCTATTTAAAAAAATTAGGTATTAATGCGGTAGAACTGCTCCCTATTTTTGAGTTTGATGAAACATCTAATGAACACATCAACCCCCAAACAAAGAAAAAATTAACAAACTACTGGGGCTACTCTCCTGTTAATTTTTTTACTCCTATGAAACGATACATGAGCTCTACTTCAGACATAAGCTATTTAAATCAATTTAAAACTATGGTCAGAGAGCTACATCGGAATAACATTGAAGTGATCCTAGATGTGGTATACAACCACACAGCAGAAGGAGGAGGCACTGAACACGTTTTAAATTTTAAAGGAATCGATAATTCTACTTATTATTTACTAGATTCTAATGGTCATTATCTAAATTTTTCAGGTTGTGGGAATACATTTAGCTGCAACAGCATTGTAGGTAAGGAACTGATTTTAGAATCTTTGCGTTTTTGGGTAAGTGAGATGAAAGTAGATGGATTTAGGTTTGACTTAGCATCCATTTTGAC
>JASFVE010000003.1:0-49133 GCA_050049995.1 Chlamydiota bacterium | reverse complement strand
TGAATCGTGATTAGAAAAGAAGGTAGTTCGTACATGTAAGGAAAATTCTTCATTATCGACTTTTAGCTTATAAAAGCCACCTCCAGATAAAGTTGTGTAGTTTTGAATTTCATTTAGATCATTTTTTGAAAGCTCAAGACTTTCAATAATCCCTTGAGAAATACTTTTTCCAAGATACTCAATATGGTCTACATCCTTATTTATTAATTCAATTTTCTCATGAAGAAAACTTCTATTTTGAGGAGTTAATCTTTCAAGAATTTTTTCATGCCATTCGGGTGGAACAACATTAAAGAATGAAGCCATTTCGCCTTTATGTATATTAAGAGAGGGATCATTTTCACAAACAACTTGTACAATGTATGAAGTGCCAGAGCCGGTAAGAGTAGCAATAAGTCTGAATATCTTATCTTCAATATCAACTTGAGCAAACCCTAGCTCATAATGGTTGCTTAAGACTCTTAAATTACTTTGGCTAAGAGTTAATTTTTGGCAATACTTTTGAGACTGTTCTAAAAATAAGGCTTTTAGTTCTGAATTAGTTAGGTTTGCTGCAAAAGAGTTTTCTATATTTTGTAAATTTTCTAACTCTCTATCTATTGCAGAAGCAGTGCTATGTTCAGATCTTGAACGGATATTATCAGCTAAATGTAAAATTTTTTGCCCATCTCTTGCGTTTCCAAGTTCAGTTAATAAATTCCCAAGCTGTGTAATAGCTTCCAAAGATCCAGGAGCTAAAAGTTCATTTTTTGAGCTTCTTGTTAAATTTTCTATTGCAATAGATGCAACTTTTTTTGCTTTTTCACTCAATCCTTCTTTTTTGAGGATGGAGACAGCTGTGGGTAGAAAGGAAAGGTTTTCTGGTATAAGTTCAGATATATATCTAAATGCTTCTATCGGTAGTTTAGTCGTATAAAAAGGATTTTCGGGGTTATCGTCGCTTGCAATAGAGGATATATGAAGTGGTTCGCGCTGTTTTATTGTTAAGGCTGAGGTCATTTTTACATTCCATTTTTTTAAATTTTTTATTACCAGGAATTCAGGGTAGTTTGTTGGCAATTTTATTTACTTTCTCGAGTAATAGGGGCCTTCCTGTAATCCAGTGGTGTTTAATAATTTTTTTTGTTACTTCTAAAAACTGTATAGTAAGGTTATATTTTTCATATTGGATACAATTTTTACAAACTTCAATTAATGTATCAACTGATGTATTATTAAAATTATTTCTTGTTACAATGTACTTTAAAATGTCCTCCGAATTTACCCACAGTTCCATTTGCGTAAAAATTTTAGCTAAATGAAGGAGGAAATTAGTTGTTTCAAAGCCAACGCTTCTTCTTAAAGATGTAACATGGTTTATAATCCGATCAACTTTATCTAATTTATTTAAGCAAATGTATGCTTCAGCAATATCTTCATAAACTGAAATTTCATGAAAAATGTCAGCTGTAAAATCTTCAGCATCATGTAATAAAACCTCAGCAAAAATTGTATCTCCCTTTTCTATAAATATTTTAGCGATAGCTACTATGTCTTTTGGAAAAAGCTCTTCGTTTAATAAACGAGTAAATACATTTTTTTCTCTTTCCTTTTCTAATAAAGCTTTACAGTTATTCAAAACTCTTTTTACTTTATCATGCACTCCAAGCTGTGCATATCCTTTTGCAACTCTTGTGAAAGTCTTAATTTTTATTTCGCCATCAGTAGAAAAAGGCCTAGTATGCTTTAACAGGTTTTCAGATGTTTCAAGAAGATCCAATGCTTTAGTATGATTTCCTAATTGAATATATCCATTGGCAATTTCAGTGAATGCTTCAATTTGAAATGACTCGGTAACTGGCCAATGGTGAAATTGAGAGACGATGTCTTCCCAAACACGCAAAAGATGATTTGCACTATTAAGTTTATTGAGATCAATACAACCTTTTACAATATCGATTGGAGTTAAGCAAAATTCTTTTTGGTTTTCATACTTTAAATGGTCAGGATTGTGGTCGCTTATAAAGTCTTTGATAGAATGAAATACACTAACAACTTCTTTATACATATGTAGCTCAGCAAAATCCCCAGCAAGTTTTGTTAAAGCTTTAGTGGAATATTCAATTAAACCTGAATTAACTTGGTAGTTTATAAAATGTCTGGGTGAATGGGTTATAGGGGACATTGCCTCATCTCTTACCATAATCGCAAGTTTTGAAACCTTTAAGAGGTTACCTACATCAGCGTAATCCTTAATGAGAATCATTAAGATTTCGATATGCACTCTACGGTGAATGATGTCATTCATGCTGCATAGTAAGGTTTCCGCTTCATTAATCCTACCTAATGCAAGGCACTTTTTAATGGATTTTTTTAACTTTCCCCCAAGTGACCATGCATCATACTCATCCAACTCTAGTTTAGTCTTATTCTTTGTAATGGCATCAAAAAAACCTTCAAATGAGATTCCTAAATCAAAATAACCATCAGCAATATGTAATAACTGATAAATTTTAGTTAATGGATTATTAGAAAGGTTAGCGCTAGCAATTATGAGAGCTTTGCGAGCTTCCATTTCAAGTTGTGTACTTTCTTCAGGGCTAATTCTTAGGCGTACTCTAGAGGCGTAAATAAAAGGATTAAAAGCATCATGCTCGGTTAAATTGTTAAAAATACTTTTAATGATATCCAATGGAACGTTATCCAAGTAAGACGGCAAGGAGGAACTCTCGAGAACTGATGAAGCGGAACTTGAAATGCTAGAAGTCATATTATTATTAAATTTTAATATAGAAGAAGATGAGCTATCCCATCTTCTGTATTTAAAGTGACTCTTATCTCATGTAATTGATAGAGAAATAAGAACCACCGAAACATTAATAAGGAATATTTACAAAAAATAAATGATCATTTTGATCAACATGAAGTAAACTTGTACCTCGACCACTTTCCAATGATCCCATCAAAACTTTTTCTCTGGAAGATACTTTCCAGATTTTTCGGCTGACTGTATCCCAGGTCCATATATCTCCTGATAGGGTATTTACATGATATGCACCATAGGAAGGTATTTTGTGGTCACTATAAACAACTTCGCCATTCTCAAGGCCGACAAAAATAGGAAATTTATTGAAATAGCCATTAATCAAGACTAACTGACCATTGTCACATATTTTTTCTATTGAGGGTGATTGTACATTGAGGACAATACTTTTTTCTACCTCAGATACTACCTGGTCATCTGTAGTCATGGTCCTTACAGTCACCTTACATGTGTTTTCTTGAGAAGAATTAGGCTCTACTAGATAGAGTGTAGTTCCAACAGCATATGCTGACAGACAGTCAAGGGTCACATGCTTTCCGTTAGAGTTAAAGAGAATGAGCTCATCTTCAAAAGGATCTTTAAAGCCAACATGTGTAGAAAGCGGAAGGAGAAAACCATGAGGAGCAGCCACTTCAAAATCAGGGTTTAAGCAAGAGTTAGAGATTTTTCCACCAATTAATTTTATGCTATCCTCCAAAAAGACCATTTGATAGCCAATACCTTCAGGTGTTAAATAAAGGCGATCGTTACCATTTTGTTTTTCATAAGGTAGTAAAATAGTATCTATAATTTCTCCCGTGTTGGAATCGATACAATGCACTCTTTTTTCACCCACAAATTGAAGGGTAATACTTTTACCAGCTTGACCTATGCTATATTCTGCAGGTCCCATTCTAGGGAGACCATAAGTCATAGGTACTTGAGTAGTAACGAGAGATAGATCTTCAGGCTGCTCAAGAGTTAGTGGTATACCCCATTCCATTTTTTCAGTTTGCCTATTGTAGGCTAGCAAGTGCGGAGGTACTCCTTTACCACCAAATGTAGTATTAGGAGCATAAACCCCTAACATAAGATCTCCGCAGATAAACACTTTGCGCATTTCATTAAAATTCAATCTTCTCGTGAAATCAGGATCATTTTTAAAGGCCATTTTGTCATGTCTGAATGGAGGAAATGGCCTGCCAAAAATTACCTCAACATGAGTATAGTTAAAATTAGAAAGAAGGTCATTCAAGGCATAGAAATGAGGAATAGCTTCTTTTAATGAGGTAGCTTCTAAAGCGTTTAAAACATGACTACCTACCTCTGCTGTCTGGTGATCAGAGCTAGATTGTAGAGCTGTAGCAACTACCTTTTTACCATCGGTTGTTAAGATTTCTAAAAGATCAGTAATGATGCCTGCTTTATTAGGCCAATTTGCTATAGGTATAGATTGAAGTTGAGCTACTGTATATTTTATAAACTTTATAGTAGTTTGTTGATCTAAGAAACCCCAATTTAGAGGAGGTGTTATTCTTGAACTTCTAAATTGCAGAAGTTCAATATAGTTTGTTGGGTATCTTACTAAGTCTTGAGAAGTGACGAAATCGGATAGCACTTTAATTACCGTGGAGGCATTAAATGATTCTTTAGGAGGGATCTTGAAGTCACAACCTGATACATGTTTTATCAACCACAGCATATAATATCCTGCCTTTATATCTTTATCGCGGAGATATGCTACTTTAAGTTCTTCACAGGCAGCTCCAACTTTTTTAACATTTAAAAGATAAAATGCTTTGCCAAATTTACTATTAAGATCTTCTTCAGTTAACCATATTGAGTCATCTTGCTTAAGAAAATTTACAATTATGGACTGGTAATTGTTTAAAGATTTTTTCAATGCCGCTTCTGATTCCATGGGCTCGAGCTTTGAAAAAGGAAATCCAACTTCACAAGCACTCCAAAAACGGTAGGAGTGTTTTTTGAGAAACTGTTGTATTTTTGCTGTCGTATTATTGATAGGTTCATTTTCTATTCTGACATTTTTTTTAGAAAGCCTTGAGCTTGCCTCTGGTGTATTTATACTTAATTCTTCAGCTAGTTTAGTAAATAGCTGAATGCCAGCTTGAAAATCTTCTTCTTGTATGGATGATGGGTGGGTTTGACCATAATTTTCAGTGAAAAAATTCTTAATTAGGTTCAAGTGACTAGAACTCATAAATTACCTCTTTATGATTGAAAGAGCGAAGACAATATTGTTTTTTTTTTATAAAAATCAACGAATTATTTGAGATAAATGAGCCACATTCTCATTATGAGTTTTTTTTCGATAGAGCACATGAGGGCGTAAAGGATGGTTTTTTTGCAACTTTGGGTGGTCGAAATCATCACTAGGATTGTGGGTCATTCCTAATTTTTCCATTAACTTTCTAGAGCGTTTATTTTTTACGGTAGTGAAAGAGACAAGTTCTTGAAGGTTCAGTGTGTTGAAGGCATAATCAATAACTTTGCTTGCCGCTTCGAAAGCATATCCTTTACCCCAATGTTCATAGGCAAGTCTCCAGCCTATTTCGATACAAGGAGTGAAAGAGGCTTGAAAATCAGGGTAATGTAAGCCAACAAAGCCAATAAAAGGAGCGACTCCAATGACTTCAATAGCCCAAAATCCATATTCTTTTTCTTTAAGTTCTTTTTGAATCTTTTCAGCTAAAGAGTCGCTTTCCTTTTTAGAGAGGGTAGAAGGGAAGTACTCCATAACACGCCTATCACTATTTATGTTAGCAAAAAGAGAAAGATCACTTTCTTTCCACTGTCGGAGTAGAAGTCTTTTAGTTAATAGGGATGGAGCTGGCATTTACACACTAAATAAGTCTTATTTAATAAATTTAACCTAATTTAAACAAAAAAGGCCTGCTATACTTAATAGGGGATCCCTTCGGTAAGGGCTAAAAATTGCTTTTCTATTGGAGACCTATTAAAGCGATATTCATATATTTGGCGTCGTTGCTCATCTGGAGTTTCTCCAGGTAAAGTACGTTTTATTGATTCAAATGCAGTATCAATTTTTTGCATTTTTTCAAAAGCTTTTCTTATCCGGATCGTTGCCACTAGAGATACAATTGCATTTATTACAGGAATAAGACCTAGGCTAGCAATGCTTAATCCAATTTTCCATTTCGATAAACTTGGTGCTGATCTATCGTATTGGGACTGTACTTCTTCTCGGAAAGCTTCTAGACCAGGTTCGCAGCTAAATGATGGCCCTGTTCTAAGTGCTGCTCGTGAAGTTTGGTGTAGTAAGGAGTACAATCCAATACGGGCGCATTTTTCAACGCTAGATCCTTTTGGGGGAAATAATCTATTCCACAAGCCTGGTTTTTGGGCAACCAAAAGGCCTGAAGGTTCCGTGTCGATAAACGCAATTTTTCCGTCAGGAGTTAAGCGAATGTTACTGAAAGAAGCATCAACAAAACCTATTTTTTTAATGATCGAACATATTTTTTGAGCAGTCTCTATTTGCTGAGTTGCAGTCATTGATTTAATGACCTGAACAGTCTCTGCAAGGGTTAAGATATTGACTTTTTGCGAAAGAACGCAATACGTTCTACAAGGGTCTGAAGGGTTTTCTGAATTTGCATATTTAACGAGCTTCTTTTTAGGAACAATAATATCAAGACCATTTTTTTGAGCTACTTGAGTTATTCTCTTTGCTAGCTCTAACCTTAAAATGCTTTCTTCTTTTGTATAAGAGGCTTTTTCATGTCTATTATTTAACGGTCCAGATAAGTGGAAATTTTCTGGAACTCTGTTGGCTCCTGATTTGATTACCCAGCCAGGTAAATCATTATGTTCAATAACACTATAGAAGGGATATATGTTACCGTAAGCGTCAGGTTTACTACTTAACAATGTAAAGTCATGATCTCTAAGAGTTTGGTTTTTTTGTGGTATTGCAAACTCTAAATCATAACTCAATGTTTCAGAAAGAACTTTTTGCACTTGTGTTTGAGAGATTAGTCGTTGAGCCGTTGCTGCTAGGCGCGGATCTTCAGCTTCAAGTAAATGTTTCGATAAGGCTTGCTCACTTAAATCACATGGAGGTAAATAAGTATTTGTATAATATAGAGCTTTAAAATAGGCAGAAAAAGTTGGTGTCATTTTTTTACTTTTAAGGTTAAAAAAAATTAAAGAGCACAAATGTTAACATAAATTGATTTTTTTTAAATAAAAAATTAAAAAATATTTATTTACTATTATTAGTTTAAAATTAAAAAAAATTATAAAACCCTATTTTCTAAAGCAGCAGCTGAAGGTTTAAAAGAACTAATATATGCGGATAAACGGTGAGGAATAGTAAAAGAGGGAAATGGTTTTAATAAGGTCGAGAGCTCCTCTTTAAAGTCTTGAATTCTTTGGCGAGACAAAATAGTGCCAATTGCCTGTGAGGCAACCATACGTTGTATCCAACTGTTTGCGGTAAAAGCAATTTCTTCATCATAGTAAAACATTTTTTGCACGGTGATATTTGTAGGAGGAGAAAGTTCTCCGTTGTAGCCTGCCTGAGTCCAGTTAGGATTGTATTTCAAAATCAGCTCTTCTGTCATGGAAGCAATTTCGCTCTGTTTAGAAAGGTGATCAAAATTGCCAATCATTAAAACACCATTGGGTTTTAAAATTTTTTCTAAAATAGGCAAAAGAGTTTCTTGGTTAAAATAGGGCCAGCACTGCATAGCCGTGATGACATCAAAGTGAGCATCGGGAAAAGATATGTTTTCTACTGGAGAGGCAAGGTATTCAATTGATAAAGATTCTGAAAGAGACTTGGCCATTTGAATTTGTTTTTCCGAGATATCAACCCCAGTTACAATAGCTTTTTGAAGTGCAAACTGTCTGGCTAAAAAACCAGTTCCTGTACCCAAGTCTAAAACCCTTTGATTAGGTAACCCTACCCCTACTTTTTGAAGTCTTTCAAAAAAGGAGGCAGGGGGAGGAGGTCGGAAAAGAGCGTATTCTTCAGAAACAGATCCCCAGTCCAGGTAGGGCTTATGTGTTTTAAGGTACTCTAAATCTTCTAAAAATTCTTTATAGTCTTTATTGTGTAATTCTAAAAAAGCAGAATATCCTTTGTTTATATGAGGTGGATAAGAAGCTATGGTGTCACCTTTTTGAATTTTCCAATGGATTTTATGATGGCTTTTAAGAGCTGGGGGATTTAACTGATGCACAACTCCTGGGTAGGTCGAAAGAACGACCCAGCTGTGGTAAAGGTCAGTTTTCATTGTAAAATCTATCGAAAGACCTAGTTCATTTCTCAGGGTACATTCATAGAGATTAATGCCAAAATTTTTTTCATGGCAAGCAACTGCACTTTTTCCTGGAGGCCTTGCTCCAATTTCAATAAAAAAAAGCTCTCCATCTTGTTCAATGCATTCCATGTGAAGTCCTCCATCAGGTGGAACAAGCGCTTCGATAATTTTTTGATTGAAACGAGACACGGCTTCTTGCTCAACAGGATAGGCTCCAAGAGGCTTTCCATTGACAAAGTCAAGGCAAGGATAAAGATATTTTGAGACTGTGCTAAACTGGATTTTTCCATCAAGAACAAAAGAATCGCAAAAATACATGTCACCTTCGATAAGTTCTTCTGCAGTATATTCTTCGCTTTGATCAAAGGCTTGATTGTACCAAGCTTCTAATTCCTGGAAACAATGGATTTTAGCAACGTTCATGCTGGCGCCACTATCTAGCGGTTTTACAATATACCCATTAGGAAAAAGTCGAGAGAAATTTGCATGCAGCTCCTCTAGAGAAAAGCGGGAATCGAAGTCGACAAATGAAGGGATTTTAAGAGGAATGCAAGATAAAATTTCTTTCATAATACGTTTGGAGCTGAATGGAAAATACTGACTCGGTTTTGCTCCAGGAATATTAAGGGATTTTCGGAGTTGAGCAGCTGTTAGTAACAGCTTTTCATCGCAGCAGACAATAGCTTTTGTAGCCTTATATATGATCGGACGACAAGTGGCAAAGTCTATCTTTTTTACGCGGTGAATTTGAGTCATCAGTGCTGCAAAATCAGAAGAAACCTCATAAGGTTCTTCAATAATTAACTCAAAATTCCAACCTTCACTTGGAAGAGAAGGTAGGTTAAAGTAAGCATGGCGCGAGTTCGCGATAAAGGTGCATGTTTTCATGTATATTTCCCTCCCAAATAGTTGAAAAATCTTGAAGAAGCTCTTCGACATCTCTTTTTACATTTTCTCCGTCCAAACATCGACGAATCAATTTAGCAATACGAATCATTTCATGTTCTTTCATGCCTTTTCGAGTTGCTTCCTGTACACCCATTCGAATGGATGGAGCATCAAATAATTTTCTAGAATTTGTACTAATTTGATTCTGGTGTAATAAGGCACATTCCTCATGAAATGGCCCTCCGATAAGGGCGAGCTTATGTGATTGTGAGTTGTGTACTTGAAACCCTTCTTCGATTAGAGCCTGGGCGAGAGCTTCTCGATTAGTTAAAATTTGAGCTGCGTAGTCCTTGGCAAATTGATGCATTTCAATCAAAGTTAGGTATAAAGCAATGGAGTGATGGGTATGTTGTGTGGAAAGAACACTCAAAAATAACTCGTCTGCAATTTCCTTTCCAAAAAAAGGATTTTTGTACAAAAGCATCCCTTTTTGAGGGCCAGGAAACGTTTTATGTGTATTGCCAATAAGGATATCACATCCCTCTTCAAGAGGAGCTTGAAATTGCCCTCCAGCAATTAAACCAAGCACATGCGATCCATCATAAATCATAAGTGGGCCTTCTCCAACAATAGCACGCATCTCTTTGAGAGGAAGAGGAAAAAAGGTTGTTCCAAAATCAAAAAAAATAGCAGATGGGGGATGTGATTTTACCAGAGAGGCAAAAGCATGAAGGTCGACATTACAACTAGAAAAGTCCCATGGGATAAACTGAATCTTTCTGCCCAGGTGTTTAAGAAGAGAAAGGGTTGCGTGATGACCAACACTTTCCGTGGAAAAAATATATACAGTATCTTGAGGTTTTGTGGTTGTTAGCAAAATTGAAAATGCCGCATGCATCCCTGAAAGAGGGCGAAAGTCGCAATAGTTAGCATGAAACATCTCACAAGCAAAATGTCGTGCTATTTTTTCCAGAGCAAAAACCGAAGGAAGATTGCGAAGCATAAGGTTATGGGTAATATAATAAGGCACATTTGTAAGATCAGGTGCATCATCATAGCTACCTACATGGTAACGATATCCTAGCTCACTAGAGCAAAAGCTAAGAGCAAGCTGGGACATGATGTTTTCATTCGCTGTAAGGTGCAAGGTTCTCTTGGAAATAGCCTCTTCTTGCTGTAATCTTTTGAGCATTTCATATCTCCTTTTGAAGAGCTAGTAATTTAGTACAACGTTTCCTATTAAGTAAAACTTTTTTTAGTAGTTTTTTGCTTTTAAGCAAAAGAACTTGCTATCTTTTTGGTAGCTCGATACGCCAGAGTGGCAGGAAAGGTAGCATCACCAATAAAACCACCTAAAAGCATAAGAAACTTGGCAGGGTTAATGACATCTACTAAATGGATTGCTTTTATTTTTTCTACTACACCTGTAAGGTTCTCATTAAGCATGTGCTGCCATGCATATAAGTTAAAACCTATATGAACAAATACTGAGCCCACTAGGCCTATTCTTTCTAGGGCTAATGAACATACCATACCTAAAATAGCTGTGTGAAAAAATTGTCCAGCTAACGGTTCACTGGGAGCATCATTTTGTAAGTGTGCTGCAGCAAAAAACAAGCTAGAAACGCAAGTTCTGGCAAATGAAAAGACAGCAAACTGAGGAAAAATATGTGGTAATACAATCTTTTCTAAAAGAAAACGATATGAAATTTCTTCGCGGATTCCGAATATAGTGAAATCACTTAGAGCAGTCCCTAGTTGTCTATTTAATCCAATGCCTAGTAAATTAGCTACTCGCCTATTAGCTTCAACGCAATTATTGGTGTATTCATCATATTCTTGGTGATTGTGTATGTCGATTGGTAGCTTTAAATATTTAACAGCCAATCTATTAATTGACAAAGAAATACTATTAAGTGAATAACCACCTGCAAAGCATAAGGAAGAAGTTACAAATTTATTAGTAAGAGCAATATTTAAAGCATTCATTGGTAAATTTTTTTTATTAAATTTTGAAATATTATCAACATTAAGAAGGAATTTTTACAATAAATTATTGTTTTGTGGCTTAGTAATTATACTAATTTTTATTTGATTTTGTAAGATCCTAAATTTTATGACCTCAGAGGTAGAAGATTCATTGAAAGGCGATGAATATGCAAGAAATTCTTCCAGTAGACGAAGCGAGAAAGTTGATTTCATTGTGACTTTGCCTTGAAGCAGAAGCTAAGAAATAGGATAAGCTTTTCAGTCTTTAGAGCTATTTTGAATTCGGCTAATTGATTTTTTGCTTGTTAATGATATAAGCAAATTATGGATGATATTTGTTTTATAGATGCAAAAGAAGCTGAAAAAAGCAATGTAGACGCTATTTTAAAGTCACTTAAAACATCTAAGGAAGGTTTAAAAAGTTCAGATGCTGACTCAAGATTGAAGAAATGCGGATCTAATAGCATTGAAGAAAAGAAACAATCTCTTTTTTTGAAAGTATTGAGTTATTTTTGGGGCCCTATTCCATGGATGATAGAAGCTGCAGCAATTTTATCTTTAATCATTGGTCATTATGTTGATTTTTATATTATTTTTTCTTTGCTAGTAGTCAATGGGGGCGTTTCTTTTTGGGAGGAGTTCCAGGCTGGTAATGCAATAAAAGCATTAAAAAAAGAGTTATCTTTAACATGTATTGCAAAACGGGACGGTAAATGGGTCCAGCTAGAAACTAAAAAGCTAGTACCCGGAGATATTATCAAATTGAGACTTGGTAATATTATTCCTGCAGATGCCAAGTTATTAGAAGGTGATTATCTTTTGGTAGATCAATCGACTCTTACAGGAGAGTCTCTACCTGTAACAAAAAAATCAGGGGAGATCATTTATTCGGGATCGATTGCCAATCAAGGTGAAATGGTTGCAGTTGTAACAGCTACTGGTAAAAATACTTTTTTTGGAAAAACAACTAAATTAGTAGAAACAGCTCATCCAGTTTCACATTTTCAAAAGGCTGTTTTAAAAATTGGCGATTTTCTCATTTATATGAGTATTGCTTTGTCTTCGATATTAATTATTGTGCAGCTTTTTAAGCATACCCCATTCTTAACCCTTTTTCAGTATGTTTTAATTCTTATTGTAGCTTCTATTCCAGTCGCTCTTCCAGCGGTACTTTCTGTTACTATGGCTTTAGGAGCTCTAAAATTATCTAAAATGAAAACAGTTGTAACTAAATTAGAATCAATCGAAGAAATTGCAGGTATTGATGTTCTTTGCTGTGACAAGACTGGAACTTTGACACAAAATAAATTAACACTTGATGAACCTCTAATTTTTGCCGATATCGATAAAAATACTCTGATTTTATATGGGGCTTTAGCTTCAAAAGAAGAAAATCAAGACCCTATAGATTTGGCTATCATAAAAGCATTAAGCAATAAAGATGAGCTAGAAAAGTATCAACAAGAAGAATTTTATCCTTTTGACCCGGTAAAAAAAAGGTCTGAAGCAAAAATAAAAGATGCCGAAGGTAAAACTTTTCATGTTTCTAAAGGAGCTCCTCAAATAATTTTGAAGCTCTGCAGTGTAGAATCCTCTTTGGAAAATCAAATAAATAAAAGCATTGATGATTATGCTAAAAAGGGACATCGCACATTGGGAATTGCTATCTCAAAAGATAAAAAGACATGGAAGTTTTTGGGGATTTTACCTTTATTTGATCCTTTGAGAGAAGACTCAATAGAAACAGTTAATTTGGCTAAAGAACATGGCATCAAAATTAAAATGTTAACTGGCGATAATATTGCCATAGCTAGAGAAATTTCACATAAACTTAACTTAGGCGACAATTTATGCGTTGCCGATGAATTAATTACAAAAGATACAAATGTCGACTCTGAAGCATTTATAAAAAAAATAGTAAGTATGAATGGCTTTGCAGAAGTTTTTCCAGAGCATAAATATGATATTGTTAAAGCTCTTCAAAAAGATAAACACATTGTAGGTATGACTGGTGATGGCGTAAATGACTCTCCTGCATTAAAACAGGCTGATGTAGGTATTGCAGTAAGTGGCGCAACTGATGCAGCAAGATCCGCAGCTTCCATGGTTTCTTTGATTCCTGGACTATCCGTTATTATTAAAGCTATTGAAGAATCGAGAAGAATATTTGAAAGGATGAATAGTTACTCAATTTATCGTATTGCAGAGACTATAAGAATCATGTTTTTTATTACTATTTCGATCATTGTTTTCGATTTTTATCCGATATCGGCCATTATGATTCTCTTGCTTGCGATATTAAATGACATTCCGATGCTTTCTATAGCATATGATAATACTGCTATCGATCCAAAACCTGTTCGTTGGCAGATGAAGCGAGTGCTTACAATTTCAACAGCTCTGGGGATTGTAGGCATAATTTCTACTTTTCTTTTATTGTATATTGCAAAAGACATACTTCAACTAGATGTAAATCAGATTCAATCTTTTATTTTTCTTAAATTATCTGTGGCGGGACATCAAACGCTTTTTCTTGCAAGATCCAAAAAACCATTTTTCTTCAGGCCTTTTCCTTCTTTAATTTTATTGAGTGCTATTTTAACGACACAGTTAATTGCTGCTTTACTAGTTGGTATAGGCATATTTATGACACCAATACCCTGGGCTTATATTGGACTTATTTGGGGATATACAATTATTTGGATGTTTATAGCTGATTTTGTAAAAATCCTTTTCTACAAGCATTTAAACTTTGAAAGCTCACATCATCAAAAATTCCTTAAGTTCATAAAAAAGATGCATAAAAATCATTCTAACTAAATTTTTAACCATAAATAAAGTTAAGCATTAAGATCTTGAATAAAGTGAGACTAATCATTTTCATTTAAGATCAGATAAAATCCTATCATAAAATGGTCTGAAGCAAGTTGATAAGGATCATTGATAAAGCTGTGAAAACTATATAACTCTTTTTGTTTAGGGTTATAGGCTCCACTAAATGAATAAGTAAGCAAAATCTGATTTTTTTTTGCATTAGTAAAGCAAACATCTAAAGTATCGCACTCAAAATTTCCACCTTTTACTGAGCATGCAAATTGATCCTTAGGAAATCCTCCCCAACTACCAGATTCACCAAAATGTCCGAGTAGACTAATGTCTCGTACATCGTTACATTCAATGGAAGTTAAGTAATGCCGGTATAAATTCTCGCCATTCTGGCTCTTATAGAAGCGTTCTCCAGCAGAAAACCAAAGGCAGTCCTTTGCTATTTTTTTGATCGTTAGTATTTCTGAATCTACATATTTAGTATTTCCACCTAGATGGTCGTAGTGAGCGTTGAAAATATAGAAAAATTTGCCTGATCTCTTATCTTTAAACTTTCCCCAGATAATAATTCGTTGTCTTGAGGCCCCATATCCTATTGATGGCTTGTCAGGTGTAGCAGAAATCCAACGAACACCATGGTCTAAACATTCAAAGCGATCCGATCGATAACTTATAGAAAGAATTTCATGATAGTAATCATCTGATGTTATTTGGTCGAAAAGCTTTCCATCTGCAGCAGCATAAGAAATAAATTTGTGTTTTTTTAGTTTATTTTTAAGAAAATTAGTTTGGTCGATGGTCAATTCTTGTATGTTGATAATATCAGGCTGTCTTTTGTAGATGAAATTTGAATATGATTTTATTTTTTCTTCTGATATCAGATTTGAAAAATGCAAGTTGAACTGATCAAAAGGATTGGGATCTTTAAAGGGGATGCCGTTTATCTCAATTGTTTTCGTAAACCTAAAAATAAAATGAATAAAATAGTGAGGAGTTTTTGGAATAGGTTTAGCATCTTTTTTATTCTTATAAAAATTATCCTGAAGAGAAGCATAAGAGGTATAGTCAGCTCCCAAATCTTTTTTAACATGCCTTTCAAGAGTCTGTAAGATTATCCTTAGTTCTAACCATTCTTGTTCAGAAGGTTGTGAAGCGTGTCGTTTGAGTGCAATTATTAAGCGATAAGGATAAGGGAAGTTTCCGTAAATAAAACCTTTTTCATCAGAAGACACTGTTTTCAAAGCTATTCTAAAAAATTCGGTTTCAAAAACAGGAAAAGCTTCTTTGTTTTCGTACTCACAGGTGATGCAGTTTTTCTTAGTTTGGAGTGAAGTAGAGCTGGCCGTAAGATATTTATTTAATGAATTTCGTAGTTTTGTTTGCATGTGCTCTAAGAGCATATAACTTTCATCATGAATTTTTAAGGTTTTAAGGTAATATTCTTTGCGGTTTTCCCAGGAATTAGGTGTTCCTTTGTCTAAAAAGCTCGTTCTAGCATTGTAATTGGCGATGTTGATGTAGTCTTTGCTTTGAGGTGGCAACTGTGGCAGTCGTGCTTTATAAGCAAGGGTTGGCCTATTTAATGTTTCTTTAGTTTCCGGGGTACTAATAAATAAAAATAATAATAAAAATAAAATTCGCATAATATTGAAAAAATAGCGTTTTATCATACGAGATATAGTTTCTGATTTTCAAGGCAATTTTAGTGTGGTGAAAACTTGTAATTGCTTTGTCTTTATCTGTATAAAAATTTATATTGAGAATTTTTCTTATCAACTATAGGAGCAGCTCCTAAGTAAAGGGTGGGTACAATGAGTTCAGTTTCTAAAAACACAGTGCGTTCAATTTCTTTTGATGCAATGACTTACAATATCTGTAATGTTCATCCAAACAGATGTATTGAAGCTGGAGCTTCTTTAGAAAAATATAAGTGGGGCGCGATCAGATCGTGTATTTGAAGTGATCAAAAGAGCAATGCCTACATTTCTTTGCTGCCAAGAACTTAGAGGAGGTGGATATTCGCTTAAACCCTACTTTATTAGGAATGCTTTTTGATAAAGAGTGAGGGCTTACGACACACACAGCTTCTAGTTATTTTACTTATTCAGATAGTTATCATGCTGATAACCCTCCGAGAGATGTCGGCTTATTATAGGAGAAAATATGGGAACAGATATTAAAGTAGAATTATTCAATGCAAGGACATTTGAAGATGTTTTGACGATTGCCCAAACGGCAAAAGGCCATAAAGGTCGCATATATAGAAGTCCTTTTGTTACCGTTCAAGACTATTCAGGGCATTTGGAGGAACACGATCTTGCAAATAAAGTAAAAGAACTAATCATGAGAAAGCCTCTTTGGACGGAAGCTACTAGAGAAATTGGGAAATTAATAGGAAGAGAAATTGAAAGGATTTATGGAGAAACATCTCAATCGTTAGGTACATGCATTTACCCAGATGGCCGTCATGTAGTAATTGGACTTAATGCAAATGATTATTTTGAAGAGTTTACAAGTCAATTATTTGAGAGTGAAAATATAGAGTTTATTGGTGATGCTACTTTTGACCACTGTGTTAACAAATATTTAAGCGTTAAAAGATTTTTTTTAAATGGGAGAGGTGTAGATAAAGAAGAGTGGGAACAAGCATATCGGCAAAACCCAAATTTAGAGATACCTTGTGTTAGAAATTTTGCACCCTATAACCCACCAGAAACAGCCTATGTAGAAATTTCTGAGCATCCTACTGATCATATTGCGCGTACTTGTAGGGTTTTTGAAAAGAGGATACACACTAAAGTTTCTACCCTGTTGAAGTGCATACAAACATTTGAAGATTTTTTATCCATTACAAGAAATGCTTCAGTAAAGATGTCAATTTTGGGCTCAAGGTATGTTGAAGTTAAAGGCTGTGAGGATTTTACTTACTTGTCCAGTTTAGACAAAAAAGTTAGGGAGTTACTAACTTTAGATAGAGCTTCACCAGTTCGGGAAGAAGTCACACAGCATTTGGCAAACCTTAGAAGGGAATATAATGTGTTAGAATCTAATTGTGATAACTTATTTACCCTTGGATGTCTAAAGATTAGATTTGTATTCATGAGTATCTTTGGGAGGTATTTATTTAATCCCTCTTAGAAGAGATTAACTTTAAACTTTTTAGTACACAATCAAGCTCTTGAAACTTAAAGATATGGAGTAAGCAGGAGTTGAATCCATGACCAACGGATTATACATCTGTGATCTTCCCATATTCTTCAGTGGATGACATCTGCTTACAACACTATAAGTGCTTTAATCCAATTGAAAAAGTTTGAGGCAAGTTGTCAAAAATAGGCGCTGATCCAGCTTAATGTAGAATTAAGGGTTTAAGGTAATAAAGCCAATGCCACCGTCGCTTCCATCTCTTCCTATGGAAAGTACATAGTAAGTCGCTGAAACATTTGGCAACCTGTTGTGATCCTCATAAATTGTTCCTGTTGTTTCAGTCAGTACTTCAGAAAAAGAAATATCTCTTGCAACTTTGAATAAAACGATATTTAGAGGGACTGGATTTACCCAGGTAACAGTATTGATGCGATCAGTTTGTGTGGGAAATAAATGACTTTTTTGGCTTGCTCTGAGATTAGCCACTGCAGGTAAAAATATTCCATAAGCAGCCTGAATAATATTGTTGGATCCATCGGATCTTCTCCAAACTACAACTGGATTGCCACTTGTGTCAATTCCTACTTGAGGAATAGATGCATTTTGTCCCGGCTCGGAGATATCAACAGGTGTAGACCAAGTCGAGTTATAGTAAAATGCTGTTTGTATAAGAGTATTTACTCCATCAGATCTTCTCCAAACGGCAACAGCTGTACCATCTGCATTAACTGCAATTTGAGGAACAAAAGCAGAAAGTCCTGGTTCAGAAATGTCTTCAACGGAAGACCAGCTAGATCCATCAAAGGTAGCTACTTGAGCAATCCCGCTAGCACTTTGCCAAATAGCAATCGCATTATTATTGGCATCTATGCCTACTTGGGGAGAAAAGGAGCTGATACCTGACGCTGATACATTTTCTGCTGCAGACCAAGTAACCCCATTATAATGCGAGGATTGTACTATAAAGTTAGATCCGTCAGATCTGATCCAGACAGCAACAGCGTTACCACTAGGACCAACAGCCACTTGAGGAGCTGAAGAAGTTTGTCCAGTAGCAGAAAGGGTCTCGGGTGTAAGCCATGTGCTGCCATTATAGACAGCTCCTTGAATCACAAAACTGGTTCCATCAAATCTTCTCCATACAGCCGCAGCTTTTCCAGTATTATCAACGCCGACCTGGGCATCAAACGCATTAGCCCCAGGAAGAGATACATCAGCTGGAGTCGACCAGGTAGATCCATTGTAATAAGAGGCTTGAATGATAAAATTCACTCCATTTGATCTCTGCCATACAGCCATAGCATTTCCGGTTGGGTCAACTGCAATTTGGGCATTAGAAGCATTGTTTCCAGGAAGGGAAATGTCTTCTGGCACTGACCAGCTCACTCCATTGAAAATGGAAGTTTGGATAATAGCATTTAAACCATTAGACCTATGCCAAATAGCAATAGCCTGTCCACTGGAATCTATACCTACTTGAGGGTCTGTACCATTTTGACCTGGTGCTGAAAGGTCTACAGAAGAAGACCAAGAGCTGCCATCAAAAGTAGAAGCTTGAACGATAGTGTTGCTACCATTGGATCTTTGCCAAACCGCAGCTGCAGTTCCATTAGGGGAAACGGCTACTTGCGGTACTGCTGCATTTTGCCCTGGAGCAGAAAGATCCACAGGAGAAGACCAATTAATTTGAGGATAGGCTTTAATAATCAAAACCATTATGAAAAAGAAGCAAGCTTTTGATGTCATTGCTAAATCCAAATTAAAAAAATATAAAGGAATTGTTAGCAAACATCAGATAAAAAAATAAAGAAAAAATTTACACATTTTGAGGTCAGGAATTCTAGGAAAAACGTTTTTATCTTTTGTAGACTTGGTTACTTTATTCTGAGAGAATTTCCTTTTTCATGTGATATCCAATTGGGACTTCATCATTGAAATAACTATTCTCAATTTCATAACCAATTTTCTTATAGAGGTGAAAGGCTGCTTGGTTGTGCACAAATACATAAAGCTTAATTACACTAATACTGTTCTTTTGCAACTCTTTTTCTAAAGCATAGAGAGCCGCTTTGCCTAGCCCTTGACCTCGGTATTTTTCATCGAGATAAATACTTTCAATGTAAGCTGTTTTTCCATCAATAGAATAGGCAATATAACCAAAGCGAGCACTATTACATTCATCAGGTGTTAAATATAAAAAGCTTAAGGGGATATTTGTAGCTTCCTGTAAAACTTCTTCCTTGGCAGCTTGAAATGCTAGGGCTTCATTTGTAAAGAGCCCAGCTTTGAGAAGCTCTTGGCTATAAAAGGATATAAGGTGATTTTGCACTTTGGAGACTTCATCTCCAGAAACTCTATCAAAAGTTATATGAGATGCCGCAAAAGAATTGAAGGCGTACAAAAATATGACAATAAAAGAAAAAAAATTCATTAAATTATAATTTTTTGAGCAAGTCCGTTCATAGAAATACATAAATTATTATGTATGTAATAAATTGAGTCATCATAACAGCCCATTTTATTGATAGCTTCATAAAAAGAAGCTAATAATCCAGTTCAAATAGGAGGGAGCACTAAATTAAAAATTAAGTTTGATGTTGAATCAAGCTTAAATACGACTAGTTCACGGTATGTGCAGTTTAAAGATGTGGGGCAAGCAGGACTTGAACCCGCGACCAACGGATTATGAGTCCGCTGCTCTAACCAACTGAGCTATTGCCCCTAAAGAATGAGGTGATAAAGATATATCATCTGCTTAGATAAATCAAGAAAATTTGAAAGGTTGTATCGGAATCAATATTGAAGGTACAATAGTACCTTATATTTGGAACTTGTAAATGAAATTTTATAATTCTTCTGTTGATCATTACCATCATAAGACTAAATGGGCCGTTATTCTTACTAATATGCTTAACGAGCCTTTGTTTACTTTGTATAATTTGACTGCTTTTATCTTATGTAAAGATCTAGGTGCTACTGCATTTCAAATTGCTATTTTAACAATGCTAAGGCCAACTGTTTCTTTGTTGTCTTTATATTGGAGTGCTAATTTGCACGAACGATCAGACAAATTAAAGTCTAACTTATTAGGGGCAGGGTTTTTATCAAGACTCTTATTTTTATTTTTCCCTCTTTATGAGAATGCCTGGTTTGTGATTATTGCAGCGGCTGTCTATCTTATGTTTTATAGAGCTGGTATTCCAGCATGGATGGAAATTTTAAAGCTCAATTTATCTAAAAACAGCCGAGAGAAAATTTTTTCATGGGGATCTGCGATTGGGTTTTTGGAAGGCAGTTTGTTAGCTATTGGATTTGGTAGAATGCTAGATGGTTCTTCTGGGAGTTGGAAGAGTTTGTTTTTCTTCAGTGCTATAGCAGGTTTGATAAACTTGTTTTATTTAGCAAGGATTCCTATTAACCACAGTGAAACAACTTTACCTAAAAAAGCAAAAGGTTCTTTTCTTTTCCAAGTAGTCAAACCTTGGAGAGAAAGTTTTCACTTAATAAGAAAAGAAAAGCAGTTTTCCATATTCCAATGGGGCTTTATGATTTCAGGCATTGGTATAATGATGATTCAACCAGCCCTTCCTTTATTTTTTAAAGACACATTGCAACTTACCTATACAGATATAGCTATTGCTTTATCTATTTATAAAAGTTTAGGGTTTGTTATTTCCTCTCCTGTATGGGGGAGGTTGTTAAATAGATTTTGGATTAACCAAATTTCCAGCTGGGTGTTTATTTTAACTGGTTTGTTTTCCATTTTTATGTTGTTTTCTCCCATATCTCGTTTTTGGTTGTATTTTTCCTATTTTCTTTATGGAATAGCCCAAGGAGGATCTCATTTAATATGGAATCTTTCCGGTCCTATTTTTTCAGGGAATGATCACAGCGCTAAATATAGTCGTGTCAATATTGTTATGGTAGGCATCAGAGGAGCTTTTGCACCCTTAATTGGAGGTGCAATGTGTGTTGCTTTAACTCCTTTTTCTGTACTTATTACAGGAGGGGGACTTTGCTTGTATAGCGGTTACTGGATGTTAAAGCAAAGAGCTCTAAAGTCATCAGTTTCTTAAAAAAGCTTTTTGGATAAAAAACATCTGTGTATATAGAAAATCAAAAGACAATAAGGTTATCCAGTGAGAAAGTTTTCTATATTCATTATGTTTTTTGTCATATCCGCTTTTGCTAATGAAAGCCGAAATATAGAAAAAGATGTGGCAGTTATATTAACTAGAAGCGACAGTATCCCTCTAGAATCTATTGAAGAGGCCAGCGATCCCTACTTTGAAGGATACATTCAAGCTTTAGTAGATATGAACTATGCTGAATATCAGGTTACCGTATTAGTTAAGGATAAAGAAGTATGGCTTGCTAACTTGCCCGTCAACCAGCTTATTGCAGATAGTATTATATCCTATGTGAAAGATGTGCCTGGGGTAAAAGAAGTACACCAGCTTAATGGAGTGCCTCCTAAAGATGAAGAGCTTCGGGAAAAATATGTAGACAGGCCAAAATTAAAAGGCATTTGGTTTCCTCAAATGACTGAACTCTTCCAGCCATTAGTAGCTGACCCAAGAGAAATTGTTTACTCTATAGGATATAGATGGGACGACAATGTAATTGGAAAAAAAGTTGTTCCCGTTTCACTAGGTGATGATTTTCCTATTTACCGTTGGTTAAATGTTTTATGGGGGGATATTCAAATTGGTATAAGCGCATGTGTTTGGTCAGTTTTCAATATGGATCCACCTAAGCCAAAAATTAATGCTGGCACAGAGCTCGTTAATACAGATTATTTTGTTGGTATACCTATTCAGTACGCTTTAAACAAGTGGTCTTTCCGATTTAGGGTATATCACATTTCTTCTCACCTGGGTGATGAATTTTTAGTAAACAATCCAGGTTTTAACAGAGTAAATCCTTCCATGGAAGCTGTAGAACTTTTTGCCTCTTATCAAGTTTTTAGTTTTTGGAGGCTATATGGAGGTCCTGGTGTCGTCTTTCATAGTGATAGAACCTTTAAAATTAAGCCACTCTACTTCGAGTATGGTACTGAATTTAGATTCTTAGGAACAAAGTACAGAAAGCAACAACTCTATGGTAATTTTTACGCAGCCGCTCACTTTAGGTCATGGGCACAACTTAACTGGGATTTTGACGGAACGTTTGTTGCAGGTTATGAGTGGAGTAAGCTGCAGGGGATTGGAAGAAAAATCAGGTTCTTTTTTGAATATCACAATGGGTTTTCTTTAGAAGGGCAGTTTTTCAATATGAAAACATCTTACTGGAGCTTTAGAGTCTCCTACGGGTTTTAATCTTCTAAAGGAACCTGATAGAACCCTTCTTTATATATAGGGCCATCTTTACCTATCTTTAAGGTGTTATCAAAGTACTTTCGATATACCCAAAGAGCTTGTTTTGCACTTTGCACACAGTAAAAGCAATTGCTGACCCACTCTGACCCTTTAATTGTTCCTGTTTTTAAATTGCATTGAAACCTCTTGCCAACTTTTTCTGCCCAATATTCATTAAGTCCAAATAGAATAACTGGCGTTGGTTTACATGCTCCCGTTTTTCTTCTAACTTCTTCTAGGCTATATTCAAAGTCCATACCTATCCCGCCAGGTAAAAAGATAGGAAAGTCTAAATGGAATTCAGCTTGTCTTTCTACTAAGTGATCCAGTCTATAAGTCATTTTAGCGTCAATAAATGGATTGACTTTCTGTTCATTGATAACTGAGTGGTCTTTTGGTGTAAAATCCGCAATATTGGCGCAGGATATAATTCCTAAATGTTTAGCGACTCTATTTCCTACTTCCATAGCTCCTGGACCTCCTCCAGTAACTAATGCAATAGGCGCATTAGTGTATAAAAGAGGGTGACTCATTTCATTTCTTAATTCTAATATTCCTTCTAAAAGGATTGTCAGCTCTTTTTCATAAGGGCCTTCTTGCAAATTAGAGCCGTAGACGCCAAAAACAGTAGCTTTTCTAAAATCTTCAATAAGATGGAGTGGGACAAACATGCCAGCATCCTTCTCAGGTTTCAAAACATACTGCAAAATGTTATTTGTTCTTTTATCCACCCAAAACACTGGTATGCCAAATTTTGCCAAATCAACGAGAAAAGCGCGGTCTTCGTAAGAAAAAAAGTCTCCAAAAGAAAAGGAAGGCTTCAAAAAGTAAATTCTTTTTAAACACCGTTGTACATAGCTGCTCAAAAAAAGCCTTTTCATTAGAGGAGTAGGAAAATACCTAGATAACAAAATTCCTTGAGAAGTGATCAATTCCTCTTCAATGGCTTTTAAAAAGGGGAAAGTGGGTTGTTTTTCAATGTACTTTTCTACTACAGCCGCTTGCCTTACTGGGTGGCTTATTCCGGGAAACTCATGTTTATGTAGGTCTCTTGCTATCCAATCTTCTTCTTTTAAGTTATAAAGCTGTTCTCCTTTCACAACAAATACGGAAGCGGGGACATCTTCAGGTTTAGGGCCTTTTTCAAAAGCTTCAAAAAGGCTTTTATTATCTTCAATTGCAGTCCTTAGTTGATCTCTATCTTCAAAAAAGACATGCTCCCTATGAGGCTCTAGCGTGTAAAACTCTAAAGGAATACTATCTATTTCTTGCGTAGAGGATCCAAAAAGTTCATAAATATCCCCAGAGTCAAATGTATCTGGCTGTAAAATATCTGCTGTTGTGTGGTGGAAGCCAGAAGGCAGTTGCTCATTAATAACTTTTGCAAATACAGTTCGAATGTGTAAAGGAGCTGTTTTAACTAACAATGTTTGGTTTTCTTGCAAAATTCTTGGTTTTCCTTCTAACCATTTGTGGTGTAATTGTAAAAGCTCTCTTGAAGGGAAACGGTCGAAGTGCAATGTCTTTTCAAGAGTGGGAAGAAAAGAAGAGATATCTTTGCCATTAACGACTATTCCATCTTTTAAGGCCAAAAATGCGACTGTTTTGTTTTCTATTTTTTCTAAAACAAAATCATCGCTTCCATAGCTGCCTCCTAATGAGAGTAAGGCTCGCCCTTCTCTATCAGATCTTCCAAACATCCTCATTAAATAATCAGGGTTTCGAACTCTTCTTCTGTCGTCAGCTGCAAACAATTTACCAATAAATGCACCTTGCTTTAAAAGCTTAAGCATTTCAAGGGCAATGCCATCCAAAGCTTTTAAAGTGACTTCAACAGTAGCCTGTCTTTGCAAGGGAGATAATGTAACTTCAGGATTAATGGTTGTTAAGCCAAGTTGAGCTAAGGTACTTTTTAAGTTAAAGTGAACTAAATTTTTATCTATGTCAAAGCCTTGAAACCTAGGTGAAATTTTTTCTATTAGTATTTTTACTTTGGCAGTGTTTTTATCACTATTACTTATTTCAGTAATTTTCCCATCGGGAGTGACTAAATCGTAGTGGTCTAAAGTTAAATAGCTTTCCATGGTATAAGTCATAAATTATTCAGAGAAAAAAGAAAAGTTGATTCACTGCTTGAGCAATATTTCCTACGTCTTTTACAATATTATATTTTTACAGAAGGGTTTAAATGCAACCGCGTAGCTTTGGCACACATGACGGATCATTTCATGCAGATGAGGTAACTGCATGTTCTTTATTACTTTTAGTTGACCTTATAGATAGGGATAAAATTCATCGAACAAGGGATCCTAAAATACTTGCTAAGTGTGAGTATGTCTGCGATGTCGGAGGAGTTTATGACCCCCAAATCAAGCGTTTTGATCACCATCAAGTTGATTATCAAGGAAGTTTAAGTAGTGCTGGGATGATCTTAAATTACTTAAAAGAAAAGGAGTTTGTATCTCAAAGCTTTTATAATTTTCTGAACCATTCTTTGATAAAGGGTGTGGATGCTCATGACAATGGTGTTGAAATGTGCCAGGATGGGGTAACCAGTTTTTCAGACGTGGTAAGTAATTTTTTACCAATTGATTATAACTCCAACGCAAAGGAAAGATTTTATGCTTTTTTAGAAGCAGCTGAATTTGTTTTTAGCCATCTTAAACGATTAAGGAATCGATTTTTATATACTAAAGAGTGCAAAGACAAAGTTAAAGAAGCTATGGCTAAAAATAAATTATATTTAGAATTTGATGATCCCTTGCCTTGGATCGATAATTTTTTTGATTTAAAAGGGGAAGGGCATCCTGCTTTATATGTTATTATGCCAACAGGAGAGCATTGGAAGCTTCGAGGGATACCGCCCAGTTCTAAAGATCGGATGAAGGTCAGGCTACCCCTTCCTAAAAAATGGGCAGGTCTGCGTGATCATGAATTGCAGCAAGCAAGTGGAATCGAAGGAGCAATTTTTTGTCACAAGGGGCAGTTTATTTCTATTTGGGAAAATAAAAAAGATGCATTCGCAGCAATGCATAAAATCTTTAAGGAACATGGAATAACAGAAAAATGAACATTTTTGAAGAAATCATAGCAAATCGCAAGCCTGCCGATAAAGTTTATGAAGATGATAAGGTGATTGCTATAAAAGATATCTATCCACATGCTCCAATTCATCTCTTAATTATACCAAAAAAACAGTACAAATCCCTGCAAGATGTGCCATCTGAAGATTTATCAATTATTTCTCACATTGCAAAAGTTGCACAGATGCTTGCTAAAGAATTTCAGATTGAAGATGGTTATAGGTTAATTACAAATATTGGACCAGATGCGGGGCAGGCAATTTTTCACTTACACTTTCATTTAGTTGGTGGAAAAAAACTTGGTTCTATAGCTTAAAGTAACTTATAACGTCGTTTACCAATTGCTTTCGCAGTAGGTCTTCTTGTTTATTTGACAAACAGCATTCAAAGTGAACTCCACTCAATAGTACTTTTCCCTTCCCATGGTTTCCTCTGACAATTGCAGGTAAACTTTTAGGGTGGTCATTGTAAAAGGCCACTTCATCTAAATTTCCCTTTCCTTGAAATGAGCAGCCGCCGTGATAATATAAAGGTACTGTTATATTTAAATTTCCTGAATTATAAGAAATAGATGTGAATATTCCAGTTCCATCTTCATAACTAAAACTATTTCCTAAAACGGGACCTACGCCTTTTCCTGAGTAAAATTGCAGATCTCTTTTTTCTATTATTTCTAGATTAGTTCCCTTGGCAAATTCAATACTAGAGCAAGCAAAGTAGGCTCCAGCACAAATACCTAAAAATTTACCCCCCTTTTTTACAAAAGAAGCTATGTTTTCAATTCCCTGTCCCTGTAAGAGGTTTTGATATGGCAAGTCTCTGCCCCCTGGAATGACAAAAAGGCTGCAGCCTATGTCCCAACTGCCTTGCCGTACCTGCTCGCTATTAATTGCTTTTACTAAAGCAATATTAGTAAACATATCCTTAAGAGCTAAAAATGATTTTTCACTTACTCCTTTATCATTATATATGAGAACTTCTTTCATGATTATTGGAACTTTGTTATGAAAAGATTATGAAGAATTGTAGTTTTTTTTTCCTCTTAAGCTTTATTTTAAATGTCTTTTGTAGTGAATCTCAAGTTTTTAATCGCGTCCAGTCTCATCTTCTTATAGAAGATCCATACAGCGCCCTGCATGAATCAAAAAAATTTTTAAAAACTAATCCTGATGCAAAAAAAATTTGGAAAAGCTACATACGCTCGCTTGCTCATTTAAATAGAGAAAAAGAAGCTTTAAAATGCTTTTCTAAATATAAAGCTGTGTTTCAACATGAGCAAAATACGGATCTTTTAGAAGAAATTGGTTGGTCAGTACTTAAAAACGGCGTAAATTCACCCCAATACACTATTAGACTTGCAGCATTAATTGGAGCATATAAGACCAGGGATGCTAAAGCTATTCCTGTTTTTCTTAAGATGATGAGAGACTCTCATGCAGTTCTTAGAATAATTGCTACAAAGCTCTCCTGTGAATTTTTTGACAAATCCTTAAAAAATACAATTAATGAGTCTTTTGACAAAGAAAAGCTATGGCTTGCAAAAATCGAATTGATTAGAGCGGTAGGCCGAATGAAGCTTAAAAGTAGGGTAAAAGACTTAACAAATATTCTGGAAGACAAAAGGGCAACATTTGAAGAAAAGCACGCTGCAACAGAGGCTCTTTTAATGATGCATGATGATGTGTCTTTAAGTGAGCTTACCTATTTAGCAAAAAGTCCAAGAGCAGGCCTCAGGATGCTAGCATGTGATATTGCCTTGCATTTTCAGAAAAAAGAGGCCAGTGAACTGGTTTTACAATTAATAAAAGATCCCAGGCCAGATGTGAAAGTTACAGCTTTAAGAGCTTTAGGTTATTTTTATTATAAAGACTTTTCTAAACAGATGTTGCTCCATGAGTTGAAAAATCTTCTTGATGACTCCAACCCAAAAGTCTCTATCACTGCAGCATGGGTATCCATGCTCGTGGATCCTAAGTATGGTTATCCGAAAATAGCAAAATGGCTTGAAGATCCACTGCCAGAAAACCAAAGGATAGCAGCAGCAGCACTGGCCGCTTGTGGGGTGAAAGGGATAGCTTTTGCTCAAAAATGGTTACTATATGCAAAGGATCCTTATGTCAAAATAAATCTTGCTTTGGGGTTAATAGGATATAAGCAGTTAAAGGAGATATGCTGTGATATTATTTTTAATTTTTTAAATAGTGAAAAGGAATATCTTTTTTTAGGGCAAATAGGGGAGACTCCGTTTCAAGGAATTGTTCCAAGTAAAATTCGTCATGTTGATCAAATTCCAAATTATCCTGAAGCATTAGATCAAATGACTAGGTTGTCGCTTCTCTCTATATTAGCTATTAAAGAAGATCGAAGAGCGAAAAATGCCATTCAATCATTTCTATTAGAAAAAACTTGGGGCATAACAGGTTTTGCTGCTGCAACCCTTTTAAAGGAGGGGGATGAAAATTCGCTCGATATTATTTCAGAGCTTTTAGAGGACCCTAACCCAAAAGTTCGCCTTCAAGCAGCTCTTGTGTTGGCGTTATACGGAAAAGATAGATCTGCAATCCCTCATTTGGAGAAAGCATATGAAGAGGTTGATCATTCTATGAAGCTCTATATTTTAGAGGCAATTGGTCATGTAAGTGATACTAGTAGCTTAGATTTTTTAATTTACGCAATGCAAGAGCCCTTTCAAATGCGCAGAGTTCAGGCGGCGTCAGCATTACTTCAATGTTTGTACCATTGAAAAATAGCTCTTTTTTCTTAAAAACCAATCGCCTAAACTTTTAGCAAAAAATGGAAAAAAGAAAAATGAGTAACAACAACGGGAATTTTTGGGGTGCTACTTTACTGATTTCGGGTACCTGTATTGGTGGAGGCATGTTAGCTCTGCCAGTCGATACTAGTCTTGCTGGGTTTATTCCTTCATCGCTAGCAATGCTTGTCGCTTGGGCTTTTATGACTCTTACAGCCCTTTATTTGATCGAAGCAAATTTGTGGATGGAAGAAGGTACGCATATTATGACCATGGCTTCCCGCTTACTTGGTAGATTCGGAAAGTATTTGAGCTTAGGTTTATTTCTTTTTATGGCGTACGCATCGCTTGTAGCTTATGTTACAGGCGGGGGAAAGCTCATAGAAAATCTTTTTAAAAACTTTTTTGACGTCTCTATGGTGCAATGGGAAGGCTCCGTTATTTTTACCATAGTTTTTGGTTTTATACTTTTTTTAGGGACTAAGTTTTTAGGTAGAATCAATGGAGTTTTAGTTGTTGGAATGATTATGGCCTATTTAGGTCTTATTATTAGCGGTGTTACTGAAATAAGACTTACCAATCTTGTTAGGGAAAGTTGGGGAGATGTTTTTACAACTTTGCCTATTCTACTCACTATTTTTAGTTTTCAAATGATTGTTCCTTCTCTTACCCCTTATTTGAAAAGGGATGCGAGGAAATGTAGAAATGCAATTCTATTGGGAACGTTTATTCCACTCATTGTTTATTTGATTTGGCAATGGATAGTTTTAGGTTCTATTACTTTTGAAGGAGAATTCGGTTTAAGTTTTGCAAAAGAACAAGGGCACCCTGCAACTGAGTCTATTAGACATGCTGTCGATAATAATATTTTTGTAAAATTTTCAGATTTTTTTGCCTTTTTCGCGATTGTCACCTCGTTTTTGGGGATATCATTGAGCCTTTATGACTTTTTAGCAGATTCACTTAAAATCACTAAAAAGGGGATGAGAAAGCTAGGCCTTGGGGCGCTAGTGTTGTTGCCGTCTCTTGCTTTCGGTATAATTTTCCCAAGGGCATTTATTTTATCTTTGGAAGTAACGGGAGGTTTTGGAGATGCTATCTTAAATGGGATGCTTCCAATTCTAATGGTTTATTCAGGTAGATATTATTTGAACAAAAAGGGACCTTACAGGATGTGGGGAGATAAGTTTCTTATGTATGTACTCTTAGCATTTTCCTGTTTAGTTGTTACTTCACAAATTAAAAATATTCTCTCTCATTGGTGAGAATTTTGCAGAATTAAATGCAAACTAAGCTTTTTGCAGTGCAGAATCATTTGTGAAAGTCCATTCGACCTATTGGGTGAAAGGCTGCTGAAAATTTGAAGTTCAGTAAAAAGGGCATCGTTAAATTGTAAAATTTTTTCTGGAGTTTCACCGTTAAATAAAAAAAGTAAAACTCCAACAAGCCCTTTTGTTATCAAGGCATCTGATTTTGCTTTAAAAAAAATATTGCCTTTATCAATATGGCTAGAAATGTAAGTGACACTTTGGCAGCCTTGCACCAAATGATCATCCTTAAAACCCTCATTTAAATAAGGGTTTATATATTTTGAAAATGAGATAATTTTTAAGTATCTTTCTTCCTTAGATAGGTTAGAAGGGAATTCTTGATGAAGAATTTTTATTTTATTTTTAAAAGTCATAAGAAAAAATGTAATCCATAATGGTTTTTATTGACAATAAGCTCTTGATACTGTTTCATGATAGCATTTTCATATCACAATGATAAACAAAAACCTATGACCAAAGAAGAAACATTAAGAATTGAAGGCCGCATAGAAGAACTCCTTCCTAATATGACTTTTCAAGTAATCCTAGAAAATGGGATGAGGGTAATCGCTCATCTTTGCGGAAAAATGAGAATGCGCAACATTCGTGTATATGCTGGAGATACAGTTACCGTAGAGATGTCGCCCTATGATTTAACGAAAGCTAGAATTGTATATCGTCAAAAATAATCTTTATTTTTAAGAGATATTGATTTTTTTGCAATTAAACTATAAGCTATTAAGCTTTCATACTGTGAAGATTTAAATGCCCAGGTAGCTCAGAGGTAGAGCATTTGCATGGTAAGCAAAAGGTCATAGGTTCAATTCCTATTCTGGGCAAGAAAAAATACTATTAAAAAATTCAGTTGCCTTACGGAGGATTTTAGAATGGCAAAAGAAACATTTCAAAGAACAAAACCCCATCTTAATATTGGAACCATTGGTCACGTTGACCATGGTAAGACAACGCTTACCGCTGCGATTACAGATGTACTTGCAAATAAAGGTGGCGCTCAAAAAAGAAGTTACGAGTCTATTGACAACTCTCCTGAGGAAAAAGCAAGAGGTATTACAATCAACTCGTCTCACGTAGAGTACCAAACAGAAAATAGACACTATGCTCACGTTGACTGTCCAGGTCACGCTGACTATGTAAAAAACATGATTACAGGTGCAGCTCAAATGGACGGAGCCATTCTTGTGGTTGCAGCTACAGACGGACCTATGCCTCAAACTAAAGAGCATATCTTACTTGCTCGTCAGGTTGGTGTACCTAATATTGTTGTATTTCTTAACAAAATGGACCAAATTGGAAAAGGTGACGAAGAGCTTGTAGATCTAGTTGAAATGGAACTTACTGAGCTATTAGAAGAAAAAGGATATAAAGATGCTCCTATTATCAGGGGATCTGCTTTGAAGGCTCTAGAAGGTGATCCTGAAGCTATTGCTTCTATTGAAGAATTGATGAAAACTGTGGATGAAAAAATCCCAACACCAGCTCGTGAAGTTGACAAGCCATTCTTAATGCCAATTGAAGACGTTTTCTCTATCTCTGGCCGTGGTACAGTTGTTACTGGAAGGGTAGAAAGAGGTGTTGTAAAAGTTAACGATAAAGTTCAAATTATTGGTCTTAGAGAAACAAGAGACACAGTTTGTACTGGACTTGAGATGTTCAACAAAGTTCTTGATGAAGCGCAAGCAGGGGAGAACGTAGGTGCTCTTCTTCGTGGTATCGGTAAAGAGGACGTTGAAAGAGGAATGGTTCTTGCAGCTCCTGGTACATGTAAGCCACACAAAAAATTTACTGGTGCTGTTTACATCTTAACAAAAGATGAAGGTGGACGTCATAAGCCATTCTTTACTGGCTACCGACCACAGTTCTTTATTAGAACTACAGATGTTACAGGTACTCTAACGCTTCCTGAAGGAACAGAAATGGTTATGCCTGGTGATAGCGTTGAGATTACAGCTGAACTGATTCAGCCAGTTGCTATGGAAGAAGGTATGCGTTTTGCGATCCGAGAAGGTGGCAGAACAATTGGTGCTGGTACTGTATCAAAAATTATTGAGTAGTATATAACTTTTTTGACCCCTTTTGCTAAGGGGTCAAAGGGGTGTGTAGCTCAGTTTGGTAGAGCAGCGATCTCCAAAGTCGCCGGTCGGGGGTTCGAGTCCCTCCGCACTCGATGAAATAAAAGAGAGTATTATGCAAGCTAAAGCTCAATTTAAGACAAAAGCTACCTCTAAAAAGAAAGGTTTTTTTCTTCGTGAAGTACAGCAAGAACTAAAGAAAGTTTCTTGGACTTCTAAAGAAGAATTAAAAAACTGTACAAAGATTGTAATAGGTTCGATTTTTTTATTAGGGACTGGAATTTATATTATGGATTTAATGATTCAAGGATCACTTTATCTTATTTCTTCAATTGCAAAGTTTATCGGAGGATAATTGAAAGATGCATAAGTGGTATGTTCTTCAGGTATTGTCTGGACATGAAAAGAAAGTAAAAAAAGCTATTGAAGAATTTATTGAAGCCAAAGGTATGGCTGATTTAATCGAAGAAGTAGTTGTTCCTTCCGAAAAAGTCTCTGAAGTAAAAAAAGGTGAACAAAAAGTTACAGAAAAAAGACTATGGCCTGGTTATGTCCTAATAAAAATGACTCTTACGGATGAGTCTTGGGCATATGTAAAAAATTCTAATGGTGTCATTGACTTTTTAGGTGGAGAAAAACCTACAGCTTTAAGTGAAAGAGAAGTTGAGCAAATCTTGCATGAGCTAGAAGAAAAGAAAAAAGGTGTTGTTCAAAAACATAAAATTGAAGTTGGTGACAAGGTAAAAATTACTGACGGTGTTTTTGTTAATTTTGTTGGGACAGTTACAGAAGTATTTCATGATAAAGGTCGCTTAAGTGTTTTAGTTTCGATCTTTGGAAGGGATACTCGAGTAGATGATTTAGAGTTCTGGCAAGTTGAAGAAGTAACTAATGAAAGTGATCTATAAGGGGACAAGCAATGGCAAAAAAGGTCGTTAAACTTATTAAATTACAAATTCCTGCTGGTAAAGCAAATCCTGCACCGCCAATAGGTCCTGCCTTAGGAGCGGCCGGTGTAAATATCATGGCATTTTGCAAGGAGTTTAATGCTAAAACGCAAGATAAAGCAGGAGATGTACTACCTGTTGAAATATCAGTTTTTGCAGACAAATCATTTACATTTGTCACAAAACAGCCACCAATGGCGCAGCTAATCTTAAAGGAAGTTGGTATTCAGTCAGGATCAGGCGTTCCTAATAGAGATAAGGTTGGAAAAATGACAAAGTCACAGGTGAGAAAAGTAGCAACTAAAAAAAGACCTGACTTAAGAGTGGCTTCAGATGAAGCTGCTGATGCGATAGTAATGGGAACTGCTCGTTCCATGGGTATTGATATAGTAGAGGGATAAAATGGCTAAGGAAACGAAAAGACAAAAAGAAATAACAAAGTGCATTGACGAAGAAAAAAAACTGTATACTTTACAGGAAGCTGTTGAAGCTTTGAAAAAATGTCCTCCTGTCAAATTTGACCAGTCTGTAGAAATCTCTTTAAAAATGGGTGTTGATCCTAAGAAATCAGATCAGCAGGTAAGAGGTACTGTCTCTCTTCCTAAGGGAACAGGTAAAGAATTAAAAGTTCTGGTTTTTTGTAAAGGAGACAAAGTTAAAGAAGCTTTGGATGCAGGAGCAGATTTTGCTGGCAACGAAGAAATTCTTCAAAAAGTAAATAGCGGCTGGACAGGTTTTGATGCAGTGGTATCAACTCCTGACATGATGAGAGAAGTTGGAAAGCTTGGGAAGGTTCTAGGGCCACGTGGTCTTATGCCATCACCTAAAGCTGGAACAGTAACTAACGATGTTTCAAAAGCTGTTTCTGAACTTAAAGCTGGTAAAGTTGAATTTAAAGTAGACAAAAGCGCTGTTATAAATAACTTAGTTGGAAAGCTTTCTTTTAGTATTGATGATTTGCTTGAGAATATTAAAGCAATTCTTTCTGCAATACTTAGAGCAAAACCTGCAAGTGCAAAAGGTGCTTACATTCAATCTTTTTATTTGTCCTCAACAATGGGGCCAGGTTTAAAAATTGATGCACATTCAATTATCTAAACATAAAGAGAAGTTATGCGATCAGAGAAACAACTGTTACTAGATGAAATCAAGGATAAAATTCAGTCATCTAATGCGATGATTGTAACCAATTATCAAGCATTTACACCTAATGTCTCTTGGGATTTCCGAGATAGACTAAGGGGTCTAAATGGTTCATATGAAATTGTTAAAAAAAGAGTTTTTATTAAAGCAGCTGAAGAATGTGGCATGGAAGTCGACTTAAAAGACCTAGATGGTCATATTGGCGTTCTTTTTGCTGAAACAGAGCCTGTTGAACCAGCTAAGTTCTTATTTCAATTCAATAAGGAAAATGGAGCTGAACTTAAAGTACTTTTTGGGAAGTTTGACGGTCAGACTTATAGTTCTGAAGATGTAGAAAAACTATCAAAATTGCCAGGCATGCAAGATATGCGTGCTCAATTTATTGGGTTGTTAGAAGCGCCAATGTCACAAACTCTATCTGTGATGCAAAGTCTACTTACAAGTGTAATGTACTGCTTGCAAAATAAAAGCGAACAAACAAGTTAATTTTAATTTATCAATTGAGAGGTAATAACCGTGAGTAAGAATATTGAGGAACTAGTAGAACAACTAAGTGGTCTCACCGTTTTAGAGATGGCAGAATTAAAAAGCGCATTGGAAGAGAAATGGGGCGTTAAAGCAGCAGCAGCTCAGGCTGTTGTAGCGGCAGCTCCTGCAGCAGGCGGAGCTGGAGCAGAAGCAGCAGCAGAAGCTACTGACTTCCAAGTTACTTTAGAAGAAGCACCTGCTGATAAAAAAATTGCTGTCATTAAAGCTGTACGTGAAATTACAAGCTTAGGACTTAAAGAAGCAAAAGAATTAGTAGAATCTGCTCCTAAAGTTCTTAAGGATAGCGCTCCTAAAGCTGAAGCTGAAGAAATCAAGAAAAAGCTTGAAACAGCAGGCGGAAAAGTTTCTTTAAAAGGTCTGTAAGATTTTTTTTAAGAAGCAGGGGAGTAATTATCTCCCCAAAAATTTTTTAATTTGTTAGTATTTATAATTGTGCGCTTGTATTTGCGTAAATTTTTTAAAATCCTAAAGAATTCCACAGGAGCTATACACAATGCAAAATAGGCCGCCTAAAAGGGTGAGTTTTCGTGAAAAGGAAGAAATTATCGATCTTCCAAACTTAATTGAAATTCAAATTAAGTCTTACAATCAATTTTTACAAGCTGACCATTTACCTCACGAAAGAAAAGATCAAGGGCTTCAAGAAGTCTTTAGCGAAGTTTTCCCTATCAAATCATACGATGAAAAAACCATTTTAGAATATATTTCTTACAGTTTAGGTGTACCAAAATATTCTCCAGAGGAGTGCATTAGAAGGGGCATTACTTACAATGTAACTCTCAAAGTCAAATTTAGACTTACTGATGAAACAGGTATTAAGGAAGAAGAAGTATATATGGGTACCCTGCCCATCATGACTGAAAATGGAACGTTTATTATTAACGGTGCAGAAAGAGTTATTGTTTCACAACTTCATAGATCCCCAGGAATATCTTTCGAACAAGAAAGACATCAAAAAGGGACTATTCTTTACTCATTTAGAATTATTCCATACAGAGGAAGTTGGTTAGAAGCTTCATTCGATAATAACGATTTAATCTATATTTTCTTTGATCGTAAAAAAAGAAGAAGAAAGGTTTTAGCAACTTCTTTTATTCGTACACTGGGATACTCAACTGATGCAGATATAATTGAAGAGTTTTTTGAGACATATAAAGTTAAAATTAAATCAGAAAAAGACTTTGTTAAACTTGTTGGTAAAATTTTAGCTGAAGATGTTATCGATGAAAACACTGGTTTAGTATTTGGTAAGGCTGGAGAAAAACTGACAACTGCCATGCTTAAGAGAATGCTGGATGAAAACATTTCAGTAGTCCGTATAGCAGAAGAAGCAGATGAAACACATCCAATTATTAAAATGCTCAGTAAGGATCCTAATGATTCTTATGAATCAGCCTTAAAAGACTTTTATAGAAAGATTAGACCAGGTGAGCCAGCTACACTTTCCAATGCTAGATCTGCAATTATGAGGTTATTCTTCGATCCTCGTAGATATAACTTGGGACGCGTTGGTCGATATAAAATGAATCGCAAATTAGGCTTTCCAACAACAGATGAAGAGCTAGCTACTGTAACATTGAAAAAAGAAGACATTGTTGCAGCTTTGAAATACCTAATTGATTTAAAGACTGGAAGTAGCGAAGTAAATGTTGATGACATTGATCACTTAGGAAATAGAAGAGTAAGATCTGTTGGTGAGCTGGTTCAAAACCAATGTCGTATTGGCTTGGCCAGAATGGAAAAAATCATCCGTGAAAGGATGAATCTTTTCGATTTTTCTGCCGACACAATGACTCCAGGTAAAATCGTATCTGCTAAAGGTTTGGCTGGGGTACTAAAAGATTTCTTTGGTAGATCTCAGCTGTCTCAGTTTATGGATCAGACAAACCCAATAGCAGAACTAACTCATAAGAGAAGACTTTCTTGCTTAGGACCAGGAGGTCTGAATAGAGAACGTGCTGGCTTTGAGGTTAGAGACGTTCACTCTTCACACTATGGTAGGATTTGTCCTATTGAAACACCTGAAGGTCCAAACATTGGATTGATTACTTCACTGTCTTCATTTGCAAAAATCAATGAATTTGGATTTATTGAAACCCCTTATCGCATGGTTCGAGATAATGTTGTTTCAGAAGAAATTGAGTACATGACTGCTGACTATGAAGAAGAAAATGTAATAGCTCAGGCTTCTGCTATATTAGATGAATACAAGATGTTTGAAAATGAAATATGCTGGGGTAGGCATAATGGAGAGCCTATGGAAGTAGAAACTTCTAAGGTTACTCATATGGACGTTTCTTCCAAGCAATCAGTTTCTATTGTAGCTGGACTTATACCATTTCTAGAACACGATGATGCTAACAGAGCTCTTATGGGTTCGAACATGCAAAGGCAAGCAGTACCACTTCTTAAAACGGAAACTCCTTATGTGGGAACAGGTTTAGAAATTAAGGCTGCGAGAGACTCAGGAGCTGTGATTGTAGCTAGAGAAGACGGTGTTGTAGAGTATGTGGATGGCTTTAAAATTATTATCGCCCCAAAAGATAATCCATTGAATAAGCAGGAGTACAAGCTTAAAAAGTTTATGCGCTCCAATACAGGAACATGCATAAACCAAACACCTCTTGTTAAAGTTGGAGAAAAGATCCTAGCAGGGGATATCATTGCGGATGGTCCTTCTACAGACAAGGGTGAAATAGCGCTTGGTAAAAACGTTCTTGTAGCCTTTATGCCATGGTGTGGTTACAACTATGAGGATGCTATTATCCTTTCTCAAAAAGTTGTTGAGGAAGATAAGTTTACCTCAATTTACTTACAAGAGTTCGATGTTTCTTCTAGAGATACAAAATTAGGTAGAGAAGAAATTACAAGAGATATTCCAAATGCTTCAGAAGAAGCATTAGCTAACTTAGACGATGACGGAATTATCCGCATTGGTGCAGAAGTTAAGGAAGGGGATATTCTTGTTGGTAAAATTACACCTAAGTCTGAAACTGAACTTTCTCCTGAAGAGAGACTTCTTAGAGCTATTTTTGGTGAAAAAGCAGCAGATGTTAAGGATGCTTCCTTAATTGCTCCTCCTGGAACTGATGCGATTGTCAAAGAAATAGCTGTTTATTCTAGAAGAGACCGTTTGTCAAAAACAGATGATGAACTAGTTGAAGAAGCTACAAGAATTAAAGATATTCAAAGTGAGTTTAAAACTGAACTTGCAGAACTTCAAATGGAGTTTCATGAAAAACTAGGAGCCCTTTTATTAAATGAAAAGGCACCTGGTCCTATCATGCACCGTATTACAGGTGATATCATCATCAATGAAGGTGACGTTATTACCCAAGACATGATTGAAACAATAGAAGCTGAAGAATCAGAAAATCTCATCATGCAAGATAATGAGATGTATCATCAGTTTAAGCGCATATTGCGAGATTATGAACTTGATCAGCAAACTTTAGAATCTGAACATAAGACTGAAATTGAGCAGATGAAAAAGGGTGATACTGATCTTGATCCAGGTGTAATTAGACAAGTTAAGGTTTATATAGCTACAAAACGTAAGCTACAAGTTGGTGACAAAATGGCTGGTCGACACGGTAACAAGGGTGTTGTCGCTAAAATTGTTCCAGAAGAGGATATGCCTTATCTGTCAAATGGTGAAACCATTGAAATCATTTTGAATCCTCTTGGTGTACCATCTCGTATGAACATGGGACAGCTTTTAGAAACCCACTTAGGTTTTGCTGCTAAAAAAGCTGGAATCTATGTTAAGAGTCCTGTTTTTGAAGGTTTCCCTGAATCGAAAATTTGGGAAATGATGAAAGAGCAGAACTTATCGGAAGATGGTAAGTTGCACTTATATGATGGAAGAACAGGTGAAAGATTTTATAACAGAGTAGTGGTTGGTTACATCTACATGATGAAACTCGGTCACTTAGTAGCTGATAAGATCCATGCTCGCTCTATTGGTCCATACTCTTTAGTTACTCAGCAGCCATTAGGCGGTAAAGCGCAGATGGGTGGTCAGAGATTTGGAGAGATGGAAGTATGGGCACTTGAGGCTTATGGGTCTGGCCACTTGTTGCAAGAGATGTTGACTGTTAAGTCGGACGATGTTGATGGTCGAACTAAAATTTATGAGTCTATCGTAAAAGGCGAAAACACTTTAGATGCTGGTACTCCAGAATCGTTTAATGTGCTTGTAAAAGAAATGCAGGGACTTTGCTTAGACATTAGACCTGAATATGTTGAAGAATAAATCAAAAAAAATAATTTTCTCATAGGGAGCTACACATGTTAGATGAGGATTTTAAAGATTCTCAATTTGATAAATTGTCAATCAAAATAGCAAGTGATGATGTCATTCGCAACGATTGGTCACGGGGTGAGATCAAAAAACCGGAAACGATTAACTACCGAACTTTTAAACCTGAAAAAGGTGGCCTTTTTTGCGAAAAAATCTTTGGACCTACCAGAGATTGGGAATGCGCTTGTGGTAAATATAAAAAAATTAAGCACAAAGGAATTGTTTGTGATCGCTGTGGTGTAGAGGTAACCCTATCAAAGGTTAGACGCGAGAGAATGGCCCACATTGATCTAGCGGTACCTGTTGTTCATATTTGGTTTTTCAAAACAATGCCTTCAAGGATCGGCAATATTTTGGGAATGTCCACTGCGGATTTAGAAAGAGTTATCTACTATGAAGAGTATGTAGTTACTGATCCAGGTAGAACTGACTTAGAAAAGAAGCAGTTGTTAAATGATAATGAACATCGTGAGGCTTTAGAAAAATGGGGTCCTGATTCATTTACAGTTAAAATGGGTGGGGAAGCTATTTATGAACTTTTATCCACAGAAGATCTGTCATCTTTAGTTTTAGAACTTAAGGAAAAACTTCGTAAAACAAAGTCTATGCAAGCTAGAATGAAGCTAGCTAAAAGGCTAAAAATTGTTGAAAGTTTTGGCGGTTCATCTAATAAGCCTGAATGGATGGTTTTATCGGCAGTTCCGGTCATCCCACCAGATTTAAGACCTTTAGTTCCATTAGATGGCGGAAGGTTTGCTACTTCAGATTTGAATGATTTGTATAGAAGGGTAATAAATAGGAATAATCGTCTAAAGGCTATTTTAAAACTTAAAACACCGGATGTCATTATCCGAAATGAAAAGAGAATGCTGCAAGAATCTGTAGATGCTCTTTTTGATAATGGTAGACATGGCCACCCAGTAATGGGAGCTGGAAACAGACCTCTAAAATCTTTATCCGAAATGCTAAAAGGTAAGCATGGAAGATTTAGACAAAACCTTTTAGGTAAGAGGGTTGATTACTCTGGCCGTTCCGTCATTGTTGTGGGACCTGAGTTGAAGTTTAATCAATGCGGTCTTCCTAAACAGATGGCTTTAGAGCTTTTTGAGCCATTTATTGTTAAACGCCTCAAAGATCAAGGGTATGTTTACACTATCCGATCAGCTAAAAAGATGATTCAAAAACAATCACCTGAAGTTTGGGATGTTTTAGAAGAAATTATTAAAGGTCACCCAGTCTTGCTAAACAGGGCGCCTACATTGCATAGATTAGGAATTCAAGCATTTGAGCCTATTCTTATAGAAGGTAAAGCTATTAGGGTTCACCCACTGGTAACTCCTGCGTTTAACGCGGACTTTGACGGTGACCAGATGGCTGTTCACGTGCCATTGTCTATTGAAGCTCAGGTAGAAGCTAAGCTTCTCATGATGGCTCCTGATAATATTTTCTTACCATCTTCTGGTAAGCCAGTAGCCGTTCCTTCTCAGGATATGATTTTAGGACTTTACTACTTAATGCATGATCCACTTTATGATCCTAAAGATCGAAATGGTGCGACTAAAGTCTTTAGTAGTACTGATGAGGTACTTTTAGCTTTAAGTGCTAGTGGTAGTTATAACTGGCATAATAAAGACAAAGAAGGCAGGAGAGATCATCTAGGAAGAGGTCTCCATATTCATGAGAAGATTAAAGTCAGAATTGAAGGAGCTATTATTGAAACTACTCCTGGTAGAGTTATTTTTAATACTATCGTTCCTAAAAAAATGGGCTTCCAGAATTATGCCTTACGTAAGAAGAGACTTTCCCAGCTTGTTTTAGAGTGTTATAAAAAAGAAGGCTTAGAGCAAACAGTGCGCTTCTTGGATGACATGAAAAACTTAGGATTTGCTGAAGCTACCAAAGCTTCCTTATCTATGGGGGTTTGTGATGTTACAATCCCAGAAGATAAAGGTGAAGTTATTGAAGATGCTAATAAGCGTGTAGCTGAAGTAAAACAGCAGTACGAAGATGGTATCATCACTGAAGGGGAGAAGAAGTCTAAAATTATTAGTATTTGGACTGAAATTTCTGATCGTCTGTCTGATGAGCTCTTTGAACTTATTCAAAAAGTCAAGGATGATGAGCTTAACCCAATTTACTTGATGATGGATTCGGGTGCTAGAGGTAGCCGTTCACAGGTAAAACAGTTAGGTGGTATGAGAGGTCTTATGGCCAAGCCGTCTGGAGAGATTTTAGAGTCTCCTATTACTGCTAACTTTAGGGAAGGATTAACAGTACTTGAGTACTTTATTTCAACTCACGGAGCTAGAAAAGGTCTTGCTGATACAGCCTTAAAGACTGCTGACTCTGGATATCTTACAAGAAGGCTTGTTGACGTATCTCAAGATGTCATTATTACAGAGCAAGATTGTGGTACTTTAAATGGCATTGAAGTTTCAGCAATTAAGCAAGGCCAAGAAGAGTTGCTACCACTGCAAGATAGAATCTTTGGTAGAACTACTTGTGAAGATATCTTCATGCCAGGCGATAGCACGAAAAAACTTGCTAATGCATCCGATGTTATTACCAGTCAGCAGGCTGAACAAATCGATGATGCAGGTATTGATGTAGTAAAAATTAGATCAGCACTTACTTGTGAAAGCCGAAGAGGTATTTGTGCAAAATGTTATGGTCTAAATCTTGCTACGGGATCCTTAGTAGGTGAAGGGCAGGCAATTGGTATTATTGCAGCTCAGTCTATCGGTGAACCAGGAACGCAGCTAACGATGAGAACGTTCCACTTGGGTGGTATTGCATCTGCTGCATTATCCCCTGAGCTTGTTGTTGATAGTGATGGTGTCTTAGTTTATATGGATCTTAGAGTTGTTCAAAATGAAGAAAACAACTGGCTAGCTCTTAATAAGAATGGATCTCTTTGCATTGTAAGAGATGAAGGTAGAAGTTTAGAAGAATATAAAAAGCTTCTAAGCACAAAGTCTATCGAGCCATTACAAGTTTTCCAGATTGAGCTGGGTACTAAGATTCTATTTGAAGATGGAGCAAAGGTAAAAGCTAAGGAAAAGATTGCTGAGTGGGAACAACACAGCAGTCCGATTATTTGCGAAAGACCTGGATTTGCTAAATATGGCGATTTAGTGGAAGGTATTTCCACTATGAAGGAAGTAAATAAGCAAACAGGGCAAACTGAGCTTATAGTTAAGCAGCACAGAGGTGAGCTTCATCCTCAAATATCTATTTATAGTGATAAAGATTACTCTGAGCTGGTAGGTACTTATGCTATACCTTCTGGTGCTATTGTATCAGTAAAAGAAGGCCAAAAAGTTAATGCTGGTATGGTGTTAGCGAAGCTGCCACGTGGTGCTATTAAAACAAAGGACATTACAGGTGGTCTTCCTAGAGTAGCTGAGCTTTTTGAAGCAAGAAAGCCAAAAGATGCAGCAGAAATTGCGAAACTTGATGGTGTAGTTGACTTCAGAGGTGTACAAAAGAACAAGAGAATTGTTGTTGTACGAGACGAGACAACAGGTATGGAAGAAGAGCATCTTATTCCGCTTGCTAAGCACTTGATCGTTCAAAAAGGTGATTCGGTCATTAAAGGTCAGCAGCTAACGGAAGGGCTTGTAGTATCACAAGAAATTTTAGAAATTTGTGGTGTTAGAGAACTTCAGAAATATCTTGTGAATCAGGTTCAAGAAGTGTATCGCTTACAAGGTGTTGATATTAACGATAAGCACATTGAAATTATTGTACGTCAGATGCTTCAAAAAGTGCGCATCACTGATCCAGGTGATACAACTTTCTTGTATGGTGAAGACGTGGATAAAAAGAAATTTCATGAGATAAACCGCAGGACAATTGAAGAAGGTGGAAAACCTGCTCAAGCAGCTCCTGTATTGTTAGGTATCACAAAAGCATCACTTGGAACTGAGTCATTTATTTCAGCTGCCTCTTTCCAAGAGACAACAAGAGTGCTTACAGAAGCCTCCAGTGAAGGTAAGACTGACTTTATGTTAGATTTTAAAGCTAACTTAATTATGGGTCATATGATACCTGGTGGAACTGGCTATGAGTACCATAAGAAGGTGAAAAAATTTATTGATAGAGAGCTTGAAGAAAAGCTTGAGTTTTCATTTGATGAAGAAGAAGCTATAGTTCAATAATCTTATCTTTATTCAGTTAACAAAAAAACACTATTCTAATTCTTTAGAATAGTGTTTTTTTTTGCATTATTCTTTCTAACTACTTTTTGATATTAAAAAAAATAATTTACTAAAAATATTTTTACCTATATAAGTATTAAAAATATTTTTATTATTGAATAATTAATTACAAATTAGTAGTTATTTATTTAATAGATTTTAAATAAAAAATTGTTGTATAATATATATTACATTAATTAATGACAATATAATAATAAATTATTAGGTATAATATTATGAGTTTTTCACTTACAAGTAAATCAAGGTCAAATCCGCTTTGCGCTCCTTACTATCATGCGTTTGACTTGATAAGAAATACAAAACCTTCTCAAGCTTCTTTAGATTCTCAAGATTCTTCGATAAGTTCGAAGGATAAAGTAGTTGTAGTCTCTAAACAACTTCTTGATAAACATGGAAGAGTAGTACAAACTTATGATTTAGGAACTCAAGAAAGATCTTTGTGGGGAAAAGTTTCTAAAAGAGTAAAAGCTGGCCTTTGGATGGTGCCTGTTGTTGGTCATGTAGCTTATGGGCTTTTTAAAGCCAGTGAAAAAGTAGGCCTTTCAGGAAAGGTTGGTATTTCAAAGTTAGATCAGCAAAGAAGGACCCACCATTTAACAGAGTTAATGCTTGGTAAAGACTACGAGCCACTTGTTCAAACTGCAATAGATTATAAATTACAGCAAGCTAAAGAATTATATGTAAGTGAACGACATAGAGATGAGATTCGAAGTTTTGATGATTTAAGAGAGTACTTATTACAAAAATTTGACCGAATAGTAGCTCCCAGTGAATTTGATGAGGCTTATCAGAAATTATTTAGTGATTATCCAGAAGTTCAATTTACTATGGATGACTTACATAGTATAGTAGATTTTAAAAAGTTCGAAATTTTTCACCCATCTGACTTAATGGCTATTAAAGACTTTATGGCGTCAAAATTGAAAGATGTCTTATCTATATGGGGTGTATTAAGGGAATTACGTGAAATATCTAGTCAGACTAATGTATTTCTTATGGATTTAAATACAATTTTTGCTGACCGTGATCAAGCAATGGATATAGCCTTCAGAAGAAAAGATAGAGCTTTGAAGCAAAGCAATAAGAGTAATGCTCAAATTCAAGCAGAATTTAATAAAGAAATTAAAAAGGTATCGGATAAATTTCGAACAGATGTTGCTTCAATCATTGCAGCTCAAAAACCTGAATACAATCAACTATCGACAGAAAGAAGACAAGCCCTTTGTGATATTAGGCTAGATATGAGTAACAATTTAGAAGTTGGAAATATCTCAGAACTAGAAAGCGCGCATGTCCAGTTAATTTTATCCAGGCTTGACTATTTAGATATTCCGCATACATTAAATTCAAACAGTTCGATGCAAGAAGTGATTTCTTGGTTCCATCACAGCATTTTTGACGCTAAGGATTTTCACGAAGCAAAAACCTTGAGAATGGTTTTAAATCAAGTTACGTTGAAAAGATCAGTGTATTCGAAAGCTCAAGAAGAAGTTCAATTGCTGAAAGAAGCTTTAGGAAAAAACCTAGATTTACCTGAAGGAGAACGTGCAGATTTAGATGAAGAAGCGAGAAATCTGCAAAAAACTTTAGACAATTATAGAAGGTTTTTAAGCAGTTCAGCGGAGGAAATGCTTTCTTGGCTTCATCAAAGCATTGTAGCTGGTCGGGGTTCTCATGAAGCAAAAGCCTTGAGAATGCTTTTAAATCAAGATGCATTAAAAAACTCAGTGTATTCCGAAGTGCTAGAAGAAGTTCAATTACTGGAAGAAGCTCTAGGAGAAAATCTAGATTTACCTGAAGAAACGAGAAATCTACAAAGAACTTTAGACAATTATAAAAGGTTTTTAAATGCCTATGAAAAAATCTTCAAAGATCCTGAAGCATCAAAACACTCAGAAAGTTACATCATATCTATCTTAAATGAACCTTTTCAAAAGTTAATTGAAGAAGCTTCTGGAATGATGTCAGATTTTCAATTTGTAAACCGAGTAGTAGGTCAAATGTTTAAACAACTTGGTAAAAACCTTCCTGGTGCTAAGGAATTCATTCAATTAGCAGATAAAAACATTAAAAAAATGTTAGGTAATCAAAGAAGACTTTCTTCAGTCATATATAAACCATATATACATTCAATTTATGAAGAACGCATCTCAAGTATGAATGAGAGTAAGCCAAAGTTTTCTCCTAAAAAAGCTGCTGCTTCTGCTCCTGCAGCAGGGGGTATTATAAGGGCGCCAAAAACAGAAAATAGCCCCGTTCGCCTTAGAAGAAGGGTTTCATTTAGCGGTATTCCTGGGGTAGGTGGTAGAAGTAATTCTGAACCTATTTTCCCAAGCACGCCTAGATATGCAGCTCCTGCAGCAGAACCAATGGGTGCTAAAAGAAAGAAAACTGTTTCATTTGAAAATTGATTTAGACCGGGCTTTTATAATTTATAAAAGCCCTCTTTAGATAACTTACATTAAGCTGGTTTAACAACATTAAGCCAGCTTTTTCTCTATAACTTTTTCTAATTTTACAATATCTTCAGCAAACTTTCTAATTCCTTCAGCTAGTTTTTCTGTAGCCATTGGGTCTTCATTAAGCTGATAGCGAAATGTTTTTTCATCTACATGGATTTTTTCTACATCTGATTCTTTAGCTGATTTTGGATCTAACTTTTTCTCTACCGGATCTTCAGAAGTTTTTAACTCTTCTAAAAGCTCAGGTGAAATAGTAAGGAAATCACAGCCAGCAAGGGCTAAGATTTGTTCTTTATTTCTAAAGGAAGCTCCCATAATAACCGTATTGTAACCGTGTTTCTTATAACAGTTGTAGATCTTGCGCACTGATTTTACACCTGGATCTTCATCTGGTGGATAGCTTTCTTTACCTTCTTTTTTCTTATACCAATCGAGAATTCTGCCTACAAAAGGAGAAATTAAAGTGGCTTTCACTTCAGCACATGCTATTGCCTGCACCAATGAAAACATCAAAGTCATATTGCAATGGATATTGTCTTTTTCAAGCTCTCTTGCAGCCAATACACCTTCCCAAGTGGACGCTAGCTTTATTAAAATCCTCTTGCGGTCGATGCCTTCATTTTCATAAAGGGCTATTAGGTGTCTTGCTTTATTGATGGATCCTTCCACATCAAAGGAAAGTCTAGCGTCAACTTCTGTAGATACTCTTCCTGGGATGCGACTTAGTGTTTCTATTCCAAAATTTACAAATGTTTTATCTAAAGCAGTTTCGAGTTGAGTTTCTTTAGAATTGCTATTTTTTTTAGCAAAAGCCACTGCATCATCTACAAGTTTTGCATATTTTTCTTCCTGAGATGCCTTAAAGATCAAGGAAGGATTTGTAGTAGCATCTGTTGGGTGGTATTTTTCAATTGCTTGAAAATCTCCTGTATCTGCAACTACTGTGGTGAATTCTTTAAGCTGATCTAGCTGGTTTTTCATAAAATTCCTATCTTTTAAAAATTTCAAATAGGGGAATGGAAACAATAGAGTTTCTTGTTTGATGTCTTTTGGCGTAGATTTTAGTAAAATTCCCCGGATCAATATCTAATTGACTGTCATTTAGAATAATACTTATTTCTTTGCCTTGTTGCAAGAAATTGATGAGTTTGTCTGTTAAGGGTTCTGAGATTTGAAGCTTTTGTCCACCTTTTAATAAATAGGCTGTTCCTTCATAGGATGTTCCATCAATGACAAAGGTCAACAAGGTGGGCTTGTTGTTTTCTTGCATTAGCACTTCATGTAGTAGGTTGATAAATGCCTTTGTTTCATTTTGATAACAGACTATCTCGAGTTCTAGGTCATAATACTTATCTGGGTGATAGACAAATCTAGAAGAGCGGTATTGCACTTCTTGAGAATCTATTCGTGATAAATACCAATTTGATTTAGTTGTGCAAGAAGTAATGAGTAAAAGTAGAAAAATGTATCTCATTTCACTGTTTGAATGTCTCGTAATATAGCTATCTGCCAATGAGTTCCAAGTTCATTAAAGTTCTTAGTAATCATTTTTTGCAGCTTATTGAACTGCTTCTGTTTGTCTTTTTTATTTTCTTGAGCTTGAAATGAAGAGATGGTTTTTTCAAGTTTCTCTTTTTTTTCGTCGTTTTGTATAACGCTGAGAAGGTTTTCTGTAAAAGTAAAACTTTGAAAGGCTTTAATGAAAATATTGTACATCTCAATAAACCCTTTGCTTTCCATAGCTCCTGTTAGAACATAAGCTTTATTATTTTTTACAAGAATTGCCTGTAGCATTTTTACTTGCCCAAACTTAGTCTTTTTGGTTATTTCTAATAATCTTGATTGACCTGCCTTAGTAGGAAGACTACCTAAATCTCTATAGGAAGTTGTCCTGTCGTTTTGATAAATCTTTTTCACCTCTTTCATGTAGTTCTCTAAGGACAAGGATACTTTTTCTGTAGCCAAGTTAATAGAAGGTTTGAATTTAAAAGTGCTTTTGCCAATGAAACCAACTTCAACAGATTCCGATAAAAGGTCTGGGTTAGCCACTTTCCATCCCTTGGGTGGCTTAAAAAAATAATATGTATCGGAAAAAGCATAGGAACATAAGCAGCAGAAGATGAGAAAAATCTTAGTGAGCATGAGAATTATTACCGCTATTGTCATCAGTGCTATTAGGAATTAAAATGGCTGCAGTAGCTATGACAATCGCCATTCCGGTTCCCCAGACAACCATTGAAAGTGCTGTTGCGTCGAATGAACCTTCTGCAGCAGCGCTTGCTTGGCTTTTGGTAGTGCGGCTAGTAGTTCGTGCTTGGAGTGGCTCTACAATTAGGGTAAGAAGCATAAGGTAAAATATTGCTTTTTTCACGAGTTCATCCTTTTTTTTGAGTTATCTCACAATAAGCTCAATTACTTCAATTATTCAGTACTGAACAATTACAACTTTATCGTTATTATCCTTTGCAATTACAACAGCAGCTATAATTCCAATGGTAACCAAAAAAGCAGCGCCAAAAACAGCCCATACTATGACAGCAGTATTTGTTCCATCTCGACAAGCTTGACCTACTGGCGCCTCCTCTGAAGTACTTTGTTTAGAAAAAGCCTGAAATGGAAGTGTCAAGATAAGCAAATAAGGTACTATTCCCTTCATACTCATCCTAGTTAAATGCGGCTCTTCTAAAGGAGAAAAGCCGCTTAATTTATATTAGTTATGTGAAAATGTTGTAGGACTTTCAGTTGCACTTGCAGCGATAATTCCGCTGACAGTTCCTAAAACAGCTAATGAAGCAAGCCCAATGCCCCAAGCCCAATCAGATGAGCCTGTTGTTGCGCCATTTCTTGCAGCTTGTCCACGTTGTTGCGCTTGAAGCTGTATATTTGAAAAGCAAAGTGCAAAAAGCATCAATGCCATCGCTAGTTTTTTCATGGGATTCTCCTGGGTTATAGTTATAGTATTCACTACCTTTCCCTATTAAGAAGGAAACACATGATATAAATATTTTTCTATATATTTTCTATTAATTATTGTTGTGAATGAGTTCAAATATTTGATTTCAAAAAAGATAAGAAAAAGTAATTTTTTTTGTTTTCTTAAAAAAACTCCTGAAAAATTCGAAACTGATGTATGCTTTCATCAGTTTACAACTGTGTAGAGGAGTCAAATGCAAGATAAGAAACTTGATACCGGTAAAAGCAAAATTGAAAAGATATGCGATCTTTTAAAGAAAGAAACAGTCGATCCAGCTAAGCAAGAGGCTCAGGAAATTGTTGAAAACGCCCATTTACAGTCACAAGAAATCATTAAGAAAGCCAAAGAAGATTCTGAGAGAATAATAGAAGAGGCTAAAAGACAAGGTGAAGAGCATAAAAAAGTTTTTGAAGCTTCTTTGAACTTGTCATGCAAGCAAGCTCTAGATTTACTGAAACAATCTGTTGAGAAAGAGCTTTTTGATGCAAGGCTTTCTGAGGTTATCACTAAAGAGACCTCAGGTGTTGAAACAGTTTCTGAAATGATTAAAGGATTTGTGAACATGGCTGTTGAAAAAGGACTAGATGCTGACTTAAGTGTCTTAGTTCCCAAAGCATTTAAAGCTAAAGACTTAAATAAACTTCTTTTACAAGAAACATTAGAAAAACTCAGAAATCAAACCGTAGAAATAGGGGAATTTCAAGGGGGCGTTAAGCTAAAGCTTCACGACATGCAAATTACCCTTGATATCACAGACGAGGCCATTAAGGAACTTGTTGCACGATATATTCGAAAAGATTTTCGAGAAATAGTTTTTAAATCTTAAAAGCACTATGAGTCGGTACTATTTTATAGGCAGCTCACTTGCTCCTTTATCATTAGACAGTGAGCCCGAAATCAGCTCTTCAGAATTCATTACTATGTTAGATATGAATTTAACTGAGTGGGATAAAGAGAAGCTCAGGGTAATACGACTAGAGAACGACTTAATGAATTTGAAGG
>JASFVE010000002.1:0-50091 GCA_050049995.1 Chlamydiota bacterium | reverse complement strand
TATTTCCTTTTGCCCATCAAAGATAAACTTGGTGGTGCTTGATAAGCCATTTTCTGAAGTAACGTATTTAGCCACTCTTCGATGGAAGCTATCATACTCGTAAGTGATTTGCTTTTCTGGAGTATAACTACTGTTTGCCTAAATGACTTTTCGCTTCTTCATAAGTTTCCTCATAAGTTTCTTTTAAGCGTCCTTCTTTAGTTGAGCAAACGTATGTTATTTTGCCTTTAGATGCATAAATAAATATAATAGCACTAGGATCGTTGCGATCCTTACTACTTCTAAATGATAAGTCAATACTTAAATTTTCAATTTTAAAAGGATATTGACAAAGATCTTTACGTATTTTTTCGTTGTCATTGACATTTTGTAATAATGTTTCTAAAGCATAAATGATAAGTCCTCTTTTTTGTTCAAAAGTATAATCTTCGTAAGATAGAAGGGCTAAATGCATTCTTTCAACGCAATAAAGCATGCCTCCCCCATTCCCGAAAGTATGAAGATTCTTTTCTTTTTTTAATTGTAGCGATGTTTCATCTAAAATTTGCATAGCCACATCCACATAAGTTTGTGGCCCTTCCAATTTTTCATTGGAACAAGATAGGAGCAATATCAAGATAAGCAAATATAAAAATTTCATATTAATTATAGTTCTTTAACATTCTAAATAAAGTGTCTTTAAAAGTTGGGCTTTGAAAAGCATGATCAAAAAGAGAGGCATCTTTATCCGCCGGTAAAATTTTCAAATATTTTCGATTTTCTTTGTTTTTGAAATCTAGATAAGGGACAAAATCCCTACTACTTTTATAGTTTTCTACTATTTTAGCGAGATCAGGCGTACAAACTTTAGCAGGAGCAAAAGCATGTACCATCACTCTTTCTTTTAATACTTTAGGCAGCATGTTGACTGCGTGATAGGTTACAGCTCCACCAAAGCTATGGGGGATGAGGTTTACTTTGTTTCTATGGTCTCTGGTAAGAATTTGCATCACTTCATCTCTTAATTGGAAAGAAGGAGTCGTTACTAACCCTTCCAGGGTCATTCTGGCATGGTACACATCATCCATGTTGCCATGCGTGGCATTATAGAAAAAACCTATATTATGTTTCTTATCCGTAAGGGTTGTAAGGTATCTTGCATTACTAAGGCCCTCTTCATAGGTTGTGTTTATACCATTTATATAAATGTGATGCATAAAAGAATTTTTGTTTTGGCTAACCCAAGTTAGACTGGAAGTAAAGCCTTTTCCTATATTCTTGTTATAAAGTTCTTCGTAATTTTGACAGAGCCTTTCATGGGATCTTTTATGAAGAAGAGGCTCTATATAATCTATGTGAAAATCAAGTCTGGGAGAAAAGTTCAAATCCCCATATTGTTGTTCAAAGCCTCTCATAAAACTTTGCCTAAGAAAGCTCTCTAACCCATACAGATCCCAATGATTTAAAGGATCATTAAGTACATAAGCATAAAGATTGATGATTCCGTCAGCATATCCTTTAGGATCAGTAGTGATCCATCTTCCTATTTCAGGATCATAGTATCTTCTACCAAAGTAAATAAGAGCAGTTTCTGGATCGACTCGTTTAGAAGAAAATCTCCAAGGATTGAGATAAGTTGTTTCTCTCTCTTGTCCAAAAGCGCTAAACTCATAGGTTTCTACTATGGTGTCTGTTGCATAAGAGATAAGTTTATGAGGGTTACTAAAAACATCATGGATAGGGAGATAGATTTGATGGTTGATCTCTAGAGCTATAGCAGCTCCTCTTTCTGCATTTTGCGCACTTCCTAAAATCCTTAACTCTAAGATTGTGTCATCTAGAGAAGCACTCCCTATTTCCTTTTGCCCATCAAAGATAAACTTGGTGGTGCTTGATAAGCCATTTTCTGAAGTAACGTATTTAGCCACTCTTCGATGGAAGCTATCATACTCGTAAGTGATTTGCTTTTCCGGAGTGGTTACCTGGAGCAACCTATCTAGAGCATCATACTTGTAGGTTGTTTGCTGTCCTTGTACGACCTTTTTTATGAGGTTGCCATTTAGGTCGTATGCATAGGTTCCTTCAGAAGTGGCGGTGATTTGATTAAGTTCATTGACAATATAGGAAGAGTGGTCTTTTTCTATACGGTTATAAAGGGAGTCATATTCATAAATAGCATTTGTTTTTCCTTTTTCCGAGGACAGCTGCTTTAAGTCATTATAGGCATAGTTAGAAGAGATAGCCCCCTCTTCTTGCATGGCTGTGATTTTTCCCTCTTTGTCATACGCGGTAATTTCTTGTACCAAGTATTGGGAAGCAACTTTTTGTATGTTTCCATAAGAGTTTCTGGAATAAGTTACTTTTTGACCATTAATCAACTCTTCTTGCAATAGATTGCCGGCAAGGTCATACTCTTGAAAAACATGGGTGTAAAGAGAAGCTCTGTCTGCATTTTTCCTTGTAACGGAGTATAGCTGCGTTGCTTGATAGGTATATTCTATAGAAGACCCGTCAGGTAAAGTATGCTCACAGCGCTTGCCGGCAAGATCGTATTTATTGATAAGCTGTAAATTATTGGCTAACATCTCGTGTAATATCCTTCCTCGGTGGTCTACTTCTCTTATTGTCTTCTTATGAGAGTTCAAATCTTCTGATACAGTCAAATTATTGAGAAGATCATAGGAATAAGCATAGTTGATAGTCCCATCAGACGATTTTTGTGCTACTATCCTATGCAGGGGGTCATAAGTATTGGTAATAGTTACACCATCAGACTTGACTACTTTTTCTAAAAACCCTTCTAAATTGTATCTGTAAGAGGTCGTTCTTTGAAAAGGGGTTTGAAAACTTTCCGTTATGGAGCTTACTTGGTTTTGAGTATCATATTCCCAATAGGTATATCTATCAGTAGTTTTTTGCTTAGATATTACCTCATCTTTTCTTAAACTAAGATTTCCTTTGAGGTCGTAAAATTGCTCTGAAGAAGAGAGAGTAGTTCCCTCTTTTGATAGTACCTTACATTTGTAGGTTCTTTCAGAAGTATCCAAGTATTCATAGGTTGTTACTCCTAAAGGATCTTCCGTGATTTTCTCTAAAAGGGTTTGTCCATATTCATTCCGATAAAAGTCATTGTACTCATAGGTTGTGGCAAACCCTAAAGGATTGATGCTTTTGACAAGTCTTTGGAAGCCATCGTAGTAAAAAAGTTCATCAACCGGCTTATTTCCTATGTAGTTAGTTATAACAGATTGATTGCCGGCCTCATCATATTGATAGCTTCTTTTAGCAATGGTATGCCCTTGCAAGTCTTGAGAACTTTCTTCGATGCATCGATTTAAAATGTCATATTTTATGATTTGGGCATGATCGGCAAGTTGTGTTTTTGATAGTCTTCCCATTGAGTCATAAAAAAACTCTTTTTTCTCTCCTTCTCGTGTTTCTGTTATTTTCTGACCTGCAAAATTATACTCGTAAGTAGTTACATAGCCCATAGCATCTATGTCTTCTAACAAGTTAAACGAAGAGTAATTTTTTGCTTCCTTGAGCAGTAATGAATCTGAAGTGGAATAAACCTCTTTAGTTGTTAGCCTTTGAAGAGCATCATAGTAATAAACCTGCTTGGTTCCATACGGGTCTATCTGGCTTTTAAGGTCGCCATTGGGATAGTACGCGAAGGCCTGTTTGCTGCCATCAGGTTTGATAGTCAATAGGGGCTTATTATAGACGTTATATTGATAAGTTGTTGTATGCCCTTTGGGGTCCGTTTCCGATAATAGGTTGCCAAAAAGATCATACTCAGCTGTGTAAACAGGTGACCCTAATTTTTTAGAGTCAGTAAGGATACCTGGAAGAGTTCTTTTTATAGGATTGCCAAAAAGATCATATTCATAAAATGTGCAGTTGCCTGCATAGTCTCTTTCAGAGAGTAAAAAGCCCTTTTTGTTATAACTGAACTGGAAAGTAAACTCTTTTCCTTCTGCAGAAATAAGGGAAGATTGCATAAGACGGTTAGATAAGTCATACAAATGTTTAGTAGTGAGTTTCTTGGCTGTATCATAAATACTCGTGCAGTTTTGGTTGGAGTCATAAGTAAATAAGACCTCTTGTCCTTTGGCATTGGTTTGAGAAAGGATATTTCCCTGTTTGTCATATTGAAAATGTAAGGAATACACAAAATAATTTTGTTTGTCATAGAAGTCTTTTTGGGTAACTTTCCCTTCTTGAGAATAATGCAAATCCACAGCTGAAATAAGTTGCTCTTGCTGCGTGTTAAGGTCGAGATATTTATCTTCGAGTCTGCAAGGAAGCCCTACAAAAGGGCCATTTGGTATTCTATGAATTTTCTGTATTTTTCTTTCTGTTACACCGGAAAAATTAGAAAAGTCTTTAGTGATACCATCATCAGTAATTTCCTGAATTAGGAAATTATCTTCATCGTAAAAATAAAAACTCCTAAGCAAAATAGCGTTTTGATCTGAGATAAACTTTGCAATAAGTTCCCCGGAATTTTCATCATACTCATATTCTCGGATCTGTCCATTGGGCAGTATTTCCTTTAGTAAAAGATTTTTCCCGTCCTGAGAAAATTCTCGGATCGTTGTACAAGACTCTACACCATTGGAAAGAGGTAAACTATCCGGTCCAAAAGTGATAGACCCTTGTTGAGAGATATTTCCTAAGATAGTCTCTTGAAAGACATTTCCAAAGGCATCGTATGTATATTGTTTTGCTTTCAAACAATTGCCATCAGCATCACAAAAAGCATGACATAACAAATAGGTTTCTAAAGAAGTTCCTTCCTTTCCCCAAATAAACTTTTCAATGGCTTTCAAATGTTGGACATTTTGCTTATTTTCATACCTTTCAATTTTCTCCAATCTTAAGTAAGGAGAGTAATAATACAGGCTAAGATTCTTATCTGCGTCATAGACATAGGTTTTTCCGGGAGTCTCACCTACTTTTCCTATCTCATAGATGAATTCATAGATAGTTTCTATTTCTCCCATCTCTCCAACAGGAGATTTTAATGCTTTAACCCTGCCTATTCTCTTATCATCCAGAGAAGAGATAGTAATTGTTTGTCCATGAACTTGATTTTGTCCTTTTTGGTAATACTCTATAACCATCTTTCTGCCATCAGGCCAGTGTCTTTCCGTTAAAGAAACCCCATAAGAAGGATCAAAACTATAGTGGTATGTTTCTTTAGGTCGGCTGCTATTTTGACTTTCTGTCAAGACATTGATAGACGCCTTACCAGCTTGGTAATGGCGATAGCGTAGACTGAGGGATTTTCCATCGCTTGAAGTGGTATCAAGATCAGTAAAATTTCTTCCAAGATCAATAAAGTTGACAGAAGAGTAGACTTTACTTTCTTGCAGGTTAGTTGTTTTAATTCCTATTAATTGGTTTTTATCGTCATAGGCATAAAGCGTTTTTCTTCCATTCCTATTTCTTTCTTCTATAAGTAGGTAGTAGCAAAAATAACTGACAGCATCTTCAAATTTTTTAGGAGGCTTAGAAGGTATCCTTCTATATATAAGCAAATTTCCCGAAGGGGTATATACATACACATATTTTTTATCATGAGTCAACTCTACATAGTTATTAATAGCGTTGTCTTTTCCTTCCTGTGGTGCATGAGAAAGGCCTGCCAAACTTTTTCCATGTAGCAATCTAGCCGGGTGAGGTTGAAGACTTTCTTCTTTTCTTCTGATATTTTTTTCTTTTCTTTTTCTTTTGGCTTTTTTTCCTTCCCACAGTTTCCAAAAAGGTTTTTTTACTCTAGGTTTTTTAAACCTGGAAGATGTGCGATAGACCAACTTAACGCCATCTTTATCCGTCATTTCAAGCATGCCCGTAGAAGGGTGATAAGAAAGTGTTATATGAGCAAACCTATACCATCCGGAAAAAGGAGCTTTGGGATACTGACCTATGTAATTGTTTCGCAGCTTAATGGGTTCCGCTCCTTCTACCACTAGATCTGTTTCCGCAATAAAATAGCATCCTGATATCACATCTACACAGTTGGCTATTTTTGCGGCAGAAACCCCGGCAGAAACTGTTAAGTCATTTACTTCCTGAGCTAAAAGGTTGGAAAACAAAAGAACAAAAAAGAGCAGTTTTTTCATAACTTTGTATAAGTTGGTGAGAAAAAACCACAAAACGTAAGTAAAATATTAACTTTAATGCAAGAGATTATTTGGAAATAATCATATTGCCCCCCCCCTTAAAGGTTAAAAAATTCTTTCTTCGATTTCACGAAAGATCAATTGATGGATTAAAAAAAATATGGCAGGCTATCTCGCTCATAATAAAATTTAAAAAGAAATTAAAGCAGACCATGGCGAAGATGGTACTTTTCATGTGAGGACAGATTAAGATGATTAAGACTTTAGATAAGATGAAACCTTACAGATGGTTTTACATAATACTATTTATTATGATCGCAATGTATTTTGCATATGGAAGAGAAATACTTTTTAAGAACATCAAACCTTTTGAAATATTTGTAGCTCCTTTAATGGTAGAATTAGGCTATATTTTTGTTAGAAGGAAAAAATTTAAAGATGAATTCTCTATCAGAAGATACTGGGGAGTTTTTCTTCTTTACTATGGGCTTAAAGGATTATTTAATTAAGTGCTCTTCACTTCATAATAACAAGATTAAAAAGAAATTAAAAGCAAATCATGGCAAAGATATTACCTTACATGCGTTGCCCAACAATGATAGCAAAAACTTTAGATAAGATGTGGCCTTACAGGTGGTTCTACATAATACTATACATTATAATTGCAACTTATTTTATATATGGAAAAGAAACACTTGTTCGCCGCTTCAATACCTTTTCAGTATTGATAAGTCCCTTAGCTTTGGAACTAGGTTATATTTTTGTTAGAAAGAAAAAATTTAAAGATGAGTTTTCTATGAGAAGATTCTGGGGCTTTTTCTTTATTTTACTTGGGCTTAAAGAATTATTTGGATAAATATCCTTTTAAGCACTGCAAGAAAATATAAAAAATTGAAGTTAAAAGCCCAAATTCGAATACTATTAACATGGTTAAAAGGTTAATATTTTTTTATTTTCTTGTTTCATCAAGTCTTTGTTTTGCTTTTTCCATTAAAGATCGATTAGCTAATTCTTTGGAAGGAGACTATTTGGTAGCTAAGCATGGCAAAACAATGACCCTTATAAGAGTTGCCAAAAATACAAATGATAAAGTTCTTCTTGAGGAAATCTCAGCCCCTATTTCTCTTGTTAAGAAAAAAGACTGGCCTACATGGGTAAGTGAACATGCTCCTGGACATACATCTTGGATCATGTCTGAAATTGACCTGACAACAAATAACATACTAGAAAGTTACTCCTTTTCAAGAGGCGCTTGGCTAAAGCCAAACAATGAAGAAAACCTTTTAATTTCTTTGTCCAAGCTTACTTTAAAAAAAGTTCCTTTAGAGCGGCAAAAAAAAATAGGGCCTCCCCCTTTAGATGGAGAAACAGACCATAGAAGGTCTTGGACCCCTCCAATGATCGTTCACCATGAAAAAGTAGAAAAGCCAGAGTTTGACATTCTGCAAACTAAATGGCCGGAGGATCAAACGGAACTATCTGGAAAAGAGATCCAATTATATTTTGATAAGAAACAAGAGTTTTTTTTTCCTTTTTGGATCGAAGTATTAACAGATCACATAGCCTTAACTTTAAAAGTAATTGATGCAGGACATAATCTCAGCTCCCCAAAGAAGGATATCCCCAGAAGACCTTTAGAGTTTCTAAGTAAACCTAAAAAAACAAAGTCGGGGGTTATTTTAATTTTAAGACGCCCAATTTATTATAATGAGATTCAATTATTCACTGTATTACAGAAAAACAAAGTAAAAAAAGTAATTGAAATTCCCTTCAAGGAAGTTTCTTTACAGGATGAAAAACTGATCATTGAAGTTTCTAATGAAACCCTAAAAAATCTTTTAGAAAAAAATCATTATTACAAGTGGATAATAAAACCCAGTGGTTCAAAAACCATTTCAGAGTTAAGAGAACCTTTTTATTTTGACTAGTTATAAACATTGATTTTATTCAATCTTTAAACAATCTTAAAACTAAAACTTTCTCTATACAGTTCTTTATATAAGAAGCCACTCTTCCTTAAAGTTTTAGCAACTTATGAACAAATTTTCCACATTGCAATTCATTTGCAAGTATTTTAGTATTTAAAACTATGGAAGAACTATCACTTAGAAAATTAAAGAAAGCTTTAAAGAAGCTTTCAGATTTTTACAGAAAAAAGAAACACAAGCTCCCAGCTGATATTCAAAAAGATTTTGAAGATCGTCTATCTGCCTTACATGAAGCAATTAAAGAAAAAGATAGCCAAAAAGCAAATGCTTGTCACTCCAGACTTATTCAGCTATCGGAAATACACCTTAAAAGATCCCCTATCCAGAAATTTATCGAATATTTAGGTGGACTTGCTTTTGCCTTGCTTGTTGCTATTTTAATTAGGCAAATGTGGTTTGAGTTCTATAGCATTCCATCTGGATCTATGAGGCCTACTTTTAAAGAAAAAGATTACTTAGTAGTTTCTAAAACTGACTACAGCCTTAACATTCCTTTAAGAAACGATCACTTCTATTTTGATGACAGCTCTTTAAAAAGAGGAAATATCGTTATCTTTAATGGTGGAGGGATGGATATCCCCGATGTTGACACCCGCTACTTTTTCTTATTTCCCGGTAAAAAACAGTATATTAAAAGGCTCATTGGAAAACCTGGTGACACCCTTTATTTTTATGGAGGGCAAATTTACGGGATAGACAAAGAAGGCAGTCCTATTCAAGAATATTCCCAAAAACCATGGTTTGAAAATATTGAGCATATTCCGTTCATTCACTTTTATGGAAAAGTAGTAGCAACTAACTATTTAGCAAATGGGATTTTCTCTCCTGTTTATATTTACCAGATGAATGAACCAGTAGCAAAGCTGGAAGTTACCCCCTTTGGTTCTTTAGAAGGAAGTTTACTTACTAATAAAAATATCCAAAAATACGCAGACCTTTGGGGTATTAAAAACTTTGCAATGGCAAGATTATTAACAAAAGAGGAATTGCAAAACTTTACAAATACAACCTTTGAAGAAGATGCAGAATTATACCTCGAGCTAAAACATAACCCTAAAATAAAGCCTCTTACTTTAATTAAAGATGAGTATCAAAGAACAAGACCAGGTCTTTCTTATGAATATTCTTACATTCCTCTAAATGATGCCCAGCTACGAGAAATTTTCCAGCACATTACTACAGCCAGATTTGTCGTTAAAAACAAAAAAGCTTACCGCTATGGCTATCGATTAACCCCATTTTCAATAGATGTGCCTAATGTAGAAGATGGTATTTATGAAGTAGATAACGGTACTTTATACAAAGTATATTTGGATAGTTTCTTTGAGAAACTTCCCAATGGTTTGAAAAACATCTTAGGAATCCTTCCCTTAGGTGGTTTTTTGAAAAAAATGCCTGAAAATCATCCTCTCAATCAATACTCAGTAGAAAACGTTCACCTTCTTTATAACCTAGGCATTGAAGTAGACTCTCGTTTCAGTAATATAGTTAAACATCCTCTCATAGAGCCTTCTAGATATGCTTACTTCAAAAATGAAGAGTTGTTCTTACTTGGATATCCCATTTTAAAAAAGTGTGACGAAAACTTGACTCGTTACATTGAAAACGAAAAGAAAAAACAAAGAGACAGCATTAGCTATGATCCTTTTATTGACTCAGGACCTCCCTTGCTTGCTGATGGCAATTTAGACGTTGCGTTCATTCAACAATATGGAATTACCATACCCGAAAAAAGCTATTTAGTCTTAGGTGACAACCACGCTATGAGTGCAGATAGTCGAGAGTTTGGCTTTGTTCCTCAATCAAACCTAAAAGGAGGAGCAAACTTTATATTCTGGCCCGCAAATCGAATAGGAAAGCCTTTACAACCTTCTTATCCGGCTGTGAACTTTCCGAAAGTTTTCGTATGGGTAACTTTTCTAATAATCTCTGGATTTGCCTACATCTATTACAGAAAAAGAAGGCCTTATTAAAAAGGCCTTAAACATTCACTTTTGATATTTCGATAAAAGCTTTTTCACCATTCAAATCCCATTCTGTTCCTTGATTAGGGATAAAATGGCATTCAACAGCTAAAACTTCATTATCAATATACTTTTTGTATTCTTGATAGGTATTTTTTACGAAATCTGAAGATTCAATTTTCAAAGAGACTCGATCTGTTACTGCAAAACCTAATTCACGTCTCATAGTGTTAATCTTATTCACAATCTCTCTGGCAAGGCCTTCTTTCTTCAACTCATCCGTAAGGCTCGTTTCTAAAACTACTGCAATATCTGTATCATTAGCCGCAACAATCCCTTCTGCAATTTTTCTTTCGACAAAAATATCTTCTGGAGAAAGGTCTATCGACTCTCCATTGAGTTCCACTTGAATAGTTCCCCCTTGTTCCAGTAAATCTAATTGCGAAGACTCAAACCCTTGCACCATTTTTTGCATTTGTGGCATCAACTTACCAACCTTTTTACCTAAAACTCGAAAGTTTGGTTTCGCTGTTCTCTGCACAAATTTTGTCTCATCAGAATGCAGTTCAATATTTTTGACATTTAGCTCATCGGTAATAAGATTCTTTTGCATTTTCAGCGCTTCTAAAATTTCTTTATTAGCACTTGCAATATGAACTTTAGAAAGAGGCTGCCTTACTTTTATTTTTTGTTCCTTTCTAAGTGAGTGCCCCAAACTTACAGACCTTTGAACAAAGTCCATTTCCTTTTCTAAAGGTATGTTGCGTATCTCTTCGTTATAAACAGGAAAATCACACAAGTGCACAGAAAGAGGCATTTTTTCTGTCCTCAATTCTTGAAAGACTGCCTCACTTGTAAATGGAATAAAAGGAGCTGCCACCTTTGAAAGCTCTAGCAATACATCATACAACGTTTGAAAAGCTTCATTCCTGTCGGACGTGTCATCATCAGTCCAAAACCTAGGTCTAGACCTTCTAATGTACCAATTCGTGAGCTGATCAATAAAGCTTACAAAAGGATCAACGGCTGCGTTAAGCTCGTAATTATTTAAAGATAACTCAACTTTTTGAATCAGTTCTTGGGTTTTAGATAAAATCCACTGGTCAATAGACGCCTTTGGCTTACTTGGATTTTGACTTGGTGTCCACTCATAAATTTTTGCATAAGTAGATAAAAAGACAAAACTATTCCAAAAGGGAATAAGTATTTGACGCAGTACTAACTCTACTCCTTTTTCTGAAAATCTCAAATCATCCGCTTTTACTGCAGGGCTATGAAGCATATAAAGCCTAATAGCATCAGCTCCATATTTATGAATAACTTCCATAGGCTCTGGATAGTTTTTGAGCCTTTTAGACATTTTAGTTCCATCTTCAGCTAAAATAATGCCATTAACAATGACGTTTTTAAAAGCAGGTTTGTTGAATAAGGCAACAGATAAAACGTTTAAAGTGTAAAACCACCCTCTAGTTTGATCTAAGCCTTCTGCAATAAAATCAGCTGGAAAACCTTTTTCAGTCTCTTCTTTGTTTTCAAAAGGATAGTGGTTTTGCGCATAAGGCATGGAACCTGATTCAAACCAGCAGTCAAATACTTCAGATACTCTCTTATAGACTTTATTGTTTTCTTCAAAAGATAGATCATCAATTAAGTGTCTGTGAAGATCTTCTATTTTTTTTCCTGTCTTTTCCTCTAATTCTTTTACAGATCCTACAACTTGTATGTCACCATCATCAGAGCGAAAGATAGGAATAGGAGTTCCCCAGTATCTATTACGACTGATAGCCCAATCTCTTGCATTTTCTAACCACTTACCAAAACGCCCCTTTTTAATATGTCCTGGAACCCAATGGATTTTTTCGTTCGCTTCGATGAGCTGATCTTTAATTTTTTCAACAGCTACAAACCAAGTGCTGACCGCTTTGTAAATTAAAGGAGTATCTGATCGCCAGCAAAATGGGTATCTGTGTCTTATCTGACCATGATGAAAAACTCTGTTTTGCTCTTTAAGGGTTTTAATGATCTTTTTATCAGCATCTTTCACAAGCTCCCCTTTAAGATCAGGTACTTCATCTGTAAACCTTCCGTTATTATCAACAGGGCATACAATTTCAATGCCGGCTTTTTTACAAGCAAAAAAGTCAACTTCTCCAAATGCTGGTGCTGTGTGAACGATTCCTGTACCATCTTCTGTAGAAACAAAGTCATCTGTTAACACAACAAAGGCATTTTTATGACCGCTAAAGTAAGAGAATAAAGGAATATATTTTTCATTTTTAAGATCTCTTCCTTTCATTTCTTGAACGACAGAAAAGTCTTCTTTAAAGTACTCCCCTAAACGAGCTTTTGCCAAAATAAAATGCATTTTATGTTTTTCAGAATAAACTTTGACATAGTCTATTTCAGGCCCCACTGCTAGTGCTAAATTCGAGGGCAAAGTCCAAGGTGTAGTTGTCCATGCCAATAAAGCAGTATTAGGGTCACTAGCTAGTGGAAATGTTACAGTCAATGAAGGATCATTGACCTCTTTATAGTTTAAGTTAGCTTCAAAGTTAGAAAGAGGTGTACCAAGTTTTGCTGAAAAAGGCATCACTTTAAAACCTTCGTAGACTAAGCCTTTTTCCCATAACTCTTTAAAAACCCACCAGACAGATTCCATAAAAGAGGTATCCATCGTCTTGTAAGTTTTATCGAAATCTACCCACCTTCCCATTCTCTCGACTGTTCTTTTCCACTCTTCGGTGTAACGCAGTACAATACTTCGGCATTCTTCATTGAAATTGGCAATACCAAATTCTTCAATAGAAATAGCACCTGATAGTTCTTTCGCCTTTTCGATTTCATTTTCTACAGGAAGTCCATGGCAGTCCCAGCCAAACCGTCTAGGTACAAAATACCCTTTCATCGTCTTAAATCTAGGAATAATATCTTTAATAGTTCCAGCTAGTAAGTGTCCATAATGAGGAAGCCCTGTCGCAAAAGGAGGTCCATCGTAAAAAGAAAATAGAGCGCCCTGACTTCTTTGCTCAATCGATTTTTTAAAAATATCTTGCTCTCTCCAAAAAGCCTCTATTTTTTCTTCTCTTTGGGGAAAACCCTCATCCTGCTGAACCTGAAACATTTACATTAACCTTTTATTTTCAAGTATTTATATAAATAATAAACGTATTATAATAAGATTTAACTATATAAAAATCTAGTACTTAAGTATCATAGAAATTAATTCAAAAATCTGATATAATAATCTTGGGGGTGAACAGGTTTCGACTTTCAAATTATGTATCAGTGGCATGCAGAGGTTGATCGGTTGGCCTCTTTAAAAGCCGATTAAAATATAATTGCTGACCAAGAATACGCGTTAGCGGCATAAGGACCTAACAGTCTGGATTGCCCGGTAGCCTAAAATCTGACCTGGAGTTTTAGTCACTACCGTCATGTTTCTGGGTTTGGACTCTTACCTCTGATCCTCTGGTAAGAAAATCCGAGACAACGAGGATTAAATCGGTCCCAAGTGGGGCTCCTTTCATCAAGACCGATTACTAATAAAGGAGATAAGCATGTAGTCATTGGTATTGTAGTTTGTTAAGGACGAGAGTTCGATTCTCTCCACCTCCAACCCAAATCAAGGCTTCAGTCTTACGACTGAAGCCTTTTGTTTTTAGCGACATAAAACAAAAAATTCACACCTAGAAATTCAGCCGCATAAAACAAAATTACGCACTATTTACGCACTACACTAGACGAAACTGCAGTATAAAACCTTTTGACCGCATCCCTCTATGCTCTTATACTTTTTGGCTTATGTTAGAATTTGAATTACATCCTAATCCAAAAAAACACATCTATTCGAAGTTTTCGAACCCTAGACGTAAAACCGCTTATTTATTTGCTCTTTGCGCCAATCATCCTTTTTATTTAAAACACAAAGAAAAGTTAATTGGGGTCTTAGACATGCTAGAAGGACTCGAATACCATATCAAAAAAATTAGGACCTACGAAAAAGCTGGATGCAGACGAATGGCAGACATAAATTTGCTACGAAACAACAGAGACCCCGTTAACTTTCCTCGCTTATCAAAAAAAACAAATCATCATAATGCTAAACACGAAACTGTCGCCTATATCGGACGACTCGGTCAGTTATATTACTTTTTTTCATCTGATTGGTTTGGTGAATTTATAAAAAAATCTGATATTGCTTTAAAGATTCCCTCTATTTTAGCACTTATGCCCCTACGAAATAAGCACGTTGCGCACAGACAACAGGATTACCTCGGGAAAGGTGATTGTGATAGCCTAGGACTAAATGAATATGGATTACAACACTGTCTATCTGGGAAGACCAATGATCCGGAGCTTATAAATATCGAATATTCTTTTCCAACTAAGCAAAGGCATTTTCTACTTAAAAAGTATCACCCTTTACCGGTTCATCATATTGAATACTTAGGAGAAAATCATAATTTAATCACCTTCACACCCACTACACTTCACCAGACACTAACAAACGAAGCTATTGATCTCCTTGAGCTTTTTTTTAATTTCAAAACACAAGCTTCACCAAACGCGTGACATCTGCGACAGGCGTGACCTCCCAGGAAGGGTTTGTCACAAAATTAAATTTTTCGGATGTGAAAACTGTGACAATTTATTCTTAAAATGCGGAATTTATGCGGAATTATAAGAAATTCATACTGAACCCTTCTGTATTTCAGTTAATTATATATGCAAGGTGGAGAGAATAGATATCTCTTAACTAAGACACTTAAACCATTGATTTACAATCATAATTTGGATTCTTAATAATAAATTACGCAATTCTTACGCACACAAAGAAAAAAATGCATTATTTATTCAATAGTCGTCTTTTTAATTATTAAAATAATTATTTACATCACGAGCTGTTGTAAAATAAATAATTTAATTTATTTTTATTTTAAAAAAAATCAATTAATCTGTATTAATGTCCATTCCTTATTAACTTTTAACCAAAAGAGGTAAAATATGGCAGCAGTAAATAATCAACCAGGAGCTTTGGCTGATATTGAATTTGATTGGGACAATACTCCACAAGCAGAGGGACAATCTGAATCAGTTAGATTAATAAGACGAGTGGAAACAGCCGCAAAAGAAGGTGTATCATCAGTCATTTCTCAAACTAATAATGTGGTAAAAGGTCCATTACATGCATCAGCTGATGCTTGCTGTCCAGATGCAGTTGCCTCTGTTTCAAAAGTTGGAACTGATGCTGTTTTGGTTTTTTTTGCAAGAAAAGCTGAAACTCAAGCCCACCAGCATATTGAAAGCGCAGCCAACCTAGCTGTCGAGATAGCTGAAGTAGTAGAAGAAAGCTAAAAAGTCTAAAGTCCCTTCTTTTCTAGGAGGGACTAAATAAATATCTCCCAAAGATAGTCATGAATACAAATCTAATCTTTAGACATCCAAGGGTAAATAAGTTATCACAATTAGATTCTAACTCATTATATTCCCTTCTAAGGTTTGCCAAATGCTCTGCAACTTCTTCTCGAATTGGTGAAGCGCCATCTAAAGTTAGCAACTCAGTAACTTTTTTTTCTAAAGTGCCCAAGTAAGTGAAATCATCACAACCTCTAACTTCAACATACCTTGAGCCTAAAATTGACATCTTTATAGAAGCATTTCTTGTAATGGACAAAAAATCTTCAAAAGTTTGTATACACTTCATGAGGGTAGAAACTTTTGTGTGTATCCTTTCTTCAAAAACCCTACATACCATTGATGAGGGATGAAAAGGCCCATCAACATGATCCGTGGGATGATCGGTAATTTCCACATAAGCAGTATTTGGAATTGGGCCATTGGGGTGTCCAGAAACACCATGATAAGCTTTTATTGGATTTAAAAGCTCGTAATCAGTATTTAACCATTCCTCTTTATCTACTCCTCTTCCATCAGACAAAAAGAACCTTTTAACACTTAAATATTTGTTGACACAGTGATCAAAAACAGCATTTCCAATAAACACGATATTTTCGCTTTCAAATAATCGACTTGTAAACTCTGTAAAATAATTATTCTCATTATATCCATTGTTTCCAGAAGACTCTCTGTAAATCCTTTTAATTTCTCTTTCTATTGACCTCCCAGTTCCCCTAATTTCTTCTGTCCAAGGAAGATCTTTTCTCCTCATAATTAGTTCTTTTACTTTATTTGCAAGATCATGTTCCTGCAAATATCCTGAGTATCCTCGAACAGTAACAAAAGGGCTGCTAAATATTCGACCTTCGTGACCTTTTGCCGTTTGGGCTATCGTCAAAACATCTTCAAATGTTCTTGCATTGAATAATGCAACTTTAATATCTATTACCATATTTTCTCCTATAATAAACCTTCATCTTCTGGGGGATGACTATCATGATATTCTTTTGAATAAGTAAAATAGCTAGAAGCTGTGTGTGTCGTAAATCCACATTCTTTACCAATTATTTTTCCAATGACAGTAGGGTTTAAATGAATACTCATCATTTCGAGCTTAGGAAATGACCACGTTATACAACTATCTATTTTGCCTTGTCTTAATAAATTAACTATCGAATATTTTCCCCATGTATGTAATAAAGAAATTTCTACTTCTTTTTTTGCCTCTTTGTAAACCTGGGCTAACATTTTTAAAACCTCATCTCTAGGTCTCTTCCATACTTGAGATCTGTATTCATCATCTATGTCCCGATTTGAGTAATCTTCAATTAAAACCACTGCATCTCCAGGACTACACATGGAATTATTATTTTTACCTGTAGCAGGAACATTAAAATGACAAATCAATGAAAAAGGTTGCCCCTTTATTAAGTTGATTTCCCTTCTCACTTCCCTTACTTCCCTACCGACTTGCTCCAAGACCATATAAGCCATGGTTCTGTTTTCATGAGCAATCCCTTCAATGACAATTTCAGCATGCTGTTTTTCATATTTTAAACCAGCAGGAAGCGATTTTCCATTGCATTTACCTTGTTGCTTCCTGCTACCTACTCTAATTAAAGTCACAGCCCAGCTATGCTCAGTGATTTTAATCCTTTCATCCATTCTGCTAGAAAAGGAACTCTTAGGCTCCATAACTGCTCTAACAAATTTAGCTCCGTTGCAGTTAAGTATGTGTGCTTTTCGTATGAAAAAACTGTTAATATCTTCTAGCTGTTCTTCTGGAGACTTATCACCTAAAGCATAAAGAAATTCTCTTGTACTTTGACTACATTCACTAGATCCTACAAATTGAGTCCGCTTACTATATTCTTTTAATGGTGAAGCAAGCTTTTGAAGAAATCTCATTTCAAGTGTAGGATATTCCACATTAAAAGTACTTTGTGTTTCTTCAAGTATTCCACGATTTTGATGTATTTTAAATATCCACCATCGTAATGTCCCTTTTTCCATAACAAGGCCTAACTCCTTATCATTACCAAGAGCCCATCTTCTTTTGATTTCACAAAACAGTGGAATATTATTTTTTTGCACATAAGAACATCCAATTGAAATATTTTCAAATTCTCTTTGCAAATTTTCTTCCTCAAGGCTTTTCTTTAAATTAGCTTGCTCATGTTGTATTTTATTTTTATTCCACCAATAAATGATTTTGGCTGCGCAAGCACCCCATCTTGTAGTCCAATTAGAATAAAGTCTATTAGCTACTTCTATCACTCTTTCTTCAATGTCACTTCGATCTATTTGATGTGTTCCTCCGTTTAGCATTCTGCCATTTCGTTCATCAGCAACAATAAAACCGATCTCACCATCTTTGATTCTTATCCCAACTCTTTTGCCTTCGGCACTCCATTTTTGTACTGGAAAAAAACTTTCTTTTCGAATTTCCTCACCAACATCAAATTCACTTTCTAATTGAACTGGCTTAAAATCAAAATCTATTGGGGTTCCATCCGTTCCAATAAAAGGCTGCACAATAGCCGAAGAAGCAAGTGAAGCAGAATGGAAGCTCTCATAAGTTAAGGCTCCTGTACATGTTAAAAAAGAAGAAATCCATGCTGCACCGAATGTTTTTATAACAGGGATTCCTACAATAGGATTTGCAAGCGCAAGAGGTATTGCTATAGCTCCTCCAATCATTGAAATCGTTGTAGCATGTACAGAATACCTAGCTACTGATCGTGATTTTCTAGTTTGGTCTGTTAAATAAGTATTAAATGGCTCTACTTCATCAAAAAAAATACAACTATCTAATTCTGCTACCCTATTTTTTGTAATGTTCAAAAGAAGAGCTCTGTTAAGATAGGGAGAAGAACCCAAGACCCATATTTTACAAATAGCCTCTCCAACTTTAATGGAAGTATTTAAAACAAGCCTTTCATCTTTCTTTTTTAATATACACATTGGCCCTTGGTCAGTATCAACTACTTCAGGAGTTAAGTTCTTCCATGAATATTTCTCATAACAATTCGCTACAGGTCTTTCAGTAAATTGATTAGATACTTGGTTGAAAACATGACAGATATGATCTTTATCCCGCTTGACAATAGAAACAACTCTTGCTTCATTTTCAAGAGACCACTGATGGACAATATCGTTGTGACTTACGTTGGGTGGAGTGAAGAATCTTGGTGATATTTGCGCAGCCATAAAAATTAGATTTTATTTTTTAAAATTTAGAAAGTTGGAGATTTTAAGTAAGAGGGTATTTAAGTAAAATAAAATGTTTCATTAACTAAAATTAAATAAATTATTTGTCGTGTAAGCTTTTTATAGCTCCTTCTTGGTCTTTGTTAAAAAAACAGTTTTCTGAACTGTGATGAAATCAATACAATGTGACAAACACTCTCTATAAGTCACATCCGTCACATGAGTCACAAAGGTATAATCTAAGATACTAGTAAGCAAAAATAGTCTTACTGCTATTTAATGTAGTTTAGTGCGTAAAAATTGCGTAAAAAACGAGTTCGAATAAGAAATTTACAGAACTTAATTTCCTATGTTTTTCTCTATGAAAATGAGTAGTTTTTGGAAAACAAAAAGAGTCTTTTCCATGACGTGTTCGATTCTCTCCACCTCCATTAGTAAACCTTGTTAAACCCTATCAAACCTGGTAGGCTTTTTCATTATTATTAAATATAATGAAAGCTAGTACTATGAATTACTTTTACTTCGACACCGGATTACATCGCTTCTTAAGTAAGGAACACAATTCTCTAGATCAACAAAGACAAGTAGAAAATCTGATTATCCCTCTTGGTGATCTCTCCGGAGTTGATCTTTATTCAGGATTCAAGTCTATATGGGCACCGGGTCTATATCTCGAGCGTGTTGAGCTGGGAACTGAATTGTTTAAGGATATTATCAAAAGGACCGATCATATTACAGTAACCAGCCCACTCGACGATGATCAAGTCGATAATCTATTTATTCATACTTGGAATGAGGTCGACAAAATTGTTGATGATGTTCTTAAAGATTACTTACCCCTTCGATGTGTACCCTCCAATATGGTAGGCTATGCTGGAGGTGTGCTAGTTGACGATCTAAATGGGCGTTACACTGATGACGAAAAAAAAGCTGAGCCTCTTCACTTTTCGGGTTATAGTCAACAGCTGTGGCATAGATATCACGCACCTTCTGATAAAATCGCTTTTCCGAAGCTCGAATTTCCCGAATTCGTTCTAACCACTCGTCAAAGTAATCCCATGGCTTCGGCTCTTTTAATCGAGCATCATCCATTACAAAGCCTTTGATTAAGTATTCCTGTAAATGGGTTGTTGCCCACTGTCGAAACTGCGTTCCACGATGAGAACTAACCCGATAGCCAACAGCTAGAATCATACTGAGATTGTAAAATTTAGTTTGATAGCGTTTCCCATCAGATGCAGTTGTCAAGTCTTCCTTGACTACTGAATTATCAAGCTCTTCCTCTTCCAAAATATTCTTGATGTGAAGGCTAATATTCTGCTTGGTAGTCTGAAATAACTCTGCTAGTTCTAACTGCGTTAACCATACACTTCCATTTTCAATTCGCAATTGGATGGAGGTCTGACCATCTGCTGTTGTGTAAAGTATTACTTCTCCTCTATCCATAGGCTCCTCTACTGATATAAATTTTAGAAAAAGTTATAGCCTTTTTAGCGAAATTATCCCAATCAAAAGTTCTGAACGCATCTTTCCTCCTTTCTCAATTTTAAGACTTTAGTTTCACGAGCAGTCTTTTATTTTCAAAATAGAACTTTAGAATCTACGTCCAATTGAAAAATAAATATAACCTTCCTGGATTTGCTTTTTTTCCGTTGAATTGACTCTTTTAGAGCCAAAAAGCGCATAAACGTAGTCCATTTTAACTGTGTGACTTGCTAAGTATAAAAAGGAAGGCTGAATCCGAAAATCCCAGTTTTTTTGTCGACCAAATCGAAATGTAATAGGAAGGCTCCCTTTAAAGCCATAAACAGGAAATGCTCCTGTTATCTTCCCATATTCTTTGGAAGAAGCATTCCATTTCGCTGGGAACCGATAAGCCAGTAAACCCTGAGCATTCACACCAACCTCTACGACCAAAAATTGATGGATGACTACCTCATCTTCATAAGAAAATCCAATAGATTCATACAAAAACTCTGGAATATCTTCGAGACTATAAGAAAAGCATTCAGCTAAAAATTCATGATTGCGGAGATATCCTACCCCTTCAGTTAAAATAAAATGATGCCCTATTCCATCAAAAAAGTGATACCCAATACGAGCTTCAAAGTTGGTGATATCGCTAAAATTGAATGAAGGGAAAAAAATGTTCGCATCGATTCCTACATAATAAGAATTTGGTTTGATCCTTTCATAGGAAAGCCCAATAAGAGGAAAATTAACTGAAATTCTATTGTTATACTGGGCAAGCAAAGTTGATTGAGTACTAGGAGAAGATAATACTGACTCATCAGCATATGCATTTACAGTAAATAGAAAAATTGAAAAAAGAAAGAAAAAAAGCTTAAACATGGGAAGGTATTATACTGGCAGTTCAATAAAAAGTACAAAAATTGCATATGACTACTCTATGAATAATAAAGCTTGTTCCTTCTTCAAAAGACGTAAAAAAAAATCATACACCTAAATAGCCTTAGGACTCTTCTCAGAAATCCTTAACGCATTCAAGTTATGAAACCATTGAACCCCGAACGTCTGATAAAGTTTTAAAAATGCTAGTTTTTCACAATCAAAAGTCTGAACACGTCTCCTTTCCTCTACTAAACCAGCCCCACTGATCTGGCCTTTATAACTAGGAAAGTAGTATAATTGTATAACAAAAAAAGAGAGTTTTGTTTTGGCATCTGTATCAACATCAACTTATGAAAGTTTATTAACCAATGCCCTTCAGATTGTAAACGCAAACCGCACAGAGCCTATCGGATTTTATCTATGCGGTAGACGACAACTTGATCTCGGGCAACCTATCTTTTTAGAAATCATCAAAGCAGATGGCTCAAAAGAGAAGATTGGCATCACCCATTTTATTAACCTCACCGAATCTTTAAACGATGATGATTTAGAGGCAAATGCCCGAACTACGAATCAACTTGCGGAAGCAATTATTGCACGAGCACAGCGAGTAGCAGCCTTTGAACCCCTAGAGGGACTACGATATCGAGATGAAAATGGTACTTTATTTGATTTTAACAGGGTTAATGTCAGACCAATCTCGGAAGACAACTGGTCATCCTTTACTGTGGAAGGTAAAATCGTCAAAATTGGTGAACGAGAACTTAGCCTTTCAAACATTGTAAGTGAAAGCACAATTGTATTTTCAAAGGTCACAGAAGGCTCCAAAGAAGGACAGATTCAACTTTTAGATGACATGGACCATCGGCCTGGTGCAGGTATGTTTATAGATCCAGCTACGGGACAACTTACTCGGGGTTAGAAAGAAGCTATAACTTTCAAATATTTGAACACACTGCACTTTTCCCCAATCAAGAGTTGTGTAGACGTCCTTCATCTTTAATCAATCAAAAGCTCTGTTAGAATTGCAATCCGGCCCCTACTCTAGGAAGAGGGCGTAAACCCACCTCTGCATACTTAAATCCTTCCCCAATTAAATCTGCAATGCACATTGGACAACCTAAAACATCTCCAAATAAATATGCTTTCACAAATTTTTTATTCGGTATACAGACCTGCATTCCTATTATGCTATCGATAAAGTTTTCTTTTAAAACTGGGCTTTTCCCTTCTTTATAAAGCTTATCCCCTTGATATTCCTGATAAACACTTCTATGAGTATCTCGCAGATGGGTAAAACTGAAACCTAGGTAAGGTTGAAAAATTTTACCTCGGCGAAATGTGTAATAATATGAACCTGTAACCCCTATTCTAGCAGAACTATTCCCAAAATATCCCCTTGAAGGAGGAATTGACATAGGAGCTAACTCAAATGTATGAGCTGAAATTCCGGCTCGTATACTTAAACCATACCCTGGTTGAAATATATCTCCGTAAACATAAGGAACTACCTCAATCTCCACTTTCGAGGGAAATGACTCACCAGAAAAACTTTCCTGACCAAGCAAAGAACTACTAATACAAACTAAGAATAAGTAAATTAATTTCTTCATTTTTATAAAACCTTATAAATAGAAATCAGATTATACATCAGTTTGTAATATTATAAATTAACAAATGTTTGATTGATAAAAAATTTTTTATCTTTTAAAAATAGAAAAATCTCTCCATTGATTAAAAGTTTTGAACGCATTTTTCACCTCCAATCTATGGTGATTAAAAGATAAGAAAGAAGGTTGAATTATCTATTGCTCACCAACTAAAAAGTTCGGGTAAAGGGAGCCCATTTCTACTTTGTTACAAGTAAATCTAGTTTAATGTAAGCCGAAATGGGTATCATTTGTTCAATAGATGATGTAGGGGTTAAAGAAATATAATAGGAATCAACTTCCCGAAGTTCCAACACATCATCAACATCAAAATCAACAGGATCGCTAACCTTATCAAGTGTTACTACGTCATCCTTATGAACTGTTTGAAGTCCTTGACACAATTCAGATTTAGCTCTTCTTATAGCATCTGGTGCAGAATCTGCCACATAAAATGTACTTTGATGATATTCAGTGAATTCTCCAGGTTTATAAGCACCCAGATTAATAAAATATAGCTTTTTTAAAGAATGATCTTTAGGAGGAGATTGACTAAGTTCAATTTTATAACCGTCAATATTTTGCAACTCAACATAGGAATCAATATGGAATCCCTTTAAATTGCCAAACCATTTCTTAGCCAATAATGGATAAGTTTCCTCAATTGATGAGCCAGCTACAAAAACCACATCATGTAATTCGATATTGCATCTATCTGCCCGCCCACCTAAATATACGGCGAATAGCTTCTTCTCACTTGATTCACTCATATTTCTCCTGAAATTGATATTTAAGTTCCTGATCATAGAAAAATTTCTAAATTACCCCAATCAAAAGTTCTGATATTTTAAGAGTTGACTTGGTCTTTAGAAGAGTAAAAATAAGGAGTAAGTTGCTTTGTGTATAAAACAGCATTTAATGCAAAAAGACCTAAGAAAAGAAAGCTTAATGGGCTTGCTATAGACGTTGAAGTGTAATATCCAAAAATTATTATAGCACAGCTCATAACCTTTCCTGCTATCGTCAAAACTCGATCCAAAACACTAAAAAATTTTTCAAGTTTTGGAAGGTGACTAAGATTAGCTATTTTTTGCATCCCATATGTCAGGAGAGGTGTTATGAGAGCAACACCAGCACCCACATCCCCAAGATCAAGAGATGATGCTGAGGCCATTAAAAAAACTACAGAAGCAGGTTGTTGAAAGATTTTTCCAGCTATTTGACTAATTGTAGATTCTGAAGAGGTCTCAATAAAGTTTCCAACTGTTGTAGACAATCCTATTGAAGCAGCCCAATACATTAGAGGTTTAGTTAAATATAAAGGTCCCATAATTTTATTATTAAAAAAATTAATTATGGAACAATTATAGTCTAATTAATAAAATTAAACAAGAAAACGAATAGTTTTCTACATTTTAAATGTATTTTTTAACTACAATTAAAAAATTCTATTTTTCGTAAGAGCAATCTTTTTGCAGCAGACAACGTATCTAAAAAAATCAAATCAATTGGAAAAGGCTTGCCACATCGAATCTCAGCTACACGACGATCAGACACTCTAACACGAGCTGGATCTGGCATCCTCCAACCTGGTATGAAGTGTTCAATTCTTTCACAAACTAATAAATACTTAAAACCTCTTTCTGCATCATATTGAACATCATCAACAAATTGAAGAGTCGTCACATCGAATAAATGTTTAATCTCTTCTAAAAAATAATTTACTTCTCTACCTTCTCCTAAAAAAAATCCGAATCTAATAAAAAGTAATATCCATGAAAACCAGTTACTGTTCATCTTTAGGTTGTTATACTGCGCATCAATCCTTTCAATTTCCCTTGCTACTAGTTTACCTGAATGTCTAGTCCTCTCATTCCAAGGGGGCCTTCTAGCAATGATTTCTTCTACTTTTTCAACGAGGGATTGTATTTTTAAACAACCTTCAAAGCCTTCAACCCTGATATATCTCTTCCCCAAAAATGAAATATGAGGAGTACTTCTTTCTGCAATTGGAAGCAATTCATCAAAGGTTTGCACATTACTTAAAACTGACTGTATTTCCATATTTTCCTAGAATAGGTTCTAACTCATTAAGATTGAATTATAATCATATATTACTTTTTTAAATTTTCCCCATGTAAAAGTTCTTAACTAACCTTTCCATCTCTATTAATAAACCTTCATAAAAGCCTATCAAATATACAAACAAGAAGGAAATCTCAAAAAGTGGCATTTGGAATAATTGACAGAATTTTCTCGTCAAATAACAATGACTGATTATCTCTCTTTTCTAATTTAATAGAGGAAGAATTTCTTAAAAATCAAATTATCTGAAACCTATTAATAGTACTCCCAAGTGCATGGAACAGTTATGCCGCTTTCTAAGAAAGATATTGGGGTACTACTAATTCGAACGTGCGCTGGATCCGGCATCCAATTGTCATTATGATAGTCAATATATTCTAGAACATCAATATATCTAAATCCTCTTTCCAGATCATATTCAGTATCACCAACATATTCAATTCTTGTTACATCGAACAAAGGAACAATTTTTACATTAAAATATGTCCTCCTAGTTCTTCCCTTTTCCCAAATAAAACCTGTTCTAGCTAGTAAAAATATCCAAGTGATCCAGTTGCAGTTCTTTTTCTTCTCATAGTATTGTGAATATAGCCTGCTCTTTTCTAGTAATACACGTTTTCCAGCTGATCTGGTTTCTTCACTCCAAAGAGGCTTTCTTGCAATGATCTCTTCTACTTTTTCAATAAGAGCATCTATTTTTAGAAAGCCTTCATATCCCCTTACAGTCACATACCTTGAGCCAAAAAATGAAATATGAGGAGTACTTCTTCCTGCAATTGGAAGCAATTCATCAAAGGTTTGCACATTATTTAAAGCTGATTGTATTTCCATATTTTCCTAGAATAGGTTCTAACTCATTAAGATTGAATTATAATCATATATTACTTTTTTAAATTTTCCCCATGTAAAAGTTCTGAATTCATCCAACTACTATCTTTTAATCAACCTTAAGTAGTTTTATGAAAAGTTTGGGCTGTGTCTTAATGAAGATTATTATTTTTTATTTGGGAATGGGACATGAGCCAGTCGTTTTCTTGATTTGCTTCGATAAATTCAACGATTTCATAACGCTCGTAATATTTCCCTTTTACAAAAGGCTCTTCATTTACTAGTTTATCAACTTCCGTTTTGCTTGAACTTCTTAGAATTATTATGGCTCTTTCATTGTCGATAAAAGGCCCGCAAATAACTAACATATTTCTAGCTTTTAGTTTCTTTAGAAATAAAATATGACCTTGAAGCATCTCTTCAGTCAGACATCTTTTGTTTTTGTGTGAGTAAAGCACGATAAAAGACTTCATATTAATTGAATAAAAGATTTAGTTTCTCTTTTTATTAATTCCATCGGTCTTGGTTCACAAGAACTGATCATGGCTCTTTTGAATTCTATATCTCTCCATTTATTAAAGAGGCAGAATTTTGTATAGTCTTTTATTGTTTGCAACATAATCCTCCATCTTTGTTGACTTCACGAATACATTAATAAGGCAACTATAAAGGACAATTAAAATGAATAAAAGATACTCACATAACTGATCTAATTTATTATGAAATAGTTTTGCTTGATAAGTTGTTTAATTGTCTCTCAATTTTCAGATCGGTGGAATCTATGTAATTATTAATTAAATGACCCACTCCTCAGACAATTCTTTTTAAATATTTAAGAATTAACTTGGACTTTAGGGGGGTAAACGTAGGGAATACTGTAGCGCCCAATCTATAATTAAATTTACTCCATTAATAAAAATGGTAAGCGATTTTTGTGATAGCTATCAAAGACAATTTTCGATAAATCAAAAAAGACATTAGCTTTAGATAAATCACCTTGCTTCAAAGCTGATAGAGCTTGCAGCTTTAAATCAAAAGCTTTGAAAGAAGGATGGGAAATTATAAACTCTAACTCCTTGCAATGACTGTGACATGGTGTAACGGAAAGTATATTTTGCGAGTTGATTTTTTCTCGGCAAAGCTCAAGTTGCCTAGAATAGGCATCTATTCTGGCATGATGAGTACCATACATAAAACTATCGATCTTTATAGCCTCTTCAAACTCGTGAGCAGCTTCATGAAAATGTTTAATCTTGATTAAAGCCAAACCAAGTTGGGCATGGCTTTGAGATACAACAGGATGTCTGGAACCATAAAATGCTTTATTAGAAGTAAGTTTTTGCAATAAGGACTCAACATTGTTTGAAGAAGGTTCGCCCTCTACATTCACCTCTGGGAAAAGAGCTTTAACATGTTCATACCAAGATCTTAAAAAATCTCGGATCGTTGCAACTTTTGCCATTTTAGGGTCAACCCATTCTCTTTGACATTGAGCTAAAAGATAGGTTTTGATTCTCAATTCACCAATCAGATCGAGAGTCTTCAGTCCATTGGTTGCCATTTTATGGTCTATAATGCCACAAGCCTCTAGCATTTCAAAAATCTCCCACGGGTCTTTTACCTCATGCATTGAAAATCGAAACGCCAAGTCATAAAGAATGATATCAAGTACTCTGTAAAGATCATGCTTTACGCTACATCTTTCTCCGTTGGCATCCTGTTGACGTTTTATCTCCCAACGAGTTAGATCTTTTTTAAGCCTGTCATTAGAAATTTCCTTTCTTTCCTGAGAACTAAAGGTTTTTTGTAATTGATTTTTATAGCGTAAAAGGAGCTTTGGATCACCAAACACATAGGAAGCATGGATAAATGAACTACCAAATTGGGTCATAGTATTAGAATCATTTTTTTGAACAGACACAAGTTTTTTTTGAAGTAAAGCAAACTCTTCAGGTGTTCCAATGAAATACTTTTGAGGGGTAGCTAACTGAAATGGATCGAGCATGATCCCCCTAGGAGAAGGACTTTCACCAGAGCCTAACCAAGAAAGAGAATCTAATTTTAAATCACCTGCTGGAGCCTCACCAATCGCATTGAGTCTAAGTGTCAACAACGTTGCTAACTTCTTAACCATTGTTTTTTCTATTTCGGACTTTTCTGAATCAATTAAAAAGGCGAGCTCAACATCGGAATAAGGGGTTGCGACATTCCAACTCATAGAACCTCCACAGATGAGCGTAAAAGATGGAAAAGAGTCGTTTGCTCCAAGATCTTTTAATATTAGTTGTATCAATTCTTTGTACTCCAACGTGATATACTCAAAGACCTCTTTTACTGGTTTATCACCAATCATACCCTTTGCTTTTTGACGCATTTTCTCCAGCCGCTTTCGATATGTAGACAGATGTTGAGTATAGGATAAAAGGTCCTCGTTTTTAGCTGGAAAAACTGTTCGCTCTATTTTTTCCATTTTTTGCATGAGACGTACCCATAATGGACTATCAAGCAAAACAGGAAACTTACGGAGAATGCTTAAACTATTGCTATAAAGTGTGGTGGCAACAATATATTTTTTCTGATCAAAATAAAGATCTCCCAGTTGCTCATAAGCAATAGCTTGCCGCTCAGACGGCCGAGATAGCTCTCGTAAATATGTTGTGCTAGATATTTCAGAATATTCCCACTCTTCTTGCTTGGCAATTTCCTGGTAAACCTTGGACAGTCCTTGATGTAACAAAATGGAAATCGACTTTAATTCATCAAAACATGTTTTTTTAGCCTGCTCAAAGAATTTGCGACTAAGCTCTAAATCGCGAAAAGGATTTTGAGGGTCAAAGTAAAGTTGCCCAACTTGGGCTAACATAAACGAGATGCGAAAAACTTCAGGATTTGTTTCTACATATCGAATTACTTTATCAGCTATCTCAATAGCATTTTTATATTGGTGTTGTCGTTCTATAAGAGTCGCTGCTTCCTGTCCTTTTTTTTGATAAATACCTAAAAGTCTTCTCAGACATATTTGTTGATTGATAGGGTCATCGATCTTTAGTATCTCTAAAAAAACATTTTCAGCCTGATCCAGTGTTCCTTTTTCGAGAATGACATAAGAAGCTAGATCCCTTTTGAAGATATGAGTATTACCGACAATAGCATTATCAAGTGAATCCTGATAACACCCCCTTTCTAATTGACTGTCGATGTACTCTCGAATTTTTATAGCCTTTCTTAATAAGGCTTCCCCTTCATCTTTTAACAGTTGGTTGTGAGAGTCGAAAGGTGTAATATAAGCTTTTCCAAGAAGGCGCAAAACCATCGCATAAAAAGAAGGCAGATGGCCATCAATATTAACCAGGGATTCACAGATTTCTTCTGCTGATTCGCAAAATAAAGAGAGTTCTTTTTCACAAAGTTCTTTTGCTATAAGCAATTTCTTCTGAGCCAATACAGGTTGATCTCTATAATTATAGTGGTTACCTTGAATGTACAATAAGCGAATACAAGGAACTCTTAATGATACGTCTTCAGGATATGTTTTAAGCACTAGCTCAATAATTTCATCCACTTCCTGAAAAATAATTTTATTATTCTCTATACTTTCTTTTTCATAAGTGGAAAACAGGAATCTTTCTTGCATAAGCTGCAGAGTTTTTAAAAGTCTATCCCTATGCGACTCTTCTTCGATTGAAAGACAATAGCCGGATGCAAAAACTGCAAGAAATAAAAATATCACTTTATTCATGATAACTTATTATAATTAATAAAAAATCTGAATATATTACGTATTACATGATTTAAAATTCAAATTAGTTTTTTTTAAGGATATCTGAGTGACATTTTCTTATGATTAATGAAGTTCATTTCAAGCATCATTACATTTGTTATAACGCTTAAATATTGCCAATAGCTTAAGCTGAAGTACTCATTTTTTCTTCATCCCTGAAAAAGTAAGAGCTCAATAAAAAATTTTGAACACTTTTCTTATACTTTTGTATACTTCTCAGCTCTAAACTAATAGATGAAGGAGTACCTATGAATTCGAAAGATGTTGAAATAAAAAGATCAGGAATTGGTCAATTTCAAGATGGGCTTGGTGTCTTTGCAAAAAAAGACTTCAAGCAAGGAGATGTAGTCATAAAGTGGAATCTATCTATTTTATCCCCTAAAGAATATAGAGAACTTCCCAGGTATGAACAAGAGAATTTCTGTCATACAAGAAATGGGAGCATATACTTTTACCCTGATCCTGAAAGACATGTAAATCGCTCAAGCAATCCTAATGTAGTCCCAGATTTTGAAAAAGAAGCAAACATTGCTCTGCGAGACATTAAAAAAGGAGAAGAACTATCTATCTCTGAGTCAACTCAAGAAGACTTTTAAATATTTGCTTTATCGAGCAAAAGGTCTATCTTCAATGCACATGGCTTTAAATGCTTGATATATTATTACCATTAACCCTAGTGCTAACCCTACGACAGCTATAACTTCAAAAATTGCCACGACAGCTATGATTTTTATAACTGTTGAGGCTGGCAAAAAAGTTGCACAAGCTGCTTTATTAAGTATAACAAAGTGCTTGGAAGACAGATTTATCAAAGCTGAAGTCATTACCATGTTCAAAATGAAAGATAGAGTACCTGATTCTCTAAAATAAGGCTTAGTTACTTGAGAGACTAAAGCAAATGTGCCACCAACAATTGTAGCAGCTACAAGGTCAGAACCAACTATGAAAGCAGCAGCTCCAACCTCTAGGGCTTGTATAGTAGCATCTGACAAATTAATAAGACTCGACACTGATATCCTCTTTAGAAAATTGAAAAACAATTAAGCTAAAAAGGTAGAAAATATAGATCAAGTAAAAAGAAAATATTTTTTTAATTTCCAGAGAGCGGTCTACCCTCTTAATCTAGCACACAGAAAACCTTGAACAAAAGTTCGGGGTGATTCATTCACTTTGAATAATAAAGGCTGGAAAACCTTCCAGCACATTAGTTCTCATTTTTAGCTACTGCTTCTAGAAAATTACCCCATGCATCGCTTGAAATTCCTCTTTCATATTGCATCATTTTCAGAAACTGCTCACTAGTAAATGGCCCAGTAGCTGCCCACATCTTGTGTTCATTCCGAAATGTAGTAGCCATCATAAGAGGATTAGATTGCGTGACAACAGAACCAAGTATAACAATAGAACGGCTCGCTACAACATCCTTGATTGCTATATTATCAAGGCAATCAGACAATCCTTGTATATACTGAAAGGCCTCTTCGAACTGTAAAACTTTAAGTTGATCCCTAACTTTAAACACTACTTGTGCATCTTCACTTACTATATTTCCACTTGTTGCCGGAACTGACATTTCTCCCCCAATAATATTAATTAATTTAATTTAAGATTTTATAATTTAATTATAATTAATCTACAATTAAATTTAATTGATTAAATTAATTAATATTAATTTATCCAATAAAACTAAACGTTTTTTTAAAAATTTAAAATTATATTATAAAGTAGCTTTATTTTCGCTATGAGGAAAATAGTTTTTTAACACTTAAAGAATTTGCTTCTTCCTTGATTTCAAAAAAATAGGGAATCTGCCAATTTTGTGTTTTTAACGCTTGCTTACTATTTACTTGATCCCACGGAGGATAAACTCTAATAGCTAGCTTACCCCCTATTTTGTCCTTGGATACAATTCCTTTTTTATGCAGCACATCTTTAGGAAAAACAAATTGTCCAAAATGCGTTGAGATGCGGATACTAATAACAATTAGATCGAAAGGGTCGACCATATCAAAAGGTTGGATACGGCCATCTACCCTTTTCCATAAAGTAACAAACTGTCCAACTTTTTTAGGAGTAGTCTTTGCCACACGAAATACAATCTTTTGATTATTCAACCTAAAACGACTGGCACCATATTCTTGACTTTCAATTTCCTTTTCAAAATTATAAATGCTTAGTCCTGCAGGTAAATATACCTTTTCGAGAACCTCTCTAAAATGTGGATGTGCATCTCCTTGCCAGTCTTCCATTGTCTATTTGTACCAATATAGAACGTTACTTTATTCTTCAACTAGCGAAGCCATTGCTTCCTCATCAATTGCCTTTAAATGGGCAAACCATTCCTCATTGGAAATTCCTTCATCATATTTCATCATTTTTAGAAACTCTTTAGAAGTATATGGCCCTGGGAAATCACCCATTGTCTGATTATGATGGGAAGGATCACCATCGGATAATATCACAAAAGAACGACATACTACAACATTAGTGATTACTACCTCAGAATTATCAAATAATTCTTGTATATGCTCAAAAGCTTTTTGACACTTACAAACCATAGTTTCGAGTAATTCATTATTCTCATCTAGAACGGTAAATGATACGTGTGCAAACTCACTTGTTTCTGTACTTGTTACTAAAGCTGTCATAAATACCTAAAATTTTAATTGTTTGAAAAATTTTATTTTTTAATGTGAATTTTTCCCAAGAAAAATTTTTAGAATACTTCTATAAAACCCTTGAATTTACATACGGTTTCCATTTCCCGTAGACAACACATTCCCAGTGACATATACTTTAAAGTTTAAAATGAGTTTGTATGTTTAGTTCGTTTGCCAGCGACAATTTCTCTCCTGTCCACCCCGAAATTATGGATGCCATTCAAAAAGCTAATACTGGCCACGCAATGGCTTACGGTGCGGACCCTTGGACCGAGAGAATGCAAGAGATATTTAAAAAGATTTTCGGCCCTTTTACTGAAAGTTTTCTTGTCTTTAATGGAACGGCAGCTAACGTTTGCAGTATCAAGCATGCACTCCTTCCTTGGCAGGCCGTTATATGTTCAACTAGTGCACATATCTTGAATGATGAATGTGGAGCCCCTCAAGCTAACACAGGGAGTTCATTACTGCCTATAGAAGCAAAGAACGGGAAAATATCCCCAGAGCAATGTGAGAAATATTTACATGGAAAAGGCGATCTCCATCATGTGCAGCCCGCTCTTCTTTCGATTACCCAATCTACAGAATTAGGGACTGTTTACACTCTGCAAGAAATGAAAAATTTAGCAGATTTTGCACATAAAAATGACTTGCTCTTGCATGTTGATGGCGCCCGACTTTGCAATGCTGCAGCACATTTAAATGTCTCACTAAAAGACCTTACGACAAATGTAGGAGTGGATCTTCTTTCCTTTGGAGGAACAAAGAATGGTCTTATGGGAGCTGAAGCTGTCGTATTTTTAAAAGAAGGACTTGCTCAAAAGTTTAAGTATGTTCAAAAGCAACAAATGCAACTCGCATCTAAAATGCGGTTTGCATCAGCGCAGATGACTGCTCTTTTAGAGAAAGATCTATGGCTACGGAATGCCTCCCATGCGAACAAGATGGCCAAGCTGCTGGAAGAGAATCTGAAGAGTAACTTTCCTGAATTACCCATTCTTTATCCTGTCGAGTCTAATGCAGTTTTTGTCCAACTACCCTCTTTAGAAATTTTGGAAAAATTACAACAAAAAAGCTTTTTTTGGATCTGGGACAATAAGCAGCTCGTCGCACGATGGATGACTTCTTGGGACACCCAACCTGCTTTTATAGAATCTTTTATTAAGGAACTTAAGCATAATCTTGCTTCCAACTAAACTAACACTGTCCCTTTTTTCTCTTAACATCAAAAGGATTTATGAAAAAATTAATAACCAGCATTCTGCTACTTTCAGTTTTTACCCTCTTTTCAGCTGAAAAGAAAAAAAGACCTTTTTTTCAAGCAAGTCAAAAACAACCTTATCATTTATCCATAGGAGCTATCCTTTTTGACAAAACCGGAAGGGTTGCTTGTCATCATTTTAGTAAAATTTTAGATAGCAAAGATGTTTATATCTTGATGCGAGAAAGTATGGAAGATAATGAAACACCTTTAGAAACTTTATCAAGGGGGTTGAAAGAGGAATTTGGGGCATATGCCAAGCCAATAGCTTTTTTAGGTTGTTTATCTGGATATCTTCCCAACACTCGATTACCTTTTGAAAAAACAACTCTTTATATTGCTTGCCTACTTGATTCTTGGGATCCAGAAGTGCGAGATTCTGATGACTCTGAAGCAGGCAGTAATATTGAATGGTTGGAACCAACACAGCTGATAGAAATCATGGAAAAGCAGGGCCAAAAATTTAAACGAGTTGACGTTGATGAATCTGAGATGATAATAAAAGCCCTACCTTATATTCATGACACATTGCAACAAGATAGCTTTAAGCAAGAACATTTAAAATAATCTTGCCAATAGTCTTTTATCCCTTAGCTTCCTGCGTGAGCTGTAAGTATCCCTGACCCATTAAGTCTAATATAAGTAATGTTATTCCTTTTTCATCTGCAAAAGGAGGAAAAGCAAGATAGTCCCTCCCTAGTTCATCAAAAATAACATAAGCGATTAAGTGACCCTCTCGATACGCTGCTTTCATCCCACTAAAGTCACCAGTATCTTTGTTACGGTTATAATCAATTAATGCATAGGGCTGGCCATGTTCTTCATCCAGGCTAATGCTAATCATGGCTACTTCTTCTGCATATTGTATTTCTTTTTTGCTTTCAAAAGACCCCTCATCGAAAAACCCTTTTTTAATAAGGCATTCATAAAGATCCTTTGGAAAATGTTTCTGATATGCATGTCGATCTTGAGCAAATACAGCTGTTACTAGAAAAGAAAAATAAAGCACCCATTTCATATAAACCTCCAGTTAAGAGGTAAAAAATTTATACTCTTATTCTAAATTTTCCAAGCAAAAGTTCTGGATGCATTAGCAGATGTTAAATACCTTAATCATTTTACGAAGAAAAAAATTTAGGGACATTATGCAGAGAATAATTAATATGAGCAGTACTAATGCTATGTCCCCAGCCCTTTGCTGCGCAATCAAACCAGTGATGATACTAAAATGATCACTGCAAAAAAATCTATTTAACTGAAATAAAAGAAAGCTTAAAAGATTTTCCAAAGTTGATTAAAAGTACAAATTTTCCAAAAATATGAAATTTTAAATTCTTATGATTCTTCCTCCGTTAGCTGCCCCTAAAGATTTTACAAACAGTTTACTCTTTCCAGATACAAAAGAAGGTCTCTGGTTTATTTTTTCAAAAGATAAATTGCTTATTTCACGAGATGGGAAGTCTTTGCCTTACAATCATGACTTTACTTTGCAAAGAACTCTTTATCTTGGAACTTTGAGAAATAAACATATTTTTGCAGGTGAGCTAAAAAATGAAAATAACGTTCCTTCTATATGGAAATGGAATGACTTAAAACCCCTTTACTCCATCTTAGATGAGGAAAACTATGCTTTAGCAGGTCGAGCCTTACAACTTATTCATTGGGATCGTACAACCCAATTTTGTGGATGCTGTGGAGATTCTACCTTCCATAGACAAAACGAACGATGTCGTGAATGTAAAACCTGTGGACAACTTTTTTATCCAAAATTAGCTCCTGTCGCCATGGCTTTAGTAAAAAAAGAAGAAAAAATTCTTTTAGCCAGAAGCCCTCATTTTCCTGGGAAAACTTATAGTGTACTAGCTGGGTTTGTCGATCCCGGAGAGACCCTCGAACAATGTGTTGCTCGAGAAATTTATGAAGAAGTAGGAATCAAAGTACAAAACATTCAATATTTTCACAGTCAACCATGGCCTTTTTCCCACTCTCTCATTATTGGATTCACATGTGATTGGTTAGAAGGTGACATCAAAATTGATCCTCTAGAGATTGAAGCAGCAGATTGGTTTGATGCTTCAAATCTACCGGACTTGCCTCCCCAATTAAGTCTTGCCTATATGCTCATTAATGCTCACACCACAATCCTTAAAGTTTAGTTAAAACATCTAATATTTTTTTAAACTTATTCTGCAATGACATCTTTGATAATTCGCCAGCACTGCTTTGATTCTGCGTTATTTGGATTAGTAAAGCCTGCAGCAACAATCAAAGCTTTCCATAAAGCCCAGCCTCGAGCACGAGACCATATTGTTTTATCTAGAGAAAGCATCTCTTGAAAAATCTTTCTACTTTTACCATGAAATAAGGTCCAGTTAATTACAAGGTCGCAGGCTGGATCACCAATAGCCAACTGACCAAAATCGATTACAGCAGAAAGTTTACCTTCTTGTATTAAAAGATTACCCGCACTGATATCACCATGCACCCATACAGGTGAATTTTTCCAAGAACTTGCAAGAGCGTTTTCCCAAGTACTTGTTACAGCTGTAGCATTAATTTTATCTTTTAAAGAAGCAATAGCTTGATGCACATCAGTATTATAAACCGACAATGATCCTCCTCGATGGAAGCTATGTAATCCAGGAGGTGGCCCTCCTGTTGTGTCAATTCTGTATAAAGCAGTTAAAAAATTCGCAAGATCAGCCGCCAACTTTTCTAGATTGTTTATAGAGGAAGTAGAAGCAGGTTCCCCTTCAAGCCATCGGTAAATGGACCATTTCCAGGGATAACCATATTCTGGGTTGCCCATCGCTAAGGGAATGGGGATAGGAAGAGGAAGGGAGCTAGCCAATTTAGGCAACCACATATGCTCCTTTTCCACCTGTAATTCATAATCAACCGCACTCGGTAAACGGACTAACATACTCTTGCCCAAATGAAAAGTTCGATTATCCCACCCGCTTGAGGCAACAGGTTCAATAGACAATTCTTTCCACTGAGAAAATTGAGAAGAAATTAATTTCTTAACAAGTGATTTGTCTATTGTTAGATTTTTCATATCAAATTCGAAGGTTTTTATAGTTACTTCCAAAGTGAAAACTTTTTGGTCAATTCTGATACTTTCTCCCAATCTCCCAACAAAACTATTCCATAATAAATTAAATCGGTCTCTTTGGTATTTTTTGTTTTTTCCAATTGCTCTTGATAGGTCCCAATTGTCATTGTGTCAGTAAAAACCACAAATCTAATTCCTAATTCTAAAGCAGACTTCCTTAAAGAGCTTAGTTTACTGGAGTTCTTTGCTTTTAAAATAATAAATGGCATTTTAGATATATGAGGATGAGTATTTTCATCAGCATCTATGTAATCAGTTAAGAGCAAATCTTCTTTTCCTATTTCTGCCCCAAAACCTATACACATATGAGCTAAGGCATTCAGAATAACTCCTGTTTCAATTTTTCCATTCATCACTGCTACTAATTTGTTTTTAAACATATTGCTCTCCTTCAAATTTCAAACCGGGCAAAACTACTTTTCCAATTTTTTTCTACAGCACTTAAAGCTGCATTTAAGTCTTTTTTCTGTAGTGCCTCTATAATGTGTTTGTGTTCTTCATAAGAAAGCTCTGCATTGTTAACTTTGTCGAAGTAATAGAGATCTAGCCGTTTGAGTTTTCGTTTTATCTCAGAAATCATTTTTTCCAGTTCAGCATTTTCAGATAACTTCACATAAGTTGCATGAAAATCATAATCTGCATCTAAAGCCTTTAAACGATTATTGACTTGCATTTGCTTTAAGAATTCTTCATTGGCTTGCATCATATTTTGAATATGAAATTCTGTTATTGATCCAAAAGCCTGGTTCAATGCTAATTTCTCTAAAGTCCAAACGATAGAATAAAGATGAAATGCGTTATGAAAATCAATAGAACTTACAAAAGTGGATGAGTTGGGTTTTGTTTGAACAAACCCTTCCTCTTCTAGCCTGAGCAGTGCTTCTCTGACAGGCGTTCGACTGACACCTAGCTCAGCGGCTAATTCCTTATCTCTTAACTTCTCTTTTGGCGCTAAAGCACCTTCTAAAATCCAGTTGCGAATTTTAAGATAGGCTTCTTCTCTGACAAACTTTCTTTGAATCTTATTTCCCATAGCACTTTTTTTGATATGTAATATATCAGTTAAAATCTATTTTCATCAACAAGACTTAAATTAAAATTAAGTTTTTAATAGATAATATAACTAAAAATTTGTAAATTGTGCGCCCTAAAATTAAAAAAAGGGGAAATATGACACTAATATTTAATACTAACCCATCTGCACTTGCACCATTAGAAAAATTGTTAAAAGACCGAGTACATATTGGTTTAGGAGTGGCAAATATGGATTCATCGGCGCGCAAAACCCACTCACGCACAAGAGTTTTTTTTAATCAAGATTGCACAAAAGCAGAGCTCATTTACACTAGAAAAGATATCAAACCTGGCTTACCAAAACATATTCAAGCCAATGACCTCAACCCTGGGTGTTCAGCTGATTGGATTAGGCACTCTCGAGTAAACATATCTAGGATTCTATTAGATGCTTATGGAATAGACGAAGAGACTTTTGTACAATCAATTCCTGAATTTATTCATAAATGCATAGAATCTGTACAACATCTAACTATTAGATTTGATTCTGAAAAAACATATCAGAACCCTTTGGGAAAAGCTCTTATCACATGTTGTAAAGAAAGATTTCCGAATCTTAGAAGTTATTCATTAGTATGTGACTCTTTATAAAAAGCAGCACTAATGAAAGTATTAAAAGAGAGCACATCCAACTTTAGATGACACGAGTCTTCCAACTGTTATTGGTCGGAAAAATTTCAAGAATATGGCAATTTGGAATTTGACGTATTGGTGGAATACCCAAGCAATAACACAATTCTAGGAAGGCTCTACCATGTCCTACGATAAGTGGATGGGCATGAAAACTTTGCGCTGTAAGAATCCCATGAAGAATCCTTTTTTGAAAGTTCCTTCTGGGCTCAATATTATTCCCAGGAGAGTAGAAAGGGTCTTTTTCTTCTAATTCTTCCAGCGTGTACATCTCTTCACTTGAAATTCCCTCGAAATCCCCCCAATTTCTCTCTTGCAGGTCATAGACAATATGTAATTCAGCGTCTTTATGCACCTGATGAAGCTCTTTTGCTGTTTCTAATGCTCGTTGTAAAGGACTCGTTACAATACATTCTATTTTTAAATTACGACTTCTTTCAGCAAGCAGTCTAGCTTGAAGCTTTCCTCTTTCGTTGAGTGGAATATCTCGTTGTCCCTGACAAAGCTTTTGATTATTCCAATCTGTTTCAGCATGTCTTACAAAGAAAAATGATTCCTTTAAAATAGAGTTCATAGGTTCCAAGTATGATTAATTTAACTGGAAGATGCTAGAAAAAAACTAGGTAGTTATAAAAGACCAGCAAGTCCTAATGCTAATTCAGGGTCGAGGGAAGCGCCAATCCCCCAAGCAGCTGAAAGATTTAACCTGAGAAAAAACCAATCGATAAGTCTAGCAAGTGGATAGGATGTTTTTTCTGCAAGTTCTTTGAGTCTTTTGTGAAATTCATCACGTGTTGCAACAGGCAACTCTTCTTTTGAAAAGACATCGAATGCAGCAATTTCAAACCCTCTATCACCAATTACTCCTTTTGGATCAATACAAACCCATTCATTTCCATTAAGAAGAATATTATCAAGGTGAAGATCTCCATGAAGTAAAGTAGGTTGTTTAGTTTCTGCTAGAAGTTTTTTTCGCAACTTAAGTGCACGAGTGTATATGGGGTGATACTGTTCGGGATATTTTACCTTGTCTAAAGCAGTGAGCCAATCAGCCACCATCGGAAAGGAAGATGCTTTTGAAAATGGTATATCAATCGTTTTCTCAACTTGTCCATAAATATCCATAACCTCACTAAGTGGTTTTAAAGATGCTTTTAAAGAAGTGCCTGGCTGAATACGCTCTAGTAAAAGAGCATTAAATTTTTTTGAGTATTCTAAAAGGCGCACGTATCCCTTTCCGTTACATACTTGGAGCACATAAGCTTCTTTGGCTGTAAGCTCATGATCTACTCCTATTTTTAACACAATCGAAGCAGTATTTTGCATGCCTAGTGCTACATAATGAAAAGACATATTTGATACAGGTATGAGATGAGATAAATTCCAAAGAGTTTTTAATGTCTCAATAAGACTTGGAAGATTTTCAAGCCAAGTTTCCCCCTTCTTTCCAAAATTTTTAACAATATTTTTTTCAAACTGCTTCATTATATGAGTGAATATACAACGCAGTCATAGTAGGATAAGGTTAAAATCTGAGCTAGAAAAATTTGAGTTTGCCTTTCCTTCAAACTACTAGTTTTCTATTTAACCTTTAGATTAAATTATAAGAAAAATTTTTGAGACCATATGAATAAAAAAAATCTAACTTTCGATAAAAAAGATATCACATTCTTTTGCTTCATTTCTATTTTCATTTGGATCGGTTTTGTCTGTTCTATTAGTTTCATGGAAGCTTGGTTAAAATTCAGAACGCCGAATTTATCTTTGGAAGTTGGATTAAGTGTAGGTCAGCTAGTATTTAAAGCTCTTAATAAAGTGGAATGGACCTTAGCAATATTTCTTATGATTTGCTCTTTTCTGGCCAAAAAAAAGCTAAAAGTTGCCAATTCCATTTTCCTTTATTTACCCCTTTCAATTCTTATTATTCAGACATATTGGCTTTTACCTGCTTTGAGTGAAAGAGTAGAGGCAGTTTTACAAGGAATAAGTCTATCAAAATCTTTTATCCACTTTTATTATATCTTTCTAGAAGTCTTTAAAGTGATTTTTCTATTTCTGTTAGGGATAAAGATGTTCAAAGACATCAAGTTCGACAATTCAAGAAAAGAAGAAAGCATGTTATAAAATATTTTATTTCTAAAATTTAATAATACTTTTTAAAACTACCAAGTAAACCCCATTTAAGAAATTAGCTTCTATGTTATACTAGGTGCATGGAAGAAGAAAGAGTATCTAAGTTAATGGCCCGTCAAGGCTTATGTTCACGAAGGGAAGCTGAGCAATATATAGCAGAGGGTCGCGTCCGCGTTAATGGTGCATTAATAACTGCCCAAGGAATAAAAGTGCCCATCGATTCTAAAATAATTTTAGACAGTAAAGGCTTGCAAAAAGTAACTATAGCCCTTAATAAGCCACTTGGCTTTGTTTCTAACCTCCCTCAAAAAAACTATCGAGAAGCTAAGGAATTGATTACACCTGAAAACCGCTATGATAAAGGAGATCCTATTGATTCCGAATCATTGCATGTTGTAGGTAGACTTGATATCAACTCAAAAGGGTTACTTCTTTTTTCTTCAGATGGTCGAATCGCCAAAGAAATTATCGGCCCTGACTCTGAAGTAGAAAAAGAGTATGTTGTGCGCTTCCAACATGCTGTCCCTGATAAAGCATTAGATAAGCTTCGTTTTGGACTTAAACTTGATAGCAAGCCTCTTAAGCGTGCTACAGTAAAGCGCTCCAATGATCGAACATTGATTATCATACTCAGAGAAGGAAAAAAACGCCAAATAAGGCGTATGTGTGAGCTTTTAGGTTTAACAATTAGCTCGTTAAAACGAGTACGTGTGGGTAACATCCAATTAGACTCACTACCTGTAGGTCAGTGGATGGTAGTCTCTCCAAAGTTTCTTTAGATTTGTGATTAAATATTTTATTCGTATTTTTTAAAAATACTTTAATTCCTTACAATTCTTTGTCTTAAAAAAAGAAAGTTAATTATGAGATATGTACTTTTACTGCTTTTTCCTTTTACGCTAATGGGGAGAATGCACCTAGAATTCAACCAGAAAAATTCCTTTTTCTACTCAAATGTGGGAGGATACTACGCGGGTGAAGATATTAATGGTCTAGATATTGGATTGGGATATCGCCGCATTTATAAAGTATCTGCACTAGATATCAATATAGGAACTACCCTTGTTGGGCTTAATGAAGGTAATATTGAAGGCATCATCCCCTTTTTTCAAGGAGCTTACCTAGCTTATCCATTAAAATGGAATGGCCCTTATTTAGGTGCAGGCATCACGCTTGTTCCATTATTCCTGAATAGTGAACTACCATTACTAGCTAACTTTCCTTTGATCGTAGGTTATCAGACAGCTAGTAAAGAGCATCCTATGCTAATCCAATTACAAGGTAGTTTTTTTACTGTTCCAGGGGCAACTCTTTCTTTAGGAGTTGGGTTCTAATACAAGTTAATCTACTCGACTCACTCGAATAAGATGACCATCTGGATCTTCTATAATAAAAGTGTGACCGAAAACATCCGTATAAAGCTCTTTTGCGAATTTAATTTCAGGGTTCTTTTTCCATTTGTCAAAAAGCTGATCAACCTCTTCGTCTGATGAGAGTAAGATTCCAATCTCTGAAAATCTAGGAGTCTTTTTATCTGGAGTTGTTCCACCTGTCCATATAGCAAACAGAGCCTTCCCATTCTCATCTGCATCAAATGTTACATAACGAGGACTCGTAAATACCGGATCTGCATTAAAAATCATCTTGTAGAAATTCGTGGAACGTTTGATATCAGACACGTAAATAAGTTGAAGGTTAGCCTTAGGGTGTGAGGTCATTATAGTCTCCTTTTTTATGAAAAAATATGCTAAGACAATAAAATATGAAACATATTTATTGCTAAAAAAATGAAGGGGAAAAATCTTCAAGCAAGTTAAAAACTTTTGCTTTATGTTTTTTTCGTTCATTTTCCCAGGCACTATTAACACCTTCTCGATCAATTAAAGGTGATTTAGATAACAAGTTTTGTACAAAATTGATATAAGCCCATTCTTCTTTAGGAGGTGCTGGAGCTTTTTTTCTTCTTTGGTATTCCTCTTCCCACATTTGGGCAAATTCTCGATAAGTGGGAGGCTTACCCTGCATCCACCTCTCATTTAACCAATCAATACCAAAAGCAGTAAAATGAAAATAAGGGCCAATTAACCCTTTAAAAAAAACTCGCGTTTCAAGGTCGTTTTTATAAGCTCCCTTTAACATTAGTTCATTTTCATTTATGGGATAGATTTTCCCCTTTTGTGCGCAGGATTCTTTTGGAAACTTAGGAGCTGCTAATCTTTGTCCTGTTTCTAAAAAATGTAAAATACGCATGATAACCGTCATTTTATTTCCTTTGTCTGATAGAGATAGATGAGCAGCTATTTCCTTTAATTCTTTCACATACAAAAATAGTAAGGATTTTCTTATTTCAGCTAGTTGATTTTGCATACATATACATAAAGTACTTAGATAAAGGACTATAATTACATACTTTCGTAACTTAAAAAAAGAGCTTTTTTTAAATATCTTTGACATTTCTTAGATTCTCTATAGCCCCTAAAAGATAGTACTTCAATAGACAAAAACGCCCCAGAATAGATAAAATAATAGCCCTTATAAAAGGGAGGATATAAAAATATGACTGCTGCATCTGCTACTTCATTTCCTTTTTTCGACTCTCTCCGTATGCGCCCCCTTGATGGCACTATGGTTGAATTATTGGGGGAAGATTTAAAAACTGCTGAGAAAATTACAAAGATTGTAAAAGAGTTTTCTGAAAAATTGAATTTATCTGAAAGCAGAGTTGTACTTACTAATAATCCTGACTGGGCCAGCCTCTTTCAATTTCTACCGATCCCTCTTAAATGTTTTTCAGAAGAAACACAAGATAAAATTCATCAAGCGAGCCGATTTCCTTTAAATAAGGAAGCTAAAGAAGCTTTAGACAAAATAACTCTTGTAGAACGAAAAGTTTTCACTACCTTTTCTGATGATGAACTTAAGTGGGTAATTGGTCATGAAATGGGGCATATATATCTTTCAGAGCATTTCAAGACTCTGAAATCCACCTCTATAGAAATTGCTGGCAAAAGAGTTGCCGATCTAAAACATGATCGAGCGCAAGAGCGCGTTTGTGATTTCATTGCAACCTATTTAACTTCTTCAGAAAGTGGGATTAGGGCTTTAAGAAAAGAAATAGAGAATAACCCAAATATTAATGAAAACGAAGAGGGCGACCATCCTTCTTTTGCAGAAAGAATTGAATACTTAACAAACTGGGGAAAAGACCCGAGACTCTCTGAACTTTTTACAGAAAATCTACTTTTAGACATTGGTGGGGAGGATTTTCAGGAAGCCGTTAAGATTTATCAAAAATATAGTAGGTAAACAGCATAGTATTCAAATAGCTGAAAATATTTCAGATTCGGGTAAAATTGCGTCACTGGTAAATGCAGTTTATAAAAAAGCAAAGTTCTTAGCTGGATACCGGATAACTCCCAAGGAAAAGGAATCGGCCCTATATTTATGAAATCAGTTGAAAACCATGTATTTCAAACCGTCGAAAAGATTACTATGACTGTTATCCCCACCACGCAAGAAAATCTGATATGTTTCTATAAAAAATTAGGATATAAATTTTCAGGGGAAGAAAAAGAGTTCCCAAAAGACTCTATAATGCTTATTTCACCTGAATATCGAGACAAGATGTATTTTCAAATCATGTACAAAACTTGCCGTAATTAATAGGCTTGAGCTATCTCCTTTTCTCAGCTTTACTGTAAATTAATAAGAAAATCATTTACAGTGTCTCTTCATAAAAAAACAGCTTAACAAATATGAATGTCTGCATTTTAAACACTAAAGAATTAATGCAAGCTCAGCTTGCTCAAGCTAAGTTAGAAAGTCATGGGATTCCATCTGAGTTGAGAACAAATGATGCAAGTGGACTTCTCCCTCATCTTAGGTTCACACAAGGAATCCAACTTTATGTTTCTAAAGAGAACTTAGAGCAATCTATAGAACTATTAAAAGATTACTTTGAAAAAGACTCTCCTCAGTAGCAAGCGCATCATGCTTTTTTATAAAATCTCCTCCAAGGTATTGGTGCTTTAGAAGCCTCTGTAGGTAAAACAGCAAACATGATCAGTAATAATGCTAAGACCATATAATTTTGATAAACAGGTGGCGGAGGTGGATCTGGTTGAATAAAAGCGCAAATAGCTAAAGCAAGTGCAGCAATAATATTCATCAAATGGATTTTCCTAAGTCGGTGACTAAAAGAAAGAAGGGAAAAAAGGATAATCCAAGTCGTAGTTATAATGTTAAAAATCCAAAGAAAACTTGAGCTTTGAAAAATCCAACTACTAGCTATTAAAAATCCCGCTATGAATAACTCAATGATTCTTGCCCACATGCTTTCTCCCTTTTTTTGTAAGTTCTAATCCAACTTCATGAGAAATTTTAGAGGGATATCCCCAGCAAGTTTTCCATAGAAGTTTAACATCTTTTGATCTCTTCCAGACTCGATACAGGAAAATAATACAGGAGACCACTTCATCATATGCCAGAATAATTAATATAAGAGAAATAAACGCCGTTACAAGGCAAAGAAAACACCATGCCTTAACAATAAAGCCTTGTGCTATTACAAGAATAATACTAACAATGCCTAAAGGAATTACATCTAATCCAAATATAATCACTAGCCAAGGCCGAAATTGCCAACGCCGGACAGAGCCAGCTAAAGCGAAAACAACATCTCCAAGATAGGCCCAGGCTCCTATTACCCCATCCGGGATCCGAAATAGGCGGCTCATCCAGTGAGAAGTAGATGAGTCTAACACCTGCATTGACTGTTCTCCAAATATGGGATCCCAAATAGAGGAAATGATCCCCCACTGATAAAGCCCGAGATAAACAGCAATCAAAAATGCAAATAGCCCAACTATAGCAACACGAAACCTTTGACTCCATTTAGAAGGATTGTAGTTCCAAGGCTCAGGAGGTAATTCGTAATTCGGGCGTTTCATATTTTCTATATAAAAAAACGCTTGTTAAATAACAATTATAGGAAAAGCTTAGTTAGCCTGGAAAACATCCAAGTCTTTAACAGTTTCTTGTAAAGCCTCAGATAAAGTATCTTTAAGAAATATCACGAGATCTTTATCTCCCTGCAGCTGACATTTCATTTCGCTTGAAAGCAAAGGGCTTTCTAAATAGGTTTCACATTGAGTAAGGAAATTTTTTTCAATATAATTAGGATTATGTTTTTGCAAATAGAGAGCCATTCCAATAATTTCGTCAATAAAAGAATTTTGCCATTTTGTTGATAATGTTCGATAAATAGCTACAACAAATGGAATGTAAAAAGTCAGCTCTGAAGGTATATTGTCTCTAGTGTAGTAAAGAAAGGGCATATCATAAAAATAGTTTCTTATCGCTAAAAGTTCTTGTTTATGTAACGAGTTTTCTGACTCTTTACCAAGGTAATTTGCTACTTTACGAAATTTATCTCGATGCTTTTTAGGAATATGCGAGCAGATTATTTGATGCGCCGTATCATGAATAAGAGTCTCTACAAGATGGGATATTTTTTGATTGTGGACACAAGACATAACAGGAATTCTTGTACAAGGAATGCTAATAGGCCTTTGATCATGACACCAATCTTTAATTTTTTCCGAAAACCCAAAACAAGCTGATAAATCTTGCACATTATCACCAAAGTGCACCTTCAATAATGTATGGAATGTAAAAGGCATTAAGTGAAGGAGGTACTTATCTTGATGATAGCACATTCCTTTAAGAACAAAAGAATTGAAGTCTTGCATATTAGGTTTTTTAGAAAAGGAGACACGAAAAACAAGTTTTTCCAGTGGTGATCTATCCTTTATCTCAAAAAGAAGTCTTTGATAGACAGAAGTCGTATCAGACTTTAATATTCCTTGATAACACTCTGAAAAAAACTCTTCTCCTATCTTAGACTCAAGATCTACGAGCTCAACATTAACAACCTCTTTAGGTTGTTGATAAGAAATTAATGTTGATAAAAGCGCAAGAGCGCAAAGTTCTCCATCTGTTAATTTTCCTGAAAAATAACACGCAAGGGCGTAGTCAAACCAATCGCCCTTATTAAAAATCGAATGGGCTTTATCAAATTCTCGAAAAGCACAGCTCACCTCTTCTAAAGTCTCCGTCATTTGCAAATGGCCTAATGCATGTATGCCAGCTACAATAAGCTCTTTTCGGTCTCTTTCCTTTACAGTAGAAAATAGAGGGGAAAGCTCTATATGGCTTCTATCTTCCACTTGTTTAAATGCAATTTCTTCTTCATATTCCTTCCCGCCTGCATCGAGATGAGAAATAAGAAAGGAAAAGGCTTTTTCTCTTTGCAACAGATCCCCTGAATTAATACAAGCAGCCATAGTATTTAGCAGTTGAACAAATCGTCTTAGCTTGTTTTCTTCTTGATTTTCTAATTTTTCAAGAACGTATTGATACAATTCAGCATCTTTATCTAGTAGAACAATTCTATTCTTGGGTAGATCAAAGACTAAAGCTTCATGATCTTTATAATGAAAAATAGAAGTGCCTTCACCTCCAAAACAAAACCAAGTCGTTGTCAAAGCTAGAAGGCAAACAAAAAATCTTTGAATTGCAGGCATTGAGTATATATTGTTTTTTAGTGGGAAAACTTTATAGAAATTATAATTTTCACTCTATCAAAAGTTCTAAAGATTCTGTTCTTTTGACAAGTTTTTACGCAGGTAATGAAATGCAGTATTGTATTTATACCCTGAACGAGTAAATTCTAGCTGAAAGCCTATTTTTTGATAAAAGTCAGATGCTTGAAAGCTCATAGTCTCAACAAAAGCAAAAGGACATTGATTTTCTCTTCCATATTGAAAAGCTTTTTCCATTAACTGCGTTCCAATTCCTTGACCTCGATACTCATCTTCAACATAGACATATTTTATATGTAAGGCGCCCCAAAAAAGATCGACAACAACAGCACCAGCAAAGTTTTCTTGATCATTTGCTATAAAGGCAACTGGCTTATGTATTTCATTATGTCCAATCATGGATATGGCATGACGAGCAAAGCCTTCATAAATTTTCTTTTTTAAGCCTTCACTTAAAGGCAGCTGTTTTATTTCTGTTGTCATGCTTATCTCTCAAGGGTAAGAAATTTAAAGTAATATAAGTCCTTTATCGTTTTAAATGGGCAAAATTGAAGTTTCCTTCCTGTTTAAAAGTTGATTTGATAGTTTTCCTTATCAATTTAATAACAACTATTTTGAGATGAAATTTCTTGTAACTATATTAGCTCTTTTGGTTTTTTACACTGAGCCTAAACTTTTTTCCGAAGAGAGAACTCTTATTTTTTATTATGAAAAAGCTAAAGAAACTTGCCATGACATTTCTTCTATTAGAATGGAGATGGATAGAATCAATAATGAAATATTAAAACTCTTAACAGAGAGAACCGCTTACGTTAAACGTGCTGGCGATCTTAAATCCCAAGCTACAAAAATTGCTGATGACCGACAAAGAGTTGCTGATCAAGAGCGGAAAATAATCACTAGATCAATTGAATTAGGTCTGCCTATAGAAATCAGCATACCCGACTTTAGAGAAACTATGGAAAACTCAATCCAATTTCAACAAAAATACATCAATCAGATGCCCTTCTAAGCAATAACGATAATTTTTGTGCTATTGGAAACTTAAGAAAAAGCCCGCTAGTAGTGGGCTTTTTCTATCCATAAATTATTAGATAGGAAGAGAAAACTTTGAACCATCCACAACAAAAACATTTGGAATATACTCGCACATTGTTTCAGCATCTTTTTTAAATATTGCCCACTCTCTTTCTAAAATTGGATAAGGCTGTTCTTTTACAAATGCAGCCCCTTCTTTAAATTTAATTCCAATGGCCAACTTTGGCTGAATAATTCCCTTTTCTTCTGCAATCTTATTCATTTTTTCCGCACATTCAGCATAAGTAGTTTTATCCATTGGTCCTAGATTAGCTATGGCATTTTCTTCAAGTTCATCAATAGTCCATAAATACCTTGGGCCACAATAAAAAGCTCCTTCAGGAAATGTGTTTGCTGCACTTGCCATACGTTTTTCTCCTTTGAAAAATTTATTAGTGTGAAAAAATTACTTATGCTGAAAATTAAATTAAAGAAAAAAAATTTAATCTCATTTACTTGAAAATGACAGCTAGCTTCTCAAGCTTTTAAAAAAGTCTAAAGTTGCCTTCCATGCTTTCTTATTTGCTTCTTGGTTACCCTCAGGAGTTCCTCCTAATCGACACCAAAACTTTCCAACTGGATGGTATACAGGACCTTCATAGGGAGCTATAATGCCATGACCTGCATTCGGATATATCAAAAGCTCTTTTTGGATGGTGGATTTTTTCTGATGTAATCGATCTATAATTAGTTTCCCATATAGACTTGATGGCCAAATTTTATCTTGATCGCCGGTTATAATCAGAATAGGGCAAGAGATATTTTCTACAGGAATAGCAGCATTTTCTAAGATACTATTTTTATGGCGAGCCATAAAGAGATCTACAATATCATAAGGGTCTTCTTCTGAATTAGAGTGATATGGAATAATTCCTTCTTTGCTAGCTAAAAAAAGATCCTCAGCTTCTGATAAATCTTGATAAGAGCTCATAGCTCCCTGCAAATAAGGAGAAATTGGGACATTATTAAAAGTCCAAGCAGGTCTATTTGGATAAGGAAATCCCCCGCAAACCGCACTACTTGGTACAAAAGCTACAATCCCATCTATTATACCAGGAAAAAAAGAGCCCAATAAAAGAGCTAACTCTCCTCCCCTTGAATATCCCAAAAGATTTAGAGAGTGAGGCTCAAACCTACTTCTTAACCAATCGATTGCTTTTTGAAAGTACTCCAACGGAATATTTTCAAGGTAAGAAGGCAAACCCTTTTCTCCAAAGTACCCTAAGCCCAAAACAATATAACCGTGAGATGCTACATATTCTGATAGAGCTTCAGCAACTCCTCCATCTGATCCGGGAAGGACAATAATAGCTGTTGGCTTTTTGACCTGATCGGAATAAAAGAGAACTCCTTTTAAACCTTCTTTCTCAACAAGCTCTTTTTTCATATTCATAAGTTTATTAGAATTACCTTAGGTCATACAAGGAATTTTTTTTATGTTATTTACTCTTCGCTATATCTTTATAATTTTTGCAACAATGATCTCTCTTCAAAGCATTGAACGCAGAGCTTTTATTGAAAATGTTAAATTTATTCGAGAAGGTTTGCATCAAAAAGATGCTGTCTATCTAGGTACATATGCCTTTATTGACCATATTTATATTCAAGATCCTTTGATGGATTTGAATAAAGAATTTATTCGCATACGTGAATATCTCATTACACAACGACAACAAAAACCTATACTAGCAGTGCATAAAATTAGAGATCCGATTGAAAGTAAACATAATGTTTTTGTAAAGTTCCAAGGAGATTTATTGGAAGAGGCTATTCAAACAATACCAAGTAACTTCAGTCATTTGTTTTCTTTCTTTAGGACTGGATGGGAATACTTATTCAATGATTTGCATCTCTTTATCGAAGAAATTGAAGGACTACCTCCATCTGTTGAAATTATAGCCCCATCAGAAGATAAAATTTTGGATTTTTTTAAAGTATTTTCTGTAAAAAACATTTTGGAAGATTCTGTTGCAAAGTGCATTCAAAAGAGCAAGGTAAAGCCTTCAACTCATGAAGAATTTTCTAAAGAAATGAAATAACCTTTTCTAGGCTAGATTGCTCGAAAATGGCTTAGCAAATTTTCTACAATCTGATTTTCTATTTCTTTATTGAAAAACATATGACCTGCTCCAGGTAAAACAACTAACTTTGTATTTTTAATCATTTGATGAGCTTTTT
>JASFVE010000001.1:0-57538 GCA_050049995.1 Chlamydiota bacterium | reverse complement strand
AGAAATATTGACAATCATCGATGACATGGGACAAAGCCCTGCTTTTTTACCCACTGTTGCCCAGATGCATGCACAACATAATCCTCCTTATAAAGAACAAGCTGAGGCTATTGCTGACTTGGTTAGTGATAAAATTATGCATCTGATGAATAGATACAACACAGAAAGTTCAGAGCAAGATTTAAAGAAACTCGAAGCTAAAATTGCCGCTTCATCTCGAGAGTTAGCTAAGGTCTATCAAAGTTTTAAAAATACTGATATGGCGCAAACCTTTTCAGGTATATATGAAAAGTGTTTACTTAGTTGTAGAAGCTATATAAAAGAACAAATAAAAGATTTACCGGGCCCTAATTTAACTTATCCTTGTATTTCTTCTTTGACTGAAATAGCTGCAATTTGTCATGAACTGAGAGAATTTGAAGGGGTTGAGTTTTTCTTTAATGAAGCAATGAAGCTTGCTGAAAAAGAGCAAGATTATACTTCAAAGCTTGCACTTTATAGAGTGCTTATCTTTGCTCACTCTAAAATGAATGATAATGAAAAAGCAGAAGAACTTTTGCATAAGATTGCAAAGATGGCAGATAAAGAACCTAAAAGCTTGCCTAGCAATTTAAGCTTGGTTAGCAATTTAAGCTTGGTTAGCAATTTTTGTACAATTGCCCATTCATATCGTTATCTAGGAAATACAACAGAAGCGGAAAATTTTTTTGGGAAAGCTGAAGGGATTGCTAATTCAATTGTTCATCCATTATCAAGTGACCATGCTAAATTATCTATTATTATGTCATATAGATTAGTTGGTATGATAGATGATGCCAGAAGAGTTGCCTCAACAATGCAAACTCTTTGGATGAAAGAGCAGGCATTCAAGAGATTAGAATAAAAATTTTTATTCCCAAAAAAAGAAGGGGTACTATGGTAGTAGATATAATGCAAACTCCAACTGAAATCTTTAATATAATTGATGACTTTGCTGGTACACTTGGGTTTTTACCTAGTATTTCACAATTGCTTATCCAAAAAAGTCCGCTACTTAATAAAAGAGCAGAAATCATTGCTAACTTAGGAAGAGATAAAATTGCTGAATTTTATTCTGCTTCACAGCAAACAGCAAGTGAGCTTTACTCTCTGAGCATTCTTCCTTTACTAGAACTTGCTAAAGTCTATGACAGTCTAGCCGAAAAGGAACAGACAATGGCTATTGCTGACTTTGCAAAAGAGAAAATAGAGGAGCTTCATGATTCTTACACTGCAACTACGGAAACTCAAGCCAAAAACGTATTTCCTTTTCTAGAGCTGGCTGAAATCTATAACAGTTTAGGTGATGCGAATGAAGCTCTAGCACTACAGAAAGAGGGAGAGCTTACTTTAAAGGACTGTAGAGAGCTTTTGCAGGTTTTAAAGCAAAAGTTAGATAGAAAAATGTCTAAGATTTTAATTGGTAGTTTAAATAAACACGGTACGTTAGATGATTCTTTTTTTGAAAAAACTTTAAAGGCTACTTTTTATCTTTTTAAAATTATTGAAATCCATTTTTCTCTCAATGAATTGGATGAGGCGCAACGTTTTTTACAACAACTAGAAGATTTAGCATGTAAAATGCCTAATGTTTTCAATAATGCATGTAAAACTTTGATCAAAATCGCTTCAGTACATCTTAAAATGGGCAATATTGAAAAAGCTGAAGAATTCTTACATATAGCAAGTAAAACAGCTGATGTATCCGATGATTGGGTAGCTGAAAGCTTTAAAGATCTTGCTATTTTATACCTTAAAATGGGAGATATTGAAAAAACTGAAGAATTATTGGAAAAATCTGTTGAAAAAAGATTTGCTCTTCCGGTTGTTTTTAGAGCTGATTTATTGATTGAACTTTCTTTAGCGTATGCTGAAATAGATAAGACAGATAAAGCGGTAAGCCTTTTGAGGAAAGCTGAAAGATACTCAAGAAGATCTGAATTAAAGGAAAAGAATTTTCCTGCCATAGCTTCTGTGTATATAAAAATCAAAAACTTAAATGAGGCTGAAAGACTCCTTAATTTACTTGCTACAGTTTGGCACAATGATGATGCTGTCTTAGCTCTTGCAAATGCATATTATGCAGCTAATGATGTGGATGCAGCTAGAAGAGTGGCAAATATGATTTTTTCTTTCGAATTGAAAGAGAAAGCTTTTGCAAAATTCAATTAATAATTGCTTAAATCTAGCACTGATGAATAAATCTTATACATACACAATAAAATAGGTTTAATATGGCTGTAAATACCGTACAAGTGCCAACGGAAGTTTTTAACTTAATTGATGATTTTGCGCAAAATCCTGGGTTCTTGCCTGTCATCTCTCACCTTCAAATGCAAGAAGGCTCGGAATTTGAGCCTAACGCTAAAATCATAGCTGATTTAGCAGAGAAAAAGATTGCTAAGCTTCTTACTGTTGCAAAAAAGAAGAGAACTTACAAGAACCTGGGTGGTGGTGTATTTGCTTTACAAGAGCTTGCTTGTGTGCAGCAAAATTTTGACAATGATAAGGCTCAAAGTTTGTTGGCCAAAAGTCGAGAACTTTCAAAGGAGTGTAGGGATTATTTAAAATATAGAAGAGACCGCCTAGAAAATATTAAGAATGATGAAGGCTTAGAGTATTTAGCTATCTCTTACCTTACTGAGATAGCTCTTATTCATCATGGATTTAGGGAGTTTGAGGCAGAAGAAATAAACTTTAAGCAAGCTACTGAACTCGAGAAAATAATCCCAAATGCTCACTTTCAAAAGTGTTATGCTTTGCTTAAAATTACTTCAGCATATGTGGCAATGGGAAACCCTGAAAAGGCTGCTGAATTTTTGAAAAAAGCAGAGAATGTTGCTTACTCAATTTCCAATGTACCCCATAGATGTGATGATTTTACAAGCATTGCCTTAGCTCATTTTGAGCTCGGAAATGCTAAACAGACTGAAATCTTTTTATATGAAGCTAAAAAAATCGCTTATATGATGCGTGGAAATCATAAATGTAGAGCTCTTTTTAAAATAGCCAAAGTGCATATCAAGATAAATAGTTTGCAGCATGCGGAAGATATTTCTAAAACAATATTTAACCCTAAATATAAATCGGACCTTCTAAGGAAAATAGCACTAGCTTACTTCGAGGAGGAAAATGTTGAAGTATTTGAGGGTTTTTTAGCAGCAGCTAGAGAAAGTGCTTTTGCTATACCTGATGTTGAGAATAAATCTAAAAGCCTTTCTTTAGTAGTTTGTGCTTATATTAAAGTTGGAAACCTAATCGAAGCAAAAGCGACTGCTGATGAAATTCCCGATGAAAGCATGAAAGATATAGCACTGTTAAAAATCTTCTATAGGCACATAGAAATGGGGAATCCAACAGAAGCTAATAGAGTCATTGCAGCAATTCAAGATGAAGAACTTAAGGATTCGGCTCTAAGGCTAACTAGAAAATAAATCGATTGTTTATAAAAAAACCCTTAAAAGAACGAGTCCTTTAAGGGTTTTTATATTTTAAAAGCTTATTTAGAAAAATTAAGCTTTAGCTTTCTTTCTACCACCAAATACCCTGTTAAAAATACCAGGTTTTTTTGACTTTTCATTTGATTCCGCTGGTTTTGCAGCTGGCGCAACAAGGTCAAAATCTGCTTCTCTTCTTTGCAGAGCAGGTCTTTTGGATCTAAGTCTTTTTTCAGTTATAGCCTCTACAGTAAGATCGAAATCTTTTCCTTTTCTTTGCAGAGCAGGTCTTGCTCCAAACTCTTCACCACTGCTGTATCCTTCCTCATTACTACTATAATCAGAAAGCTCTTCTATAGGAGCTGATTCTTCTTCCTTTGGTTGAACTTGCAATCTTTCTAAGTCGGCTTTTACTCCATCCATAACTTTAGCTCTAAATGCTAACTGTTGTAACTGATCTGGATTGATCCTTCTTTTATTAGCATTTATTCTGCTTTCAAAGGCAGTTTGGAAAACCATATCAGAAAAGTCAGCTTCAGGTAATTGGTTAACACCATTTAAATAAGATGCTGTAACATCAAGAAAGTTTTTACCATCCCAGTGAAAAAATCGCAAACCCTCTTGAGTTATTAGAACTTTGTCAGTAAATAAGACTATGCGGGATCCTACAGTATGAACATTATGAATTAACTTACTAGTTTCTTGAGCAAGACCACCTGCTTTGCCATCATTACAAGAAAAATAAGCTATCGTTCCATCTTGTGCAACTGCTTTTTTCCATACTTCAACATTAATATTTTTTACAGAAAAATCTTCAGAAGAAGTTATCATAACGCTATCTCCATCGCCATGACCCATAACAAATAAATACTGTACAGGGTTGTCTTGCCAAAGACTAATTATTCTGTTGACGGCTTCAGCAGAATCAGCTGTTTCTTGAATAACGCGTATACCCTGCTCTTGTAAGGAAGTTACTGTTTTTTGGTAGAAGCCATCATTAAATGCTTTATCAATATAATTTGGCTTTATAATTAAAGCTGTACTCATAGATGTCATAATTTATCTCCGTGTATTAAATAAATAATACAAATAGTATTACATAAATTTAATTAAATGTCAATAATTAAAATTAATTATTAATGTTTAAAGTGCTTATAATAAATAGCTTAAAGTAAATTGTTTGGTTTTTTTTATAAAAAATAAATTGAATTTTTAATGTATTTGTAATAAAACAATTATTAGGAAGGGTTCTTAATTATTAGAGGAATAAATGGTTATTGAAATACTACTAGGAATAATTGCTGCAAGTTCAGTTGCTCTTTTAATTCTTTTAATAGTTATGTTAATTCGATTTAGAAAATTCAGAGAAAAGACTCTGAACGTTTTAGAGGAGATCCAAGAGGAAATTAGGCCTGTCAGCTATGGAGTAAGGGAGCTCTTGGACAACTTGAATGAGATTAGTATAGATGTGAAGCAAAAGTTGGGTGATGTGGATGGTCTTTTTAAGATTATAGGGAATGTGGGGTCATACCAAGGAAGCTGCGAGAGAAAGGAGAGTAAAGTCGAATCGATAGGGTGTAAAATTGCTGAAATAGTAGAGTGCGTCAGCTGTGGTATTTCGCTATTTAATAAAATGAGAAAATGAGGGTGATGATGCATTTAGACAAAGATACTAAAAATATGCTTATTGGAGGGCTTATCGGCTCTGCTGTAGGATTTGGGGCTATGACTATAATTAAGGCAGTAGGCTCTTTTGAAAAAGACAAAAAGAAGTCTCCAATGAAAGTCTTGGGTAAAACAATTTCACATATTGGAGAAATCCTTGAAGAAGAAAGAGATGAGTTTTCGAGTGAGATGTTTCAAAAAGTAGAAAAGAAAATCAAAAAAAATGAAAAAACTATCTCTAATTTTTTAGAAATAGCAGGAGCTGGTTTAGAATTGTGGAATAAAATAAGAGGAATATAACAATGTTTAAGCACCATCATCACAATCACCATGGCGAATTTTTTATCGGCGCTTTAGTGGGAAGTTGCGTAGGGGTTATGACAACCCTTCTTTTCAGTACCAAAAAAGGAAAGAAGATTCAAAAAGATGTAGTCCATAAGTGTAAGGACCTTACTGAAGATGCTGAAGATTTTATTAAATCTTTTGCTCATAAAAAAGGTAAAAGTAAAAAGAAATAATCGCTTAAGAGTTTTTTAAATTTTTTTAAAAAATAAAAAAAATATTTTACAAATTCCTGAAATACTTCTATATGAGAATTAAAAGGTGAACTCAAGAGAAGAGGTATATACATGCACGACAAGAGGATTATCAATTCCATTGCCTTGGTAATTTTGATTATCAGTGGTTTGAATTGGGGCTCAGTGAGCTTATTTAATTATGACTTTGTTTCAGGACTTTGTGGCTGCCAAAGTGGCTTTATTAGATTTATCTATTTCATTTTTGGATTGGCTGGTCTATATGCTTGCTTTGTGATGATGAAAGTAAAGTCAAAGCGTAAGTAATTTGTATCCCCGGTATCTATGCCGGGGCTTTTTTCTCATGATTATATCTATCGTTGCTATCACTCAAGTCGTTGTTACCTGTTTTTTGACGGGTTTGATTTGGTTTGTCCAAATTGTCCATTATCCTTTGTTTAAATGTATTTCAGCTGACAATTTCATCAGGTATCACCAGCAACACATGAGAAAAACTTCTTATGTTGTAGTGCCTCTCATGATAGGCGAAGCTTTTTGTGTGTTTTTCTTGGCCTTTTCCTTTACAAAAGGGTCTCTTTTGTACTTTATGGCATTAAGCGGGCTTATTTTACTGGCTTTGATCTGGCTTAGCACTTTTGGCCTGCAGGTTCCTAAGCATCTTCGCTTAAAGCTTGGTCATAAAGAAGAGATTATTAACACCCTTATCACCACAAATTGGATTAGAACTATTTTATGGTCTTTAAGATCTTTTGTTTCGGTAGTTATATTAATTAAATTAATTACCTTTAAATATTAATAATTATTTATTGAAAATTAAATATTTTTTATATTATGTATAAGAATAAGAGGAAGCTAATTAATGGGGGGGGAGTATGAAAAAAATGACAGGTCTTGATTGGATTGCAGTTATCTTGCTAATTATCGGAGGATTGAATTGGGGGCTTATTGGTATATTCAGGTTTGATTTAATAGCGGCCCTATTTGGATATATGAGCTGGTTTACTAGAATTATTTATACCTTAGCAGGTATTGCTGGTATTTATGTAATTGCCATTTTATTTAACCAGCCTTCTTCTAAAAAGAAGTAAAATTATGAATAGAGGACAACTTATTTATAAGTAATGTCCATTTACTAGGTAAGACGTATGAAAAAAAATATTGTTACTTTTTTGACTCTTTTATTTTTTTTCTTACTTGTTTTTTTTGCTCAACTATTAGGTTCCTTGGCTACGAGCTCACATGTTGAGATTTGGTACAGAATGTTAAATACGCCAAGCTGGACTCCTCCTGGGTGGGTTTTTACCCCTGTGTGGACTCTTCTATTTATTTGTATTGCTTTGTCTGGTTTTTTTATTTTTAAAGGGAAAGAATCTAAATACCGATCGATAGCTTTAACTTTATGGACCCTGCAGCTCATAGTGAACACAGTATGGTCATTCGCATTTTTCTATTTTCAAAGCCCTTTGCTAGGGGCTTTAGATGTAAGCATACTTACTGTCCTTATTGGAGCAACCTTTGCGGTTGCTCAAAAAATAACTGCCGGAGCGTATTTTCTTTTGCCTTATTTAGGATGGGTTTGCTTTGCTGCAATTTTAAATTGGACTATTGTCTATCTTAATTAGCCTGAACTTCTTTTTCTTGCTGGACAATATAGCCTTGCTTTAGCTCAGCTTGGTAAACAAGCCATAGACCTAGCCCGACAACACTTGTAGATAAGAAGATAATCCAAGAAGGTTTTTCTCCTAAAACAAGCCAACTATTTAAAGAAGCAAAAATAGGGCTTAAAAGTCCTACAAATGATAAGAAAGTAGCTGTATATTTTTTTAGCATCATACCATACAGATTGTAGCAAAGAATGTTCGATATAAAGGTCATTAGAAGAGTGCCTCCCATAAAAGGAGCAAAATGACCCGCTGCAATAGGTGTTGGGTTCCAGCTTTCTACTAAATAGGAGTGAAGAAGAGCTAATCCTCCTCCAAATAGCATTCCTATTCCATTAGCTGTTAATGGGGAAACCTCGTGATCTTTTACTAAAAGTCTGAGTAAGACCCAGCCATATACAGAACAAAGGGCAGCTCCCATGATGGCTAGCTCTGGCCAAGATAGAAAACTTACCGCATTAAAAAGATCCTCTGAGCCACTTTGTGTAGCAAGGACAGGTAAAAAGCCTAAAAATCCAATGCCAAGACCAATCCATTTCTTACCTGTCATTTTCTCCCCAAAATGTAAATAAGAGAAAAAGGCCGCAAAGAAAGGAGATAGGCTATAAATAAAACATGTTTTAGCTGCGCTTAAGTGTTGTAGTCCCCAAAATTCAAAGGCATTTGTTAAATAAATGCTGAATACAGCTAAAACTAATAAAGAGACAATCTGCTTAAAAGAAAGAGAAAGTGCTTTTCTTCTAAAAAGTAGCAAAAAGCTTAATAGGAGACCACCTGCTAAGATCATTCTAGAAGCTGTCAAAAATAGAGGAGGAGCATATTCCAGTGTCCATTTTCCAATAGAAAAAACGCTCGACCAGATACCATACATCATAATAACAACAAGAACAGACATGAATTCCTCAAATTTTTTTAATAGATTAAAGGAAGTTCGATTATATAATCAATCAAAAATAAAATTTTATTTAATTTTTTTATTTAATTATTAAATTTATGTATTTAAAAATTTTTATTTTTGGTGAAATTTTTATTTTAACATTTTAATAAGGTAATTCATTTTTATAATCGAATTTTTTCTAAGAATGATTTATTCTCTTTCTTCTAAAAAAGGTACTTATATGTTTGATTACGCTCCCTCAGGTTCATGGAAGTCTCCCGTTACAAGTGAGATGATAGCATCTAAAGCGGTTCGGTTCTCTGGCATCCAAGCAGGAGATGGAAAGATATATTTCTCAGAACAGCGTCCCTTTGAAAAAGGAAGAACAACTATTTTTTCTTATACATTAGATGGGGCTTCTAAAGAGATTTTGCCACAATCTTATAATGCAAGGACGAGGGTTCATGAATATGGTGGTGTTTCCTTTTTCCTACAGGGTGATTTGCTGTTTTTTATTAATGATAAAGATCAAAACATTTATCAGATAAAAGGTGATAACGTTATTCAAATTACCTCTAATGATTTTCGTTATGCCGATCTTTTTTATGATGCGAATACCCATTTCCTTTATGCCGTTAGAGAAGATCATACTGATGAAAAAAATGTCATAAATACTATTGTCAAAATTGAGATCTCCTCAAGGAAAGAAACGATCGTAGCTGAAGGTCATGATTTTTACTCAAACCCTACTATAAGCCCTGACGGCAAGTTTTTGTCCTACCTTTCTTGGGATCATCCTAATATGCCATGGGATGCAACGATGCTTTGCCTGCAGTCAGTGGATACAGGCGAGGTAAAAGTTATTGCAGGAGATGAACAGGTTTCAGTTTTCCAACCTAAATGGTCAAAAGATGGTTATCTGTATTTTATTTCAGATAGTACTGGATGGTGGAATCTTTACCGTTATAAAGAAGGTAAAATAGATTCTCTTTGGGAAAAAGAGGCTGAATTTGGCATGCCTCAATGGATTTTTGGGTATTCTACATATGACTTTATTGATGAAGACCGGCTTGTTTGTTCTTTTTTTGAAAAAGGAAAACAGCGCTTAGGGATATACACCATTAGTAAAAAAGATTTCTTTGAGTTAAATACTCCTTACACCTCTTATAATTTTATTCAGGTAGATGGAAATATACTAGCATTTATCGGAGCATCTCCTACAGAGCCTAGTTCAGTTATTGCCTATGATTTGCAGAATAGCTCTTTACATGTCATTAAAAAAGCTCAAGAAAATGAGATAGAGGAAGGGTACATTTCCAAAGGGGAATTTTTATCTTTCCCTTCCAATGGAAAAACTTCATATGCTTTTTTCTATCCTCCTAAAAATAAAGATTTCCAAAAGCTAGCAGATGAGCTACCTCCTTTAATTGTTAAATGTCACGGGGGTCCTACCGACTATTCTACCAACTCCTTAAGCTATCAAATCCAGTACTGGACATCGAGAGGTTTTGCTTTTGTTGATGTAAACTATGGTGGATCAACTGGCTTTGGTAGGGCTTATAGAGAGCGTTTAAAAGGAAACTGGGGCATAGAAGATGTTAATGACTGTGTAAATGTTGTACAGTATTTATCTGAACAAAAGCTCATAGACCCTAAAAGAGTGGCTATACGAGGGGGGAGTGCGGGTGGTTATACTACTTTAGCTTGCTTGACTTTTACCGATGTATTCTCAGCTGGAGCTAGTTATTACGGAGTGAGTGACTTGGAGCTTTTAGCTAAAGATACCCATAAATTCGAAGCTCGATATTTAGATTCAATCGTTGGGCCATACCCTCAAGAAAAGCAAAAATATTTTGAAAGATCTCCTATTAATTTTGTAGAAAGACTGTCTTGTCCGGTTATTCTCTTACAAGGTGATGAAGATAAAGTGGTCCCTCCCAACCAATCAGAAGCAATGTTTGAAGCTTTGAAAGAGAAAAATATACCGACAGCTTATGTATTGTTTGAAGGGGAACAGCATGGTTTTAGGAAAAGTGAAAATATTAAACGAGCCATTGAGGCAGAATATTATTTTTATGCAAAAATTTTTCACTTCCCTTTAAGTGAGAATATATCTCCTATAAAAATTGAAAACTTGCAGAGTGAAAAATGAAAAAGCTACTAAGCTGTTTACTTTTTACAAGCGCTGCTTTTTGTCAGTGGAAGAACTATGACGTTCACTTGCAAGATAACAAAAATACTTTTTCTCTTTGTGTTATAACAGAGAAAGATCAGCCCTCTATGGGAAGTTTAGTGATCTCAAACCTTAAAATTACCCGTCCTCAAGAGGGGGCTTTAGGAGCAATTGCCATGGATCTATCATTAGACCCTGACAGCCTGACACGACCTGTGCTAGGTCCTAGAGATGGGTGTTTTACATTTCAGAAAGGAAAAGCCCTTCCTGAAATTATAAATGGTGAGTATGAAATTATAATTGATGGGGTAGACTATGGGCATATACAAGTGGATGCTCACAATAGTAGCTTTTTCCCTTTAAAAAATTAAAAAAAAGGTAAGTGATGAGAAAAATATTATTCAGTTTACTTTTGTCTAGTGCGGCCTTTTGCCAATGGAAAGACTATGATGTTAACTTTCAAGATAACAAGGACTCTTTTGCTTTTACGGTAATAACAGAAAAAGAACAGCCATCTATGGGGCAGTTAGTCATTTCAGACTTAAGGGTTTCTCTTCCTCAAGAGGGAATGCCAGGAGTTATTGCCATGGACCTAATATTAGACCCTAATAGTGCGTCTCTTCCTGCATTAGGACCCAGAGAAGGACGCTTTGTATTTCAAAAAGGCAAGGCTCTTCCTCAAATCGTAGATGGTGATTATGAAATTGTCATCGATGGAATTTCATATGGCCATATGCATGTAGGCGCTAAAGATGGCAGCTACTTTCCATTAGAAAGGGTTTTTCATGAAGAATGAGTGGATTTTCCTGGTTCATATTCTTTTCGATGTAAGTTTTCTTATCTTAGCGCTTCGATTAGGGAAACTTACGTTGGTGATGTTTTATGTGACTCAGGTGCTTTTTGCTAATTTTTTTGTGCTAAAGCAAATCACTCTTTTTTCTTTGAATGTAACTGCAAGCGATGTTTTTGCTATAGGCGCTTTTTTAAGTATCAACTTAATACGAGAATATTTTGAAAGTGCTTTAGCTAAAAAAACCATTTGGTATGGTTTTATCTTTGTTTTAGGATTTATGCTATTTTCACAAATTCACCTTTGGTATGCGCCTAATGAATTTGATGCTACCCATAGATCATACCAAACTATTTTAAGTCCTACTTTTAGAATTGCTACAGCGTCCTTAATTTCTTTTTTAGTCGTGCAAAAATTTGACTTATGGCTTTTTAGTTTTTTAAAGAAGAAAACAAAAGGTCGTTTTTTATCCTCAAGAATGTTTGCTTCTTTAGGCATCTCTCAGCTTTTTGATACTGTCCTTTTTTCCTTTTTAGGACTTTATGGATATGTCCATGATATTGTTCCGATTATTGTAATGAGCTATCTTATAAAATTACTTATCTCTGCTATGACAAGCCCCTTTTCTATACTTTCTAAAAAATTGGTAAAAGACTATGCATCCCTTTAACTTTGAAATCATTCATCAGTCAAAAAAATCTAATGCAAGAGTGGGGAGAATTTATACTCCACATGGCATCATTGACACTCCCGGCTTTGTAGCTGTCGGAACAAATGGTACTTTAAAGTCATTAGACAATAAACAGGTCTCTTCTATTGGCCTTCAGTTAATGTTTTGTAATACTTACCACTTACTTTTGCAACCTGGCCCTGAGACAATAAAAAAAGCAGGTGGCCTTCACTCATTTATTCAGCGTGACATGCCGATTATTACTGACTCAGGTGGTTTTCAAGTTTTTTCTCTAGCGTATGGATCCGTTGCCGATGAGCTTAAAAGTAAAGGGATCAAAAAAACAGAGAAGATGGTTTTAAAAATAAATGACGATGGCGTTCTATTTAGATCTTATAGAGATGGAAGCAAGATTCTTTTAACTCCAGAAAGTTCTGTTCAAACGCAAAAAGATCTAGGTGCCGATATTATTATTCCTTTTGATGAATTACCTCCTTATCATATTGGCATGAAAGAGCTGCAATACTCTTTAGATCGTACCCACCGTTGGGAAAAAAGATCTTTAGAGACTCACTTGAAAAATCCTCAAGGTCAGGCTATGTATGCCGTTATCCATGGCGGAGTTGACTTTGACTTAAGAAAAAAAAGCTGTGAATATTTAACGGCGCTAGACTTTAATGGCTTTGCCATAGGAGGTAGTTTTGGTAAGACCAAAGAGCAAATGTTTTCTATGCTACAGTTTACCATGCCATTTATTCCTAAAGAAAAGCCAAACCATCTACTTGGAATTGCTGACTTAGAGTCGTTGAATAACTGCATACCTTTAGGAATTGATACATTTGACAGTTCTTATCCAACAAGAGCTGCAAGACATGCTCTTCTTTTAACAGAAAAAGAAAATATTAAAATAACCAGATCCAAGCATAAGCAAGAGTTTAAACCCATCTGTGAAAGTTGCGATTGCTTTACTTGTAAAAATTTTTCAAGGGCCTACCTTCATCATTTATTTAAAGCTAAAGAAATGACAGGACTTAGTCTAGCCTCTATCCATAACCTCCGCTTTATGGTCAGATACATGCAGACGATGCGTGAGAAAATTTTGCAAGATATTTTGTAGAAAAACTTTTTTAGACAAATTTACCTTTTTATTCTATTTTTAACTTTCTGTAAGGAAAGGTTTTTTATGAATATTAAAAAGGTAGCCATTACCGGTGGCGCAGGTCACATTACATACGCATTATTATTTCGAATAGCAAATGGGGACTTGTTCGGTAAAAATCAGCCGGTGTCTTTGTACATTTTAGAAATTCCTGAAGCTCTAGATGCTCTTAAAGGAGTCGTCATGGAACTAAATGACTGCTGCTTTAATCTCTTGCAAGAGGTTAAAATCAGCTCAGATCCTATGATTGCCTTTGAAGATATTGACTGGGCAATTTTAGTAGGAGCGAAGCCTCGAGGCCCTAATATGGAAAGAAAAGATCTTCTTTCTGAAAACGGTAAAATTTTCGTGGAGCAGGGAAGAGCTTTAAACAAAGTAGCCAAAAGATCTGTGCAGGTATTTGTTGTTGGTAATCCTTGTAATACTAATTGCCTTATTGCTATGCACAATGCGCCAGACCTTTCTAAAAAACAATTTTTTGCCATGACTAAATTAGATGAAAATAGGGCTAAATTTCAGTTAGCTCAAAAAGCAGGGAAGACTAGCAAAGAAGTATCTAATGTAACAATTTGGGGTAATCACAGCTCTACTCAGGTCCCTGATTTTTTTCATGCAAAAATTGGTAATATTCCTGCTGAGGATGTTATTAAAGACAGAGCTTGGCTAGAAACGGAATTCCTACAAAAAATACAAAAAAGAGGCGCAGAAATTATAAAAGCCCGAGGTAAATCTTCAGCCGCCTCAGCCGCCTCAGCAATTATTGATAGCATTCAGTCAATGATTAACCCGACAATTTTTGGAGACTGGTATTCTCTGGCACTTCACAGCAAAGATAATCCTTACCATATTGATCCTGACCTTATCTTTTCTTTTCCGTGCATCACAAGTGAAAGTGGTAAAATTTCTATTGTAAAAGATGTGAAAATCAATTCATTTATAGAAGAAAAAATTAAGCTGACAGAAAAAGAGCTTAAAGAAGAAAGAGATATGGTATCCCACTTGCTCAAAGGCTAAATATGGAAAAGGATGTATTATTTGAGATTACGAAAGAGCATCTAGAAACGGGCATGAGGGGATATCCAGTCGGATATTGCACAACATCTTCTGTAGATGAAAAAAAAGGTCTTTTTTATGTAGATAACCCGGTTTCTGAAATGAGCGACTTTGACCCTATTGAGGTGGTATATTTGCTCTTTCATAAAAAGTTAGGTGAAAAGAAGGAGGTAGACTCATTTAAAGAAGAGCTTATTTCTCGATCAAAATGTTCCGACGAGTTTGTCGATCATGTTACTAAGCTTCCTAGAAAAGGACATCCCATGTCGCTGTTTGCTTCTGCCTTGCAAGTCTTAGGTATGGTAGAAAAAGTGGGAGACTATCGTGAAGACTGTTTAAATATTATTGCTAAACTTCCCTTCGTTGCAGCAACTGTTATTAATTATCATGCTAATGTAGGTCTTGTAAAAGAAAATCGACCCGAAATGGGGTATATGGAAAACTTTACCCACATGCTCAATTTATCGATGGGGCGTAAAGATCTTTTGTGCGAGGTGCTCCGCAGGTTTAATATTTTACATTATGATCATGGGGGAGGCAATCTGTCTGTTTTTGTTGGGAAAGCGGTAGCCTCGGGATTGCAGCATATGTATGGAGCTTTATCAGCTGCGATGAATGGCTTAGCTGGGGCAAGGCATGGGAAAGCCAATCAAGATTGCTTGGAATTTGTAAAAAAGATTCAAGGAGAGCTTGGAGATAATCCAAGTGAGTCTGAAATAGAAAAATTTCTTAAAAGTAGGCTAGAGCATCATGACTTGATATTTGGATTTGGTCACGCTGTATTAAGGGTAGAGGATCCAAGGGCTACTATATTTTATGACTTTGCTCAAAAACATTTTTCTTCTCACTCTCTTGTGAAAATAGCCCTTATTTTAAGAAAAGTAGGAACAAAAATTTTACAGGAAAACCCTAAGATTCATGATCCATATCCCAATGTCGATGCTATTTCTGGTTCAGTTTTATCTGCTGCAGGGTTTACCTATCCTGAATATTTCACCATTTTATTTGGGCTTGCCAGATGTGTTGGAATTGCTATTCAGATTGTGTATGAAAGATTAGAGGCGAGAGAAGGAAAAGGGACTCCTATTATTCGTCCAAGATATATTTTTAAACCTCAGCAATAAAGTTTTTTTTCAATATTTATTAAATCTTATCGTGCGATATCATTTATGCCATGAATATCGCAGTTATAGGTGCAGGTTTAAGTGGCCTTGCCACTTCTTGGTATTTGCTTCAACATCGGGCAAAAGTGGATTTATTTGATCCATTAGCTATTGGCAAAGGAGCTTCAGGGCATTCCACAGGTTTAATTAATCCATTTCCTGCTAAACATACGAGAAAGACCCTTTTTGCAGATGAGTCTTTACAGGAGGTGAAGAACCTACTGCAAGTAGCCCAGAAAAATGCATCTACAACTCTAGCTGAAATGACAGGTCTTTTTAAAAAGCCTTTAAATGAAGAGCAAAAAAAATATTTTATTACACTTGCTCAAAATCACCCTGAACTAAGTATAAAAAATTTATATGGGGCAGAAGGACTTTTTATCTCGACTGCTATTACTGTCCATCCTCAAAACTACTTAGATGCTCTATTTGCTGCGTGTAAAAAAAAGGGCTTTAGATACTTTCAAAAAGAAGTGTCTTTAGACGATCTTTCTTCTTATGATACGGTTGTTATAGCTACGGGACATAACACTTCTTTAATAGAAAAATTTATTGATATTCCTTTTTCTGCAACAAAAGGGCAAATGTTAGTTTGCAAGTGGCCAGATAACGTGCCAAAATTAACCATGTCTATTGCAGCTAAGGGGCATATCAGTCCTTTCGATGAAGTCTGTTACATAGGGTCTACTTATGAACGCAACTTTACAGATGATAGGCCAAATAGCAATTCAGATAATTTACGAGCTCAAGTAGCAGCTTTTTTTCCTTTAGCTTCAGAGTTTACTGTATTAGAAAAAAGAGCTGGCATACGATTAAAAAGAAAGGGACACTATATTCCCTTTGTAGGTCGGATAAATGCTAAGCATTGGGCAATCACGGGTATGGGATCGAGAGGCCTTTTATATCATGCTTTTTTAGGTAAGCAGCTAGCCGAGGCGATCATAAAGGATGATGAAAAGAAAATACCTCAAATTTTGCAAGAAAAGGTCATTTTGTCATGAAAGCTAAATTTACATTTTTAGGAACAGGTGCATCAATGGGAGTTCCTATGATTGGCTGCAAGTGTGAAGTGTGTCTTTCCAAAGATCCCCATAACAAACGGTTTAGGCCTTCAGGGTTACTGCGTATTAACGATAAAAATTTATTGATCGATATGGGGCCTGACCTTCGAGATCAGATTTTAAGGGAAGATTTTGATCGAGTTGATGGAGTTTTGCTTACTCACACCCATTTTGATCATATAGCAGGACTTGATGAAATAAGAGTATTTAATATCTTACAAAAACAAAAAATTCCCTGTCTTTTGTCAAAAGAGTCTTTAGAGGATTTGAAATTAAGATATCACTATCTTTTTATGGAAAAGAAAAACAACGGGTCAAGAAGTGCTGAGTTGGATTTTATCCTTTTGCCCAATGATTTTGGGTCTTATAATTTTTTAAATTTACCACTTTCTTATGTAAGTTATATGCAAGGCACTATGAAAGTTACCGGTTACAAAATAGGATCTTTTGCCTATATAAGCGATATCAAAAGTTATTCTGAGTCCATCTTTGATTATTTAAAAGGGACAGAAATTCTTGCTATAAGTGCACTTAAGCGCGAGCCTTCCCCTGTACATATTGGCTTACAGGAAGCAGTAGTCTTTAGTGAAAAAGTAGGAGCTAAGAAAACTTGGATTACCCATATTGCCCATGAGCTAGATCATGAGAAGACAAATCAAAGTCTACCTTCTCATATTCAACTTGCTCATGATGGATTGTCCTTCGAATTTAATTATGAGTGTTAAATGGAAGAAGATACACGTAAAAAATTAGGGGAAGGAAGACTTTCCGAAGTAAAAGATACGCAAACACTACTGGTAGGAACTTATACTTCCAAAAAAGAAAAGGAAACTACGACAGAGCATATTCATGAGTTAAAAAGTCTTTGCGATACTTATGGTTTAGATCCGATCATCAGTGTGATTGCTCCATTGCGAAAAATTGAAGCTTCTACTTTTTTGGGAAAAGGAAAAATTGAAGAAATAGCAGAAATTTGCCAGGAAAAAGGGATCAACATAGTTATTTTTGATGATGAAATATCGCCTCAGCAGCAAAGAAACTTAGAGAAGATTTTTGAAAGAATCGTCATTGATAGAACTGAACTTATTTTAGGAGTCTTTGCACAAAGGGCTCAGACAAAAGAAGCTAAACTACAAGTTAAACTGGCGCAGTTCAAGTATCAGCTTCCTAGATTAAAAAGATTATGGACTCACCTGGAAAGACAGAGAGTCAGTGGAAAGGGAGGCGGTTATCTTAAAGGGATGGGAGAAAGGCAAATAGAAGTAGATAGACGCCTTTTAAGGGAGAGAATAACCAAACTCCAAAATGAATTAAATGAAGTAAAAAAACATAGAACAGTCCAAAGGAAGGCTAGGGTAAAAAAAGGTATTCCTACTCTCGCCATTGTAGGATATACCAATGCTGGTAAATCTACCCTATTCCAAGCAATGACTAAAGAAGACGTATTTATAGAAGACAAACTTTTTGCTACGTTAGATACCACAACAAGGCAGATTAACTTACCAGGAGGGCAAAAAGTCCTTTTTATTGATACGGTGGGCTTTATTCGAAAAATACCAACAACTTTAGTTGCTGCTTTTAAAAGTACTTTGGAAGAAGCTATTCAGACGGATATATTATTGCATGTAATTGATGCAAGCAGTCCTCACGCTCTAGATCAGGCTAAAGAAACTAAGGCAATCTTAAAAGAGTTAGGCGCAGCAGATAGACCTGTTATTACTGTTTTTAATAAGACTGATAAAAAGTTAAATCCTGAAACTTTAATGAAACTAAGAGTGGCTTATCCCCACACTGTCGAGATTTCAGCCAAAACTCATAAGGGGATCGATGAACTTTATCATAAAATTGCTGAAATGATTTCTCGCCTTCGAAAGACAGTTCATTTAAAAATCCCTCAAAGTCACTATGCTTTAGTAAGTCTTCTGATGAAAGAGGCAAGGATTCTTTCTTCTGATTATATTGGCAATTATATTGTTATTGATGCTGAGATACCATCTCACTTGGAGCATAAAGTAGAAATGTTTGAGAAACAAAGTTAAAAAAAGTTTTCTTTTACTAAGCTGATAACGCCAGAGGCAAACATTTGTATCCCAATCAGGCAGACAATCATTCCTCCAAGCCTTTCGACTGCCATAAGACCTTTATTCCCCAAAAGTCGTCTTATATAAGAAGATAAAAGTAAAATAATTACTGAGGGAATCCACGCGACGATAATCGAAGCTGCCACAAAAAAGTCATTTTGTATCTTATGGGAATAGAGCATCACCATCGTGATGGCACCAGGTCCGGTAATCACAGGTATTGCTAAGGGAATGACCATAGGCTCGTGTTCAGGCAGGCCTTTTGCCGACTTCTCCTTAGGGAATACCATTTCTAAGGAGATTAGAAATAGTAGAATCCCGCCGGCAATGCCGATAATAGACTTAGAAATCCCTAGTAAAGAAAGAATTTCATTACCAAAAAAGTCAAACAGCAAAAGAATCCCCAAAGCTATAAAAAGCTCTCTAATTATAATTTTTCGTTGTCTTTTGTAGTCGTAAGGCGCAAGGATTGATATAAATAAAGGAATTTGACCCACAGCATTTAAAACTAAAAATAAAGATAGAGCGATGCCTAGAAAAGTTAAATTTTCTTTATCAGGAATACTTTGAGCGAGGAATAACATAAGATAACACAAAAAATAATTTTCACAACTATTCTATTCCTAAAGTCTATTTTTTGAAAATGAGCATCTTGAAAGCGATCTGGTTTCATGGCATAATTAATGGCTATTTCAAGGTGACTATGAAAAAAAAATTTAAAATACAGACTTTAGGGTGCAGAACTAACCAGTATGAATCTCAAGCATATCATGACCAATTAAAGCAGCTTGGTTTTGTAGAAGGTAAGAGTGATGAAAAGGCAGACGTTTGCATTGTAAATACCTGCACTGTTACTGAAAGCGCAGACAAATCCTCCCGTTATAAAATCAGATCACTTTTAAAAGAAAACCCTGGGGCCAAAGTTTTTGTCACTGGCTGTATGGTAGAAAATGAGCGAAAAGCTTTAGAAGCAATGGACCCTAATATCAAAATTGTTTCCAATTTAGAAAAAGAAAATTTACTCTCCCATATTTTTCCTGACGTAGAAGATCTTCCTGAATTTCAAATAAAAGAATTTGATGTTCGAACTCGAGCTTTTGTCAAAGTACAAGATGGATGTAACTCTTTTTGCACCTACTGCGTAATTCCCTATGTAAGAGGTAGGTCAAGGTCTAAAAAAGAAGAGGAGATCATCAAGGAGATACACGAGCTGGTAAAAAATGGATATCAGGAAATTGTCTTAACAGGTATCAACATCGGGGACTATGATGGGGCTGCCGTTCCTAAAAAGAGGCTGTCAGACTTAATTCGTCTTGTTGATAAAATAGACGGTGTTAAAAGGATTCGCGTATCTTCTATTGATCCAGACGAGGTGGATGATGATTTAGCTGATGCTATTTTGAACTGCGAAAAAACATGTCCCAGCATGCATATCGTTCTTCAGTCAGGTTCTAATGTTATTTTAAAAAGAATGAATCGCAAATATACTAAGCAGATGTTTTTTGACACAGTCGAAAAAATGACTCAAGCTAATCCTGATTTTACAGTAACAACTGATATCATAGTTGGGTTTCCAGGGGAGACTGAATCTGACTTTCAAGATTCTCTTGATGTGGTTAAAAAAGTAAAGTTTTCAAAAGTGCATATGTTTCCCTATAGCGCAAGGCCAAGGACTAGGTCTGCTTTATATAAAGATCCTGTGCCGTTGGAGGTTATTCAGAAAAGAAAGCAAGAGATGCTTAGAGAAGCAGAAAGAGCTGCTTTTTCTTTAAGAGAACAATTTATTGGAAGAGAGTTTGATGTTCTACTGGAAGCAGATGATGACATGCATGATGATTATATCAGCGGCTATACTAGTAACTTTTTACGTGTGCGCATTCCTAAAAAGGGCTTAAGTCAAAATCAAATTGTACGTGTGAAGCTGCTCGAAAATGCAAGTGATGCTTTACTAGGAAAGGTGTTATGAATATTTCTATTGCTGAAAGATTAAAACCCTTTTCTCATACTTATGGAATTAATTGCCTAATCCCAGGAACGCAGTGGAAAGTAAAAGCTTTTCCAACTTACTGGGTTTTTAAAAATATAGAAACATTTAAAGAGTTTACAGTCGACGTAGAAATATCTGGGCCTTATCAGGAATTTACCTGTCTGCAAGATCTTGAAAAAGGAAAAGTAACTATTTTTTTTCAAAGTCAAAAAGGATACTTTCGGTTTGATATCATGGGGTTTTCTGAAGGAATTGAGTTAATTTTTGTGAAAGGAACTCCTGAAGGAGTGTCTATAATAACTAAGAAAAATGAACAAAAAATCTATCCCAAAGATCGCATTTTACTCACTTCTAGTGAGGAAAAAATGGGAAGCTTTTCTTCAGAATTTGAAAGACTTTCCTTAGGGGCTTCTAAGAAGCAGGACTGGGATTTAATGATGAGAAGGAAAGATTTAAGGGAAATTTTTCCAATATGGATGAAAGCTGCTAGTTCTACTTCTAATAAACAGCACCCTTTTTCTCATCCTGTGCTTGATCAATGTAAAAGGCTCATTCATGAAGGGCGCACTCATGAATTGTATGATGCTTTTTCTCTTTTATTTCAGCTAAGCTTTGAAGGAATGATGTGTCCTACCATCGAGGATAAAAACCATCTAAAGGTGTTTGATAAGCCACTAGCTCCTATATCTGCTTTTGAAATCATGCAAAAAGGGGCTGAGCTGATCAGGTCTCTTTTTTTTCAGCAAAAAGAAGACCACTTGTTCATTCTACCCAACCTTCCGTCTAAGATGATTTGTGGAAGGTTTATCAAAATCTATTCTGAAGATATTGGCGTTATTGATTTTGAGTGGTCAAAAGGTAAAATTAAAAAATTTATATTACATGCTTGTTCGAATAAGACGATTCATTTACATTTTCAAAAAGAGATCGGAGAGTACCGGCTTAAGCAAAAATTAAGTGACAAAGGGATAATTATTAATTCTAAAGAAGCGCTTAACATAAGGTCGGGAAACACATATATTTTAGACCGTTTTCAAAAATGAGTTTAAGTTCAATCAAAGATTTTTACGAAAATAAGTGTTTTGATCCTCAAGAATATTTTGGTTTGCATATAGAGGGTAATGAAAAAATCGTTCGTTTTTTCATGCCTGCTACCAAAGATGGATTTATTGAACTAAAAGGGGAAAAAGTTCAGGCAAAAAAAGTTGATGAATTTGGAATATTTCAAGTTGCCGTCCCCGAAAACACCCAACAATTAGACTACAAGATTATTTATCCTTTTGGTGCCATGCATGATCCTTATGGTTTTAGTAGCATGATTGGGGAGTTAGATTTTCATCTTTTTAGTTTAGGGATTCACTATGAGCTTTATAACCTTTTAGGAGCTCATATTTGTGAGCAAAAAAATATCTTGGGGACGAGGTTTTGTGTTTGGGCTCCTAATGCTTCGAAGGTAACTGTCAGAGGAGATTTTAACTCTTGGGATGGAAGCATGTTTCCCATGCGAAAACATTATTGTGGCATTTGGGAAATATTTCTGCCGATCGATTGCAGGGGGCAAAAGTATAAGTATGATATTTACACCCAAGAAAGAAATTTGCGAACAAAGACGGATCCTTTTGGTTTTGCCTTTGAAAAAAGGCCCTATACAGCAACCGTTGTATGCGATATCAATGCCTTCCCATGGACAGACGATCTTTGGAGAAATAGCTCTGTACAAGATAAGTTAAATAAGCCTATTAATATTTACGAAGTTCATCTTGGCTCTTGGAAAAAAGGTAAGGAGGAATTTTTAAACTATCGCGAACTTGCTCCCTTGCTTGCTGATTATTGTAAAGAAATGGGGTTCACCCACGTTGAGCTACTTCCTGTTATGGAGCACCCTTTAGATGAGTCTTGGGGCTATCAGGTAACAGGGTATTTTGCGCCGACGAGTAGATATGGTTCCTTTCAGGATTTTCAATATTTTGTCAATCATATGCATGAGAATCATATTGGTGTTATTCTTGACTGGGTTCCAGCTCATTTTCCTTTAGATGATTTTTCCTTAAATAAATTTGATGGCACTTCTTTATACGAATATCAGGATCCTCTGATGGGGTATCATCCTCATTGGTCAACGGCTATTTTTAACTTTGCCTCCAAGTATGTCACCAATTTTCTAATAGTAAATGCATTGTTTTGGTTAGAAAAGTTGCATATAGATGGACTTAGGGTGGATGCTGTAGCTTCTCTTTTATATTTAGATTATGGCAGGGAACCTGGTAGATGGGTTGCCAATAGAGAAGGGTCTAATCTTAATTTAGAAGCGATTGAATTTTTAAAGCATTTAAATTCTATTATTCACCAAAGATATCCTAAAGCTCTTATGATTGCTGAAGAATCTTCTTCCTTTCCAAAAGTTTCTTTTCCTCCGGAAGAAGGGGGGCTTGGTTTTGACTTGAAGTGGAAGATGGGGTGGATGAATGATTCTTTGCATTATTTTTCTAAAGATCCGGTATATCGAAAGTTTGAGCATGAAAAGCTTACCTTTAGCATGTGGTATGCTTATAATGAAAAGTTTTTACTTCCACTTTCTCATGATGAAGTAGTGCATGAAAAAAAGAGTCTTATTAATAAACTAGATTCTTCCTCTTGGATTCAATTTGCCAATTTACGATTATTATATAGCTACATGATGTGTCACCCAGGGAAAAAGTTAATTTTTATGGGGGCAGAAATTGGACAAAGAGAAGAATGGAACTGTAAAACACCTATTCGTTGGGAGCTACTAGAATACCATGAGCATTTTTCCATGCAGAAAATGGTTAAGGACCTCAATCATTTTTATTTAAATAATGATTCTTTTTGGCGCTTTGATTTCGAACCTAATGGATTTGAATGGCTTATTGTGGATGATAGGGATAATTCAGTACTTGCTTTTTTAAGAAAAAGCGAAAAGAAACAACACCTTTGTCTGCATAACTGCACTCCTATGGAACGGTATCATTATAGGGTGCCTATAAAATCTGTTCAGTCCATTTATGAAGTGTTTAATACCGACCTTGCTTGCTATGGAGGATCAGATAAGAAGAATACTATGATTGAAAAAACGCCTGATTATGTAGAACTTACATTAGCTCCTCTTGCGACGCATATTTTTGAGGTAAATCGATGATAAAAGAATTGAAAACAGCTTCTGACTATGAAGAGCTTGTTGAGAAGATGATTGAATATGACAGACTATATTATGATGAGCATACACCGGCTATCTCTGATTATGAATACGACCAGTTGTTTAAACTGCTAGAAAAATTCGAAGAGGAAAACCCTTCTTTTATACATCCTGAATCACCTACACAAAGGGTATCTGAGGCTTTGTCTTCAGGATTTCAGAAAAGAGAACACGCTGTCCCCATGCTTTCCCTTGCAAATACCTACTCAGAAAAAGAAATCGAAGATTTTATTCATAGAACAGAAAAGCTTTTAGAGAAAAAAGACATTCTTTTTTCTACAGAATTGAAAATGGATGGTGTTGCTATATCACTTCGTTATGAGAAAGGAGTTTTTGTCAGAGCTCTTACTAGAGGAAATGGTAAAGTAGGTGATGATGTAAGTGCCAATATTAAAACTATTAAAAGCCTTCCTTTAAAACTTAAAAGCAAAACAGAGGTAGATTTCTTAGAAGTAAGAGCAGAAGTGTACATGGATGTCTCCTCTTTTCAAAAGATTAATCAGGAAAGACAAGAAGCCGGTTTGGAATGTTGGGCAAACCCAAGGAACGCAGCTGCCGGTTCGTTGAAGCTTTTAGATTCTAAAGAAGTAGCTAAAAGAAGGCTTAAAATTGTGTGTTATGGGATAGCAGAAGGAACTTCTCCTAAAAACTCTCAATTTGAAACCATTGAATATTTAGGGGATCTTGGTCTTCCTATTGCTTTTAAAGAACATTATGCCCTTTGTAGAAACGCAGATGAGATTTTAGCATTTTCCCAAAAAATCGATCAAAAGCGAAAAGAACTACCTTTTGAAATTGATGGCATTGTTATTAAAGTAGATGCCTTAAATACCCACAAAATACTGGGAGTTACTGGTAAGCATCCCAGGTATGCAGTAGCTTATAAGTTCTCACCAGAACAAGCAGAGACAAAAATTTTAGATATTACCGTTCAAGTGGGAAGAACAGGTGTTTTAACTCCTGTGGCAGAGCTTAAACCTGTTCTATTAGCTGGCAGTACTATTTCAAGAGCTACCCTACATAACCAGGACGAAATTCAAAGAAAAGACATAAGGATTGGTGACACGGTAATTATTGAAAAAGGGGGGGATGTCATCCCTAAAGTAGTAAAAGTTATTGTTTCCCAAAGACCCTCATCTGCAAAACCATGGCATATGCCTAAAACTTGCCCAGCTTGCAGTACACCTCTTGTACACCATGAAGAAGAGGTGGCCTTTAGGTGTCCTAATCCAAAATGTAGCGCACAAAGGCTTAGAAATCTTATTTTCTTTGCTTCAAAAGCTGCTATGGATATTGAGCACTTAGGTGAGAAAGTAGTAGCGCAGCTAGTAGAAAAAGGACTCATCACAAGACCATCTGATTTTTATATTTTAGATGAAAATGCTTTGGCGCAGCTAGAAGGGTTTAAAGAAAAGTCCATTCAAAATCTTTTACAAAGTATTGAAAAGTCGAAAAAATGCCCTCTTTCGAGGTTTGTTATGGCTCTTTCCATTCCATTTGTAGGAGCAGAAACAGCAGATCTTTTATCGGAAAACTTCGGTAGTTTAGAAAAAATTCAAAAAGCATCTTTAGAAGAGCTTATAGCAATTGATGGAATAGGGGAGAAGATGGCTGAGTCCATCGTCCATTTTTTTCAAGATCCTAATCATTTAGAAGAAATTGATCTTTTGTTAAAGCACGGCATTCAATTGCAAAAGCCGAAAGCAATAAAAGACACTTCTCATGAATTTTACGGGAAAACTTTTGTACTCACTGGCACGTTAGAAACTCTTACAAGACAAGAAGCTACCCGCTTGATTAAAGAAAAAGGGGGTAAGGTAACCAGTTCTGTCAGTAAAAATACAGATTATGTCTTAGCCGGAGAAGATCCAGGATCTAAATATGAAAAAGCCAAAAAGCTTAATATTCAAATCCTGGAAGAGAGTGACTTTAAAAGTTTACTTGGATAACTTGCCTAGCTCAATTTCTGCAGGCTCTTGGCTTGCTTCCTTAGGCGGCAAGAGTCCTCTCCCAAATGAAGTTAACCGTAACCGCTTAAAATCCATATAAACGGGATCTGCTATCCTTCCCAGCATAGCTACTTTTTTTTGTGCAGTTATTAGGTAAATTGTTCGTGTAGCTAGATAATTACCTTTTTCTGTTAATTCCTCTTTACTTTGAATTGCTTGGGCAAGTTCTTTAAGACGATCTTCTTTTACGCGGTAATTGACTGTTTTCCCATTTTCTTGTGCTTTAAAAAAATAGGTAACTGAAGTTGATGTTATGGCTGACATAGTTTTTCCTCCCTAAATAATTAAAAACTATAATAAGTATTCTAGGGGGGCAATGTTAAATTAAAATAATTATTTGATTAATCTTTAATTAAGAATATTATTAAAAAATTAATCTTTTAATACTTAATTATTTAACCAAATCACCAATAAGGGTTTGATGGCTAAAACTATGTATTTTTACTTTTTGTAAGGTTCCAATAAGATTTGGGGATCCCTCAAAAATGACCTTTTTCCAGCAAGAGGTTCTACCTCTTAAGGATTTACCATCCTTGTTGACTTTGTCAACTAATACCTCGACAGTAGTTCCTAGCATACTTTGTCTTTCTTCAGAGCCTATTTTGTTATAAAGGTCCATAAGCCTTTGTAGACGGTCATCCTTGACCTCTTGCGGAATATTGTCTTTCCAGCGCATAGCTGGAGTTCCTTTTCTAGGGCTATAAGTATAAAGAAAAGCTACTGAGTAGCGAATTTGCTCGAAAACCTCATAGGTTTCCATAAATTCCTCTTCTGTTTCTGTAGGGAAACCAACAATAATGTCAGTTCCTAAAGAAGCATTAGGGATAATCTCTTTAATTTTAGCTACTTTTTCCAGGTACTGTTCTTTGGTGTAGATACGGTGCATTTTTCGTAGGATTCTAGAAGAGCCCGATTGGATAGGGAAGTGAATAAGGTCACATAAAGAGGGAAGGTCTCTTATGGCTTTCATTAGGTCTTCTGTTATATCGATAGGATGGCTTGTCATGAATCGAACGCGATATAATCCTTCAATCTTATCGAGCTTATATAAAAGATCATGAAAAAGGCAGTTCCATTCAGGCTTATCTTTGCCATAACTATTGACGTTTTGCCCTAGTAAAGTAATTTCTCGGTACCCTTTGTCAACTAATTTTTTACACTCTTCTACAATGCTTTCAGGAGATCTAGAGACTTCCTGTCCTCTGGTATAGGGAACAACACAGTAGGTGCAAAACTTGTCGCAACCTCTAATAATAGAAACATACGCCTTAAGCTTGTTTTCTCTTTCTGCAACTAAATAATTTAAATTTTCTTCGTACTTATCATCTGTTTTAAGTATTTGCTTGTCAGTGTAGAGAACTTCATCCAAAACATTATTTAAATCGGTAATATTATTTGTTCCGACAACGAAGTCAAGGTGAGGAAATTTTCGGAATAAAGAATCTTTTTTAGCCATGGCCATGCAGCCGGTAACACCAATAATAGTGTCTTTCTTCTTGCGTCCTAACTGACCTAATTTACCCATTACTTTTCTTTCAGCAAGGTCGCGGATAGAGCAGGTATTAAAAATAAGTAGATCGGCATCCTCTTCTGATAGGGCTTTGGTAAGGCCACGATTTTTAAGCTGACCCACCATTATTTCAGTGTCTAACTCATTCATCTGACAGCCATAGGTTCTGACATAAAAAGATTTCAATTGTCGCATAATAAAAACTTTAGTTTCAAAAATTTATAAATGAAAACCATTTTAGGTAAAACTATATATGTTTTTCAAGGAAGGAAAATTCTTGGCAAAAAACAGTTTGATTCATTATGATTTTTGTTTCATTAACGATTAAAGGCAACCGATGAATCACAATCAAAAAACGCTGTTCTTAAAAAAAGAGCAAGTAAGAAATAAAAAATGGTTTTTACTTGATGCTTCCGGAAAAACTCTAGGGAGATTTGCTTCAGAGATTGCAAAAATCCTTCGCGGGAAACACAAGCCTGACTTCACCCCTAATGTAGACTGTGGTGATGGGGTTATTGTAATCAATGCTGATAAAATTAAGGTAACTGGAGCTAAAGAAGCTCAAATAGTTTATCGTCATTACACTGGATATATTGGTGGAATGCGTGAGACCTCCTATCAAGACATGAAAAATAAAAATCCTGACAGAATTATCTTTCATGCTGTAAAAGGAATGCTTCCCAAAACAAAACTTGGGGACAAACAAATTAAAAAATTGAGGGTTTTTGCTGGGACTGATCATAAGATGGAAGCACAACAACCTGTTCAAGTGAATATTTAAAGGTAAATCATGGCTGAAGATATATTAGGAACCGGTAGAAGAAAAACTGCAGTATCCTCTGTTCGACTAAGAAGAGGAAAAGGAGCCATCAAAGTAAACGGTAGAGACTTTAAAGATTATTTCTTTTCTGAATTCCAAAGAAAATCCATTTTGGCACCTTTGGAAATGGCTTCGATGAAAGACAAATTTGACATTATTATTAATGCTAAAGGTGGCGGACTAGATGCTCAGGCTGAAGCTACTAGACTTGGACTTTCTCGAGCACTTGTTAAAGAAAATGAAGATTTACATAAAAACTTTAAAGAATTAGGATTGCTAACACGTGATTCTCGTAAGAAAGAGCGTAAGAAATACGGTCTTGCTGGAGCACGTAAGAAATTTCAATTCTCAAAACGTTAATTCTTCCTCCTTGTTTATCAAGAAGCTCCTGGAAATTTTTTCAGGAGCTTTTTTTTAGAACTGAACGCTCAGTTCTATTTCTCCACCAAGATACTGCCATACAAAACCGTTAAACCTTCTTTGGATTGACTGGTCAATATTTGAAAAACTTCCATTAATTGTTTGATAACCTAGAAGCCTTTGGTTGGATTCTCCTCCGTGTGCCCTGGTATACTGGTATTTCAGTTTAAGTCCTAATGTAGAGTAGGTATTAAGTCCAATTAAGGCCTTTAAAAAGAAGAGGTGGCTAAGTGCTCTTTTTTTTACTTGGACATTTTGTTTGATAAACTCACTTAAACTTAAGACATCGTCGTTGGTAAACTCCAGTTTGTAGCTAGAGGTAGATGTAAAAATACCCCAGTGAAATTCATATTCACCTATGAAGGTTACTCTTGACCCTCCTGACGGGGTTAGTCGAATCTCTATCCCTACAAGAGGCGCATATACTTGCGTTTTAAAGTTGTTTGTAGGGAAAAACGTAGCAGTTGTATTACCTTGGGTGAAATTTGCAGGACCAATATTTTCGCGTTTAATATTGTGTCTGTCATAGCTATACCCTAAAAAGGGGATAAAAGTAAGAGGACCTCCTCTAATTGGATAACCAACCATAGCGTCTGTATCTATAATGTGAGCCTCTGCAGTATAAGGAAAAAGCTGCATAAAAAGAGCAGCTATTGTTCCTTGCGAGGTAAGAGGAGTCACTCTCATTTGCGAATAGGCATGGGAACTGTGGCCATATCCATAAAGACATTTAGATCGAAAAAAACCTCTAAAAGCTTTCATGACTTCAAGTTGACCACCTACTTGATATACATGCATAGTATCGATGGACTCTCTAATGGCGTTTGGATCTTGTATCTGCTCTTGTCTATAGCTTAAATTAAGCTCGTCTTGCCTGTAGCCACCTATTAAAGAAACCTGGCAAGGCTTAAATATGTATATGTCACTGTGTAGAGCCGTGTAAATAAGACAAGCTAGGATAGCTTTTTTCATGCATTCCTCCCCAATAACTGCAAATAACACCGATGGAATATAGATGCAATTATTCGATTAGCCTAACCTGAAATAAACTCTAATGCTTTTAAGAAAACCTAAACTTAATAAGCAGAGTGGAATGGTCCAGCATCCAATTAATGGAGAAATCATTTGATTTTCACAAAGTAAAACCACTGCATTTAAAGCAGCAAAAAAGCATGCGAAAGTAAAAAGACTGATTGCCAATATTTTGAAAGAGGTAAAATCCCTAGAGTATTTCATGCAGAAAGGGGGGATAGCTAAAAAAATGATAAAAGGTAAGAAAACCATGACAGCCTTGTAGTGCAGCATTGTTTTAATGCTTACCTTTTCTTTTTTTGAGGCAAAAAATTTATGAGAAATAAGGGAGTATAAAGAGCGATTTTCGTAAGGAGTAAAAGTTTCTTGAAAACTTCTTTTATCAACTTTCAAGTCTTTAAATTCATATGTTTCATAACTGTCTGTTTTAATAAGGTTGAAATTGTCGTCTCTAACAAAATGATCAACATTTTTACCTAAAAAAAGTGGGGCAACCATCAACTGATCAATATGCCATATATCTGAAAATGACCGAATCAAAAAAACATCGTTAGCTTCATTAGTCTCATTAGAAAAGTGCAGGTAAATCAAGTGGCTTTTATCTTCAAGTCTAATAGACTGAATGGATCCTGTGTCTTTAAGCTTTAGTGAGCTATCTTGATACTCTTGATTGTTTTTAGAAGAAAGGGGGATGAGGTGGTTTTCATTAATAAAAGAAAAAAAACTAATAAGAACTGTCAAAAAAAATAAAGGAGATATCAGCTTTGCTTTAGAAAGACCTGCAATCTGAAAAGCTATCAACTCACGATGACGATTCATCCTGGAAAGTACTGTTACTAGAGCGAATAGAAAGGATAAGGGGATGAAAACTTCCAATGAAAAAGCAATTTGTGACAAGTAATAAACTAAGATCTGAACAAGAGGTAGTCTTCCGAGTTTTGATCCTCTTATAGAAAAATCTACAAAAACGTATGTTAGGATGAACAATAAAAGAAAAAGCAAAAATAACTTTAGCCCATCAAAAAAAACTTTCTTCTTCCAAATTTTTTTCATGAAGATATTCCTTTTTCCAATTTCTGAAAGTATCTATTCATAGCGAAGTAAACTACTATTTGCGGCCCTAACAAGTATGTAGTAAATAAATAAGGGGTGTTTTTAAAACCCTTTGCAGATAAGAATCCCACAAAAATGAAGCTTAAAAGAACAAATGCAGTGAATATTCTCTTTTTATTATTTGACCTTGTGATATTAATGCCCATTACTACGCCAACGTAAGAAAAGGTAAACACTGAAAGGGCAAGCGATATTCTTCTTATCAGCTCAAATAGATACATAGTCTTTAACTTTGAGCTTTGCCTTGATTGCATTTTCATGATTTTTAAAGGTAGAGCGGAAGGGTTAATGTTCCACTTACTTTTTTTCATTAAGTGTGAAATGTCTTTAGCAGAGGATTTTACTGTTCCATAATTTTCTAAAATAGTGTGTTGAAGAGTCTTTGGGGAATTTGCATTGAAGGATAGGAGTGAAGCATTAAGTCCAATAAGTTCCTTATCTTTTAGGTAGACTTCCTTAGCGGTCAGTAAAGCTATCTGATCTTTATTCCTTAATAGAAGTATCAAATTTTCTAAGAACAAAGGATCATTAGAGTTAAAGTTGATAAAGGAATCTTTTATTTTTAATAAGTGCTGTCTTTTAAGGAGTTGGATGGGGTTGATAGATGTTTTTTCTATTAAAAGCTCTCTTGATTTAAGTCTGGCAAGAGGTGAAAGCTCAGCTGAGATGAAAAAGTTAATGCTCGATAAAAGGACTCCCATAAGCAACACAGGGGCCATGAGTTTTTTTAACCCAATGCCACAAGATCTATAAGCAATAAGCTCGCAAGATTGGCTTAAGCTGTCAAATAGCAAATAAATAGATAGGAAACACGAAATAGGGACTGCAAAGGGTAAAATATGAGGTATTTGGAGTAATGTAAATTTTAGAGTATGCAGGTGAGAGGGGGATAAGGCAGAAAAACGGGCAATTTCCTTTATTCTTGTGAGTAAAAGTATTAAAATAAATGTACTTACACAAAGAAATAAAACCTTGAAATATTTTTTTAATAAATGCCTCCAAAATATAGGCATAAAGAAAAATTCCTATCTGGTTTACAATTATAACTACATAATAGATGTATTTTAGAATTAGACTCAACTTATGGATCTTAAAAAGATAATAATCACTTTTCTCGAGCGGTATACCGAGTCTGAAAAACCTATAGGCCTTGCTTTTTCAGGAGGAAGTGACTCTACTTGTTTGCTTCATGTTTTGCACTCTCTAGGTAATAGTGCTATAAAAGGTCTTCATGTTATTCATATCAATCATAACTGGAGGCCAGAAAGCTCAAAACAAGCATCTTACTTAGAAGGTAAAATTCAAGAAATGGGCTATGAATTTCATAGAAAAGACTTGGAAGGACCAACAAGTCTTTCCAATATGGAAGATCAAGCAAGACAGTTGAGACTTTCTTTTTTTCAAGAAATTGCTAAAAAGCATAATTTACAAGGTATTCTTTTAGCTCATCATAAAGATGACTTAACTGAAACTATTCTTAAAAGACTGTTTGAAGGTGCTAATTTTTTGAATCTAGGGATAAAACCTGTTCAAAAAATAGGGACAACTACTTTGCTTCGTCCATTTTTGTCAGTTCCTAAAAAAGACATTCTAGAATATTTACAAAGCAAATCCATTGACTATCTGGAAGATGAGACCAACTATAGCGAAAAGTTTTTACGAGGAAGATTTAGGAAAAATATCTTACCCTTTCTATCTGAGCATTTTGGCAAAAACTTAATGGATAACATTTTGCTCTTTCAAGAAAGAGCAGATGAGCTTCATCAATACATTGATAGGAAGTTAGCTAGGCGACTTCCGCTGAAAGAAGGAGGTCCTTTTGGAGTCTACTATGATTTTAATGCCTCTGACTTAAAAGATCCCCTTGAATGGCGCTACGCTCTTCTCTCTATCTGCAAAGAAAACGGGTATGTTTTTTCAAAAAAATTAATTGATGCAATAGCGCAATGTTTACAGGAAAATAAAGCTAATAAATGGTTTGAGCAAAACAAAATTCGTCTTTTTTGTGATCGTAGTATACTTTTTTTTCCAAAACTACAATCACCACTGCTTGCAAGCAGCTCTGCTTTAAAAGTAGGAAAATCCAATATGCATGCGATGACAATTGAGTTGAAAAAGGCTTCTTATAGTGGTGTACAAGAAAATACTTGGAAAACTCTTTGGCTTGGAAATTTTAGGGTCTATCTTCCTATGGGAGAATATAAATTAATTCCTTTTGGAGCTCTTCGGGAAAATGACAAAAAAAAGTTTAGAAAGAAGTGGTCTGATCAAAAAATTCCCTACTTTTTAAGAGAGGCTTTTCCCTTAATCTGTAAAAATGGAAAAGATATGGAGGATCTGTTATCCTATAAAATGATAGAGGTTAAAAAAAGACCAACACTTGAGCTTTCTATTAATTTTAATTAATATTTTTTTTAACTTCACAAAATTAATCTATCTTTTGCTATAGAGAAACTATACGGAAATCATCTTTACAAAATGGGTATAAGATGATTTAATTTTTTCATTAAATCCTCAAAATTTAGGTATTTAGAGTGCGCAACGACAAAAAATTAAAACCTGATTCAAAAAAAGGCTTTCCGGGTGGCTTTTTCATTTTCCTGCTAGCAGCTATTTTGATTATTATGACTATGCAGTCCTTATCATCAGGAAAAATGGCTAATGTTTCATTTAGTCATCAGCTGGAGCATTTAATCAATTTAGACATGATACGCCCAGAAGACAGCAGAATGACCGCGCACAATAACAACCTAGTTACTTTTTCCGGTAAGTTCAAACAAGCACTGTCAGAAGATAGCAAAAATCGTTATAGGTACCTTCAGCTGCTTAATGAACAAGATTTACTGAAAAATGAGAAAAGCAGAATAAAGGAAGAAACAAGCGAGCTTAAAGAAAATGTAAGGGATAACGGCCAGTATTTCTTATCTATTAGTGGAACACCTATCCCTTCATCTGGATATGTAGTAGTTAGCTCTACTTATGATATGCCACGCCAAAAAAATGCTGTGGTGATTTACGATGCTCCTTTAGAGCAAAATAACTTTCAGGCATTGAGCGGAAAGTTTTCTCATATCGCTAATGCTCCTATCGCCAATGAAGTCCAGGAATATGGTGCTAACCTTCTTCAACTAGTAAAAATGTTCAGATCGCCTGCTTTAGGCATTGGAGATGAGCAGATAAAAAAAACACTTAAGGGCTTAGAAGAAACGTTAAGAGCAGTTCCTGCAAATGCTGCAGCCAAACAAAAAATTGCAACTTATAAATCTACTCTTAGTTCTTTAGAAAATATTGTAAGTCAGATGAATCAGTCTCAAGATTCAGTGAGACTTTTTCCTCTTAGATCCGTTAGAACCTATGTCGACAAATTGCAGCAAGATCAAATACTTTCTTCTAAACTAGAAGAAAATAGCTCTCTTCTTGAAAGAGCGCGAGAAAAAGTTGCAAATGTAATTTGGTTTTTTAACAACAAGGAAATCTCTACCAGCGTTTTAGAAGAACAAAACTCCGAAGAGTTTAGACAGTGGTTTTCTCAAGCAAAAGCACAATGGGAAAACTTTGAGTCTAATAAGGGGCTTGTTTTTAAAGCACCTGATCAGCCTAGAAGCCTAGTTTTAAATCATAACTTCAAAACACAAGAGCAGTCTCCTAACTACTTTAGTTATATATTGACGATTTTGCCAGTAGTTGTCTTGATCTTGCTTTTATATTTCCTATTTTCAAAACAAATGAAGGGAGTAGGATCTAATGCGATGAATTTTGGAAAATCTCCAGCTAGACTCATGACTAAAGAGACCAATAAAATCACTTTTAAAGATGTAGCTGGGGCACAAGAAGCTAAAGAAGAATTACATGAAGTAGTAGATTTCTTAAAAGATCCTAAAAAGTTCACTGCCTTGGGTGCTAGGATTCCTAAAGGAGTATTGTTAATTGGACCGCCGGGAACAGGTAAAACACTAGTCGCTAAAGCAGTTGCAGGTGAAGCTGATAGACCTTTCTTCTCTATTTCGGGATCAGACTTTGTAGAGATGTTTGTGGGTGTTGGAGCAAGTAGAATAAGAGATTTATTTGATCAAGCTAAAAAAAATGCTCCTTGTATCATTTTTATGGATGAGATTGATGCTGTCGGAAGGCATAGAGGTGCTGGTATTGGCGGTGGTCACGATGAAAGAGAGCAAACTCTTAACCAGCTTTTAGTGGAAATGGACGGGTTTGATACCAAAGAAGGTGTCATTTTGATGGCGGCTACTAATCGTCCCGATATTTTAGATAGAGCTCTTCTTAGACCGGGTCGTTTTGATAGAAGAGTGACTCTTGATCTTCCCGATGTAAATGGAAGGTATGAGATTTTAAAGGTTCATGCTAGAAAAATTAAGATCGATTCTTCAGTTGAGTTAATGGATGTAGCTAGATCTACGCCAGGAGCATCTGGGGCTGACCTGGAAAATATTTTAAATGAAGCAGCTTTGATAGCGGCTCGCAATGGACGAAAAGCTGTTACTTCTACAGAAACAATAGAAGCTTGTGACAAAGTTCGCTTTGGTAAAGAAAGACGAAGCCTGGAAATGGATGAAGAAGAAAAAAGAACAACAGCTTACCATGAAAGTGGACATACTATCGTAGGCCTTACTGTTGAAAATGCAGATCCAGTAGATAAAGTTACCATTATTCCTAGAGGATTTTCTTTAGGAGCTACACACTTTATGCCTAAGAAAAACCGCCTGAGCTATTGGAGAAAAGAAGCAATAGACCAATTGGCTGTATTAATGGGCGGAAGAGCTGCTGAAGAAGAGTTTATTGGAGACCTTTGCTCTGGAGCTAAACATGACATATCTCAAGCAACTAAGCTTGCTAGAGCTATGGTGTGTGAATGGGGGATGAGTGAAAATATTGGCCTTGTGTCTTTTGATGAACAGTCAGAGTCTTCTCAATACTTAGGCGTTCAAGGATATCATGAAAAGAAATATTCAGAAGAAACGGCTAAAAAGATAGATGACGAAATCAATAGACTTATTGAAGATGGACACAAAAAAGCTCTTGAAATCGTAAGAAAAAATAAAGACAAAGTCCAACTTATGGCAGATATGCTCATGGAGTTTGAGACTTTAGATGCTAATGACATCAAAGAAATTATGGAAGAGACTTGGGATGCTGACAAAAAAAGAGAGAGGTTAAAGGCTGCTGAAGAGCTTCATAAAAACTCTCCGCCGCCACCTCCTAATGTAACTAAACCTAAAGAAGAGCAGAATATTCAAAGGCCTGAAAAGCCTGAGCCTAATATGTCTTAAAAAATGACCTTTCTCAAAACGGTAGCGTTGTATATGACTTTATTTTCTTCTGCTGTTTCTGCTAAGCAATCAGCTATTTTGAAAGAGGAGTTTATATTTAAAAAACCTCCTTTTAAAAGCTGCCATGCGTCTACTCTCACCCAGGCAAAAGACCAAACCTTACTATGTTCTTATTTTGCTGGAAGTGAAGAAGGAAATGGTGATGTTGATATTTGGATTTCCAAAAGCGAAAATGGTGTGTGGTCTAAGCCAAAGGTGGCAGCTACTAGTGAAGTACCTCTTTGGAACCCTGTTCTTTTCACCTATCCCAACGGAGATGTTTATCTTTTTTATAAAGAAGGTAAATCCTTTTTATACTGGTCAGGCTGTTTTAAAGTTTCTCATGACAATGGAAATACCTGGTCTGAGCAAATTGATTTGCCTGCAGGCATTAATGGACCCATAAAAAACAAGCCCATCTTAGCAAATGATGTTCTTTTATGTGGTTCCTCAGTAGAAAGTTATCATAGATGGGGCTCTTACGTAGAAATAACTCGTGATCATGGCAAAACATGGATTAGGAGTAATCCTATAAATTTGCCGGATGATCTTTTTGGGATCATTCAACCTACTATTTTTCAATTAGATGATGGTAGTTTCAAAATACTAACAAGGTCTAGAAAGACAGGAAGGATTTGTGAGGCATCTTCACAAGATGGGATGTACTGGAGTGATGCGCAAGAGACTTCTTTACTTAATCCCAACTCAGGCATTGACGCTGTAACTTTGAAAGATGGTAGGGTTTTGCTTGTGTTTAACAACTCTAAAAAGAGTAGAACTCCTTTAAACCTTGCCATATCATCAGATAATGCTAAAACTTGGGAGCTTTCTTTAACCTTAGAGTTCAAACCAGGGGAGTTTTCTTATCCGGCCATTATTCAATCTGATGATGGATTAGTCCATATTACCTATACATATAATCGGAAAAATATTAAGCACGTTGTTATTGATCCTCAGTATTTATAGTGAAAAGCTATTATGACAAAAAGATCTGCAGTAGAGCTTGAAATTGACTATATTGATGCGAATATGCCTATCTATTTCAGATTTGGCTTATTGCAACAATTCTCCGAACAAGAAGTGCGATCAGCGGCTTCAAAATTAGTCATTAAACATCCTTTTCTCCGCTCTATCATTTCCGATAATTGCTTTGTTGAGATGCCTACGATAAATGAATCATACATACAACATGTGGGTCCTATAAAAAATAATGAGACCATGTTTTCTTATGACTTAAATCCTAAAAATAATTTATTAAAAATACTTTTTTGGCGAGAACATGATAAAACCCATTTTCTTATGATTTTACATCATGCAATAGCAGATGTAGCTTCTTCTCTTAATGTGATTGATGACTTTACTAAGTATCTTTATTTTCCTAATTCTTCAGTCAATAAGCTACCCATGCCACAGTCGATTGAAGAGTACTTTACTTGGAAACCCTCTTTGCAAGAATCGGCTGAATATGCTCAAAAGCTAAACCAGTATCTTTTAGGCAATCCTAGAGTAGCTCCAATACTAGATCGCTCTGACACTGGCTATGAAGAACAAACAGCTAGAATGAAGTTTTTTCAAGTCTCTTCGCGATACTTTCAAAAGTTACTATCTACAGCAAAGAAAAAACAGCTTAGTGTCAACGCACTGCTTACAGCGCATTTTATTCAGGCCCTTTCTTTAAAAGGAACTGTTTGCATTGGTGCTGCTGTTGATTTGAGAAAAAGACTTAACAATAAAATACCTTGTGAAGCTTTGATCACAGCGCCAGTTGGTGCCTTTATTTTTTTAAATATTGATCAATCAAGCGACGTTTATGCCATTGCTAAGGATTACCAGAAGCAATTGCTAGATCACATGAATTCTCCCAAGTTGTTATTGCAGCATTACGCCATTTTAAGAGGGCAATTAGATCCACTAGAGTTTAATGTAAGTTTTTTTCTATCAAATGCCGGTAAGACTACTTATTCAAAGGAAGTAGAAGGTAAGATTATTTACACATCATTTGCAGCAAAAGCTATGCTTAACTGTCCTTACATTGCTTGCATTAGTCATCAAAAGTCTATGAACTTATCTATTACGTATCCAGATCCTTGGGTGTCACTTACTTTAATAGATCAACTTGTAAGCTGTTTAAATAAATAAGAGTTTTCTTATAATTTTCGCCTTTAAAAAAAAGGTATTTATATATGACAGCTCCAATTTCTAAAAATATTATGGATCTCCCTATAACTTCTCACTCACAGATACTATCCTTTTTACCGTTTAAAGAGCAGATGGCAGCACGTAAAATCAATAGTCTTTGGAATCAAGCATCTCAAACGTTATTGGGACAGTTTGCTCTTATACAGTCTACTTTAAGCTTTACAGATGTAGAAACCCAAATTTTCAGTAAACGTCTAGTTTTTTTTGAAGAGCTAGCTTTACAAAGATTTAATAAAAAGATTGATCCTAGTTATGCAATTGTAGGAAAGTTTCTTTCAACCTTTCTAAGAGTCAGATACTCTAGTGATCCAGGTGCTTTTATTTCTTTTTTAAGTGAAATTCCTGAAGAAACAAGAAAGGGGATTCCTTCTTTTAACTTTCCAACAACGTGCTTATGTGATGCTCTAGTTACGGAAGTCATTAGATTATGTCCTAATCTTAAGTATTTAAATCTTTCAGGCAACACTCAAATAACCGGGGAGTGTCTTGCTTCTATCCCAAATGATAACCAACTTGAACATCTTGTTTTGGGAAGGTGCAGTGGACTTAGAGAAAATTTTCTTATAGAGTTTTTTTCCAAAGCTACATTATTAAAAAAGCTTGATTTAGAAAGCACTAAAGTTACAGGAGAAGGGCTTTCTTATTTACCTGAACAAAACTCTTTTGAAGAGCTTTATTTAGGGTCAAACTATCTAGTTGAAAGTTTTCTGGAAAAGTTTTTTATCAAAGCAACAAAGCTAAAGAAACTTTACTGTTCTTGTTGTGAGATCTCAGGCAAGGGGCTTTCTTATATTACAGGGGAAAATTTAGAGAGTGTCTTTTTATACTACTGCGATAAGCTTGAGGAAAACTTTTTAAAAGAGTTATTTGCTAATGGCAAGAATCTTAAAGAAATTAGCTTATCCGGATCTAAGACAACAGGAGAGGGACTTTCTTATCTTCCTGCGGTAAACAGACTGGAGCAACTTTCCTTAAACGGTATTTATCATCTTAATGAAAACTTTCTTAGAGAACTATTTTCTAAAGCTAAAAACCTTAAGAAGGTTAACCTATCTGTAACAAGGCTTAAGAAAGAGGCTTTTTTAGACCTTCCTGAAGAGCTACTTAAATGTATACGTTGGTAGTTGCGTGAAAAAAATAAAAGAATAGTATTTGGGAATGCGAAAAAATGGAGCTTAAAAAGATTATTTTTAAGCTCCATTCATAAATATTAGTCTTCTTGTTTTAGAAGAACTTTATGACTTAATTTGATTTGACCGTGGTCATTGACAGCAAGAACCTTAACGTCAATTTCATCACCTTCTTTATAGTAGTTTTTCAGATCGTCTATCCTTGAGTGGGAAACTTCTGAAATATGGCAAAGCCCTTGTTTACTATAAATTTGTACAAACAGTCCGAAAGGAACAATAGATACAATCTTGCCAGTATAAGTCTTGCCAACTTCTACGTCGCCAGTAAGGTTGATGATTATCTCTTTTGCTCTTTCCATGGATTCAGGGTTAGTGGAAGCTATGCTTACAACTCCTTCGTCACTAATATCTATTTGCACGCCAGTCTCTTCTACGATAGCTCGGATTTGTTTTCCGCCCGGTCCAATAACAGTTCCAATTTGATTCTGCTTGATCTGCATTGTCTCAATGCGAGGTGCATAAGTAGAAAGCTTTTCTCTAGATGATGGAACTACCTCAAGCATTTTATTTAAAATATGAATGCGGCCATCTTTGGCTTGAAGAAGGGCAGCTCTCATGATTTCATGAGTAATTCCTTCAACTTTAATATCCATCTGAAATGCTGTGATACCTTTATCATCACCGGTGATTTTAAAGTCCATATCACCAAGAGCATCTTCAGTTCCCATGATATCCGATAAAATAGCAAAATGATCCTTTTCTAAGACAAGTCCCATAGCAATACCTGCCACAGGTCTTTTAACAGGAACACCAGCGTCCATAAGAGCTAAACAACCTCCACAGACAGAAGCCATAGAAGAAGAGCCATTAGACTCTGTAATGTTAGATTCTAGACGAATTACATAAGGAAATTCTTTTTGCTCTGGTAAAATAGCTGTAAGAGCTCTTTCTGCTAATTTACCATGTCCCACTTCTCTTCTTCCTGGAGGACCCATACGGCCCACTTCTCCAACAGAAAATGGTGGAAAGAAATATTGCATATAAAATCGGTGAGCTCCTTCACCATGAAGATCTTCATAGCGTTGTGCCATTGTTTCGCCACCAAGTGTGCAAACAGCTATTGCTTGAGTTTCTCCTCTAGTAAATAAAGAACTTCCATGTGTTCTAGGTAAAAGGCCATGCTCAATAGAAATAGGTCGAATTTCAGTTGTAGCTCGTCCATCAATACGCTTTTTGTCGTTAACGATCATGGAGCGCATTCTTTCAGACTTGTATTTTTTTAAAGCAATCTTGATATCTCTTTCTTCAAACCTTGGATTTTCAGGATCGGGGTTAATAGCTGATAAAATTTGCTCAGAATAATAAGAGAATTTTAAGTCTCTTTCTTTTTTGTCAGAAATGCTTAAGACTTCGTCTAAAGGAGCTTTTGCATGATTTTGAACTTCTGCTACAACTTCAGAAGGTAATTGATATAAACCTTCTTTGTTTTTTTCTTTTCCTACCCTTTTTTGGAACTCTAAAAGTGCTTTGCAGATATCTTGAATAACAGTGTGTCCTTTTTCAATCGCTTCTAATACTTGTTCTTCTGTTAAAAAGTCGCAATATCCTTCAATCATTAATATAGCATCTTCAGTCCCTGCTAAAACAAGGTCAAGAGTGCTTTGCTTTAATTGATCTGGAGTAGGGTTAATAATAAATTCTTGATCAATAAAACCAACTCTTACAGCTCCGATAGGTTTTTTTAGGGGAATATCAGAAATAGTTAAAGCAGCTGAGGCAGCTAAAATTCCTAAAACATCCGGTATATTTACTCCATCATAAGAATATACATATGTAAGAAGTTGCGTGTCTTTATAGTAACCGTCTTCAAACATAGGTCTAATGGGACGGTCTGTAAGTCTGCTGACGAGAACCTCACGTTCTGATGGTTTACCTTCTCTTTTAATAAACCCGCTCGCTGTTTTACCTACTGAAGAGAATTTTTCTTGATAATCTACTCTTAGTGGAAGAAAATCAACACCCTCCATAGGATCTTTGGCTGCTGTAGCTGTTGATAAAATAGTAGTTTCACCGCAATGCAGCATAACAGATCCGTTTGCTTGCCTTGCTATTTTGCCGGTTTCTAAAATAATTTCTTTATCACCAGCTTTGATTGTAATCGATTCTTGATGCATGGTTTCTCCTTAAATGCAATAGAAAATTTATAAAAGAAAAAGGAAAGAATCGAAAGATGAAAATCAGAAAGAAATTTTTTACAGTAAAATAAAAAATTTTTTTCTGTTCTTCATACAATCTATCTTTCCTTTGTAAATAAGAGGCCGCATGGTAAACGCGGCCCAAAAAATCACTTACGTAGCTTAAGCCTTGTAATTAAATTTTGATATCTTTTTGTGTCAGTAGAATTAAGATAATCAAGTAATTTTCTTCTCTGACCAACTAGTTTGATTAGGGCTAATCGAGCACTATGGTCCTTTCTGGCCACTTTAAGGTGCTCTGTTAGATCTATGACTTGTTCAGTCAAAATAGCGATCTGAACGTCGGCAGATCCCGTGTCTTTTTCGTGTAATTGAAATTTTTTAGTAATTTCTTCTTTTGTGCCTTTGTCAAGAGACATTTAGACTCTCCAGCTTTTTAATTATAACTCTTAATAAACAAAATATAATTCTAACGCATCTCTTAAAATTTATCAACGTGTATCAGAATTAAAAAAATTTGCAATATAAAGAAATGATTTTTCCTTAAATCAACTTGCTAAGCCATTATACAAAATGGTAAAATAAATTTCATTCCTTAAGTTTCTAAAGATAGTCAAAAATTAGAGATCTTGTGAGGAATGAAAAAATGAGCTCTAAAAGGTTAAAAAAAACAATATGCCAATAACTGATTTATCCAACGCTTTAGAAAGATCTAAAAAGGACCTAATATTCATGAAAGAAGCATTCAGACAAGCTCAAATGGCTTATGAAATGAATGAAGTACCTGTTGGTTGTGTTTTAGTTCATAATGATAAAATTATTGCTAGAGGGCATAACCAAGTAGAGCTTTTAAAGGATGCAACAGCGCATGCAGAAATGATATGTCTAACTTCAGGCAGTGAACATTTAGGAGATTGGCGTTTAGAGGGTGCAACGCTTTATTGTACGTTAGAGCCGTGTCTTATGTGTGCAGGTGCTATCTATGCTACGAGAGTAGATAGAGTTGTTTGGGCAGCTAAAGATTTAAGGGTTGGTGCTAATGGTAGCTGGATCGATGTTTTTTCTAAAGGCCATCCCATCCATACCGTGGAAATTTCCCAGGGTCCCTTAGAAGGAGAGGTAGCAGAATTAATGCAGGCATTTTTTGAAAAGGTAAGAAATGAAAAAAAATCCCTTAGAAGAAATCTCTAATTTACTAGAAGAACTTGCAACGCAACAGTGTAATAGACTTCGCAAACTGGCTCAAAATTATGTGCCGAATATTACCGATGAAGACCTTTTGCAGCCAAATGATTATCCCCAGCTAGAAAACCATCCTTTGTTTCGCTATGAAGAAGGGTTTTTACACGGAATACAATCTGTGCATAGTGCTTTAAATGCACTTTTAAATGAGAAGAAGGACTAAAAAAAGTTGCGGTTCTTTCTTTCTTCGTTTATGTCGTAAATATTTGCTTTTTTTCTTCTAATTTTGAATTGAAAAAAGCGAATAACTACATCTTCTAGTTTATGCCATTTTTTAAAAGGGCCATTGTTTTTCCACATGATCAAGGAATATAAATAGCTAAATATAACGATGGTCAAAGTAGTGAAAAAATCAGTGTATTGTTCATCAGATAAGAGAGAAAGTCCCCTTATTAGTAAAAAGGCTGAGGCTAGATGAGATGTTTGAACGGGAAAAGAATGAAATAAATATATTCTTGAAAAAGGATTTAACATCACCCACCCAGTTATTAACGAGGTGGCAATTAGCGGCAAGCCAAACGCTATAGTATAGTTGTGAAAAAGATGCATAAAGCCAAGAGCGGATAGGCCACTTATTAAAGCGGAGCTAAAGTAGAGGACTAAAAAAGTAGATGAACTTTTGCTTTTTATTATTTCATTTCCCGCTGTCCAAATAACGGCCATATATAAAAATAGGTGAAGGATGGAAGAAAAATTAATGATGCCGGCTTCTGGTTGTAAAAATGTAAAGGAAAAAATTTGCCAGTATTGACCACTCAAAAAGCCAACAACACTTAAACCTAGTAAAGGTATAAATGGTTTAACGATAGAAGAAAGTAATGTTAGCCCAACTGACAATGAAATAATTATTTTAAGGGGCTTGGGTGTATTTGAATAACTTGGTGTGCTATTGTTTGAAAACATTTTTTAATACTAGGAGTTTTTGCTTGAAGTATATACCATTCCAGCAAAACTTAATAGCCATTTCCCTAAAAATTCTTGAGTTAATTAGCCCTCAAAGGGTACTCTTATAGGGAAAATTTTCATATAGGTGACTGGAATGAAAGACGAAATACATCCTCCATATCAAGACGTATTATTTATAGACTCTTCTACTGGAGCAAAATTTTTAATTGGCAGCTCTTTGCAGACAGAAGAGAGAGCTGAATTTGAAGGAAAAGAATATCCTGCCGTTAAGGTTTCTATTTCTTCATCTTCTCATCCATTTTATACTGGAAGTACTCAAATTCTAGATACAGAAGGAAGAGTGGATAAGTTTACAAAACGCTACAGAATGAAAAAAGAGCAGCAAAAACAAGATCAGCAAAAGCAAGAAGAAAAAGAAGCTGCACCTAAGAAAAAAGTAGCAAAGTCTAAGAAGAAGTAATGATAGAACAAAAAGTCCAGCAGCTGCTTGATAGATTAATTGTTGTGGAAGGGCTGCTTGGAGAGCCAGATGTTTTATCAGATAAGAAAAAATATAAAGAACTTACGCAAGAGTACTCGCATCTTTCTACTTTGAAAGAGGTTTGGGAGAAATATAACAGCAACAAAAAAGCGGTTCAAGAGAACAAAGAGCTTATGAAGCTGGAAACGGATCCCGAAATGGCCTCTATTATTGAAGAAGAACTTTCTACTTTGAGTGCAGAAGTCCAAGTTTTAAAAAGTAAGCTTCAAACTTTAATTGTTCCACCTGATCCGAGAGATAATAGAAATATTATTATGGAGATTCGAGCAGGGACAGGAGGTGATGAAGCTGCTATTTTTGTAGGTAACTGCGTTAGAATGTACAAAAATTTTGCTTCTAAAATGGGGTGGAATACAGAATTGCTTTCATGTACGGAATCTGATTTTGGTGGTTACAAAGAGTATATTTGGGCATTAACTGGGAAAAATGTTTTCCGTTATATGCAATTTGAGTCAGGTACGCATCGGGTTCAAAGAGTTCCTGCAACTGAAACACAAGGGCGCGTTCATACATCTGCGATTACTGTTGCTATTTTACTTGAGCCAGAGGAGCAAGAGTTTCAAATAGATGATAAAGATCTTAGGATTGAAACTTATCGTGCTTCAGGAGCAGGTGGTCAGCATGTAAATACCACAGACTCTGCTGTGAGAATTACGCACATCCCGACCAATACAGTAGTCTGCTGTCAAGATGAAAGAAGTCAGATTAAAAATAAGGATAAAGCTCTTAGACTTTTGAAAGCTAAAGTTGCTGAAGAAAGAGAAAGAAAGAAAAAGCAGGAGATTTCTGAGTTGAGGTCATCTCAGGTAGGTTCTGGAGATCGGTCTGAAAGAATAAGAACTTACAATTTTCCACAAAATAGAATTACAGATCATAGAATAGGGCTTACCCTTTATAATTTAGATATAGTAATGGAAGGGGAGCTGGAAGAAGTGTCCAACGCTCTTATATCCTTTTACTATCAGAAAAAATTTGAAGTGTGATGAAAACTATTGAAGAAGTTTTGCATTACTCTTTTTCTTATTTAAAAAAAAGATCTTGTGAAAGTTATAAAAGGGCGTCTGAAGAAATCATAGCTTTTGTTCTAGGTCTAGATCGACTTGATATATACCTTCAATTTGAAAAAAAAATTGATTCTAAAGCTATTGAAGCCATAAAAAAGCTTTTATTCAAAAAGGCGAAGGGTGTTCCACTAGAGTATATTTTAGGTAAGGTTACTTTTTTTTCCTGTTCAATTAGTGTAAATTCTTCTGTCTTAATTCCCCGAGTAGAAACTGAAATTTTATTTGAGCATTTTGTCGATAGAGTAAAAAATTTGGATTTGAAAAATAAAGTTTTGTTTGATGTATGTACAGGGACTGGGTGTTTGGCTATCGCTGCCAAAAAACATTTTTCTGACTTAAGGGTAATTGCTTCAGATATTTCTCAATCAGCTTTGAAAATAGCTCTTAAAAATGCAGAAGAAAATAAGGTGAGCATCCAGGCCTTAAAAGGATCCCTTTTATCGCCTTTCAAAAATCAAAAAGCAGATTTTATTTTTTGTAACCCTCCTTATTTATCTGAAAGTGAGTATTTGGAAGCTAATAATCCTTTTGAGCCTAAAATAGCTTTATTGTCAGGGAAGACTGGGTATGAGCATTATGAGAAGCTTTCTAAAAATTTGCATAAGTACCTTAACCCTGGTGGAAAAGTCCTTTTTGAAATAGGTGCAACGCAGAAAGAAGGGTTAAGTGAAATTTTTAATCAACCTTTTTGGGTAAAAAAAGAATTTTACGCTGATTGGGCAGGGCTTGATAGGTTCTTTTTCCTTGAAATAGAATGATTTTTTAGATTATTCTATTAACGTTATAAATTATTAAAACCTAGTGTTTTTTTTTATGTTTGGGTCTTTTACTGAAAAGTTTCAAGGGTTGGTTACTAAATTAAAAACCCCTAAGAAACTAAACGAAGATAATATAGCTGAAGCTATGAGGGATGTCAGGTTGGCTCTCTTAGAGGCTGATGTAAGCTATACAGTTGCAAGTACTTTAGTTAAAAGGCTTAAAGAACAAGCTATTGGCGAAACCCTTATTAAGTCGGTAAAGCCTGCTCAGCAGTTTACTAAAATGGTCCATGACGGACTCATTGAGTTAATGGGGCATGATGAAGCTCCTTTGACTTTGAAAGGAGTGCCGAGTGTTATCATGCTATGTGGCTTGCAAGGATCTGGTAAAACTACCCACTCTGTAAAGTTAGCTAATTACATAGCAAAAAAAGAGGGTAAAAAAAAGATTTTACTAGCCGGCTGTGATTTGGCTAGACCTGCAGCAATGGATCAACTAGAAAAGCTAGCCTCAACTATTGATATTCCCGTTTATACGGATAGAGGAGAGAAGAACCCTGTAAAGGTAGCAAAAAAAGCTCTTGAAAAAGCTCAAAAAGAAGGATTCGAAGTTCTGATTGTTGATACAGCTGGAAGGCTGCATGTAGATGATAAACTGATGGATGAGCTTAAAGAGATGAAACGAGTGCTCAGCCCTGACGAAGTTTTATTTGTGGCAAATGCAACGACAGGACAGGATGCTGTTAAAACAGCTCAAGAATTTAATGCACAAATAGAAATTACTGGTTCTATTTTATCTATGCTTGATGGAAATGCGAGAGCCGGAGCTGCTATCTCTATAAGAGAAATTACGAATAAGCCTTTAAAGTTTGAAGGTATTGGAGAGAAAGTTGAAGACCTTCAACTTTTTAACCCAAAGTCAATGGCAGACCGAATCTTAGGGATGGGAGATGTCATTAATTTAGTTAGAAAGGCTCAAGATGCGATTACTGACCAAGAAGAAAAAGATTTAGAGCAAAAGTTAAAAAAAGCCTCATTTACCTATGAAGACTATCTCAAGCAAATGAGAATGGTTAAAAGGATGGGGTCTTTAAAATCCCTTTTGGGGATGATCCCCGGAATGTCGGGAATGAAAGATTTTGACTTATCAGAGACTGAATTGAAAAAAGTAGAGTCTATTATTCTTTCCATGACTCCCAATGAAAGACGCGAAAAGGATGATCTCATTCATAGTCGAAGAAAACGTATAGCTAGGGGTTGTGGGCTTAAAATAGAAGAAGTGAATAGAATGGTTAAGAGCTTTAAACGAATGAAGCAATTTATGAAAAAAATGCCAGGATTAAAAAAGTCCCTCTTTAAAGGAGGAATGTCAGACATGAAACACCAGATGGAGGAAATGAAATGGCACTAATGATTAGATTACGCCAACAAGGAAGGACAAACCGCCAGACATATCGTCTTGTCGTTACAGATAAAAAAAATCCACGCGATGGTAAATATATCGAAATGTTAGGTTGGTACAACCCACATGAAGAGAATGAAAAAAATCTCTTTATTGATGCAGATAAGGTTCAGCTTTGGTTAGACAAGGGAGCTATAATGACACCTAAAGCACATGCTTTAGTAAAACAGTCTTCTCCAGATCTAGTAAAAGGATTGCTAGAAAAAAAACTAACAAAAAAGCTTCGCCTTAAAGGTAAAAAGAAAAAAGCATAATATGCTGATAGATATTTTATCTTTGTTTCCCGAGTATTTTGACAGTCCTTTTAATGCAAGCATGATTAAAAGAGCTCGAGAAAAAGGGCTGGTTAATATTCGATCCCATAATATTCGGGATTTTGCTAAAGATAAACATCAATCAGTAGACGACAGGCCTTATGGTGGAGGGCCGGGAATGGTTTTGATGCCAGAGCCCTTAGAAAGTGCCATCAATAATGTGAGAAAAGAAAACTCACACGTTATTTATCTGTCTCCGCAAGGAAGTCAGTTAAACTCTCAAATGTGTCATACTTTAGCCAAGTATGATCATTTGATTTTACTATGCGGTCATTATGAAGGAATTGACCAACGGATTATTGATACCTGTGTAGATAGGGAAGTGAGTATTGGGGACTATGTTTTAACAAGTGGGTGTCCAGCAGCAGTAGTATTTGTAGATGCTGTTATAAGATTTGTTCCCGAAGTTATTGGACATCCGGATGCTGTATACCAGGATTCATTTGAAGAAGGTATTTTTGACAGCCCTCATTACACAAGACCGCAAGTATATAAAGGTCATGAAGTGCCTTCTGTTTTGATGGAAGGGCATCATGAAAAAATAAAAAATTGGCGAAAACAAAAAGGTTTAGAAAAGACTCGTTTAGTTAGACCTGATTTGTACGAAAAATATCAAGATCAACTAGACAACAATAATTAAGGAGAAATTCTCATGAATCGCAGTCAGCTTATTCAGGACTTTGAATCTACGCATTTAAAGGACGAAATTCCTCAGTTCCAAATTGGAGATACAGTTCGAGTCCATACTCGTATTGTAGAAGGACAAAAAGAAAGAATTCAGGTATTTATGGGTACAGTTATTGCTCGTAAAGGGTTTGGTCTTTCAGAAACTTTTTCTGTTTATAGAAATGCTTACGGCTCTAGTATGGAAAGGGTTTTCCTTTTACATAGCCCTAAAGTTGCAAAAATTGAACTTGTTAAAAAGGGTAAAGTAAGAAGAGCTAAGTTGTATTACTTAAGAGGTCGATCAGGTAAAGCAGCTAAAGTAAAAGAGCATCTTGGAATAAGATCAGAGTTAAAAGTTTCTTCTTCTAAAAAAGCAGCTCCAGCTGTGAAAAATGAAGCTGAATCAGCTCCAAGCGAAGAAAACGAAACTAAGTAAGCTTCCTATAAACCTAAACAATCTTATTTAACGAAGATTGCTTAGGTTTTTTTTTATTCTTGTCAGATTTTAAATTTTCCAGGTATACCTTTTATGTGAATTAAAACTCTTTGGAAAATTGAAAAAAGAATCACTATATTTTTACGAACTAGAAAGAATTCGCTCTATGTCCATTTTTGAGTATCATTTACACGAGCGTGGCTATCGAAAAATCGCAGGTGTCGATGAAGCGGGTAGAGGTCCATTGGCAGGACCTGTAGTAACTGCTTGCTGTGCGCTACCCTATGGTTTTGAGTTAATTGGCCTTGATGATAGTAAAAAAGTAGATGCAGATCTTAGAAAGCAGATATATCAAATGCTTATTAGTGATCCAAAAGTTGAATATTGTGTTGCTGTAGTAGATGTAGATACAATTGATCGTTTAAACATTTTGCACGCTACCTTATATGGAATGAAAAAAGCTGTTCTAGGAATGAAAAATAAGCCTGATTATCTCTTAATTGATGGTAATCAAGTGCCTGATGTGGACATCGCAAAAGAAGCTGTTGTTTCAGGAGATGCTTATAGTTTATCTATTGCAGCAGCTTCCATCATCGCAAAATGCACTAGAGATGGCATTATGGAAAGCTATCATCAAAAGTTTCCCAACTACAAGTTTGATCAACATAAGGGATATGGAACGGCGGATCATCTTAATGCACTAGAAAAATATGGACCATGTCCCATTCATAGAAAGTCTTTTGAGCCTATAAAGAAGCTTTTTAAGTCGGAAGAGGTTCAGCTGGATTTGTCTTTAGAGTAGGTTTAAAGGTAGTCTGCAATTATTGAGGTTACATCGCGGGGAACTTGTTCTAATGTAGCCTCATCTATTACGTTAATAATGCGGTCTTTGTCATCAAGAATAGGTCCTATCCATTTTTCTCCAACTCTACTACCTGAACCTTCATTGATAAAAATATTAAACAAGTGATAATCAAAAACTTTTGGTAGGCGCCCTACTGCAATTTGTCCCATTCCGTAGGGAATACTCCAAAAAGGAATTGCCAAAATATTTATAAAGTACGAAGTGAGATAAAAAGTTATTTGCTGGCAAGGTGATATAACGAGCTTACGGTATGCAATAGCTGAAACATCATTGTTATTCGCCTTATGGTAATAATTAAAAACACATTCGACTACTCCTACGACTAGGTCAGCTATTATTGTAATTGGGGTAGCAGCTATTGTGATTTGAATAGCTTTTATCCCTCCTATAAATCCTCCCATTCCCGATAAGACTGCAAAGCTTCTATTTTTATATAATTCGATATTGCTAGAAGTCCGTTTATTCCAAAGGTTTTCTGAGGATTTAATAAGCTGCCAACAAAGATATGTAGGGCACTCTGCAATTTTAAAGGCTGATGGCAATGTTCGACAAGGACGAGATATATAAGTCATTTTTAATTCATGTTAACTGTAATTTTATCTTTTTTTTTGTATAAATTTCTTTACTTAGAATAATTGAAATTATTTTTTTCGAAAGTCTATTTTAAAGATTTTACACTTAGGGCATTTCCATTGACCGAGGGTATAAAAATAGTATATACTTACTTCATAACCCACATTATTTAAAGCTTTATGTTAACAAGCATGACAGGATATGGACGCTCTTCTATTGCGTTTAAGCATGGTAGATTCGTTATAGAAGTACAGTCCTTGAATAGAAAACATTTAGAGTCTTTTGTTGCTCTACCAAAAGAGCTAGCCCGCTTTGAAATTGAAATCAAAAAGTGGATTGCAGAGCAGATACAGAGAGGACAAATTTCTTTAAGAGTTACTTCTATTATTGAAACAAAGGAAATCAAAGATCTTCTTCCTGATGTTGATTTGTTAAAGGAGTTTCAGGTAGGTTGGCATAAAATTGCAAAAGCTCTTCACTTTTCTAAAGAGGATATATCTTTGAGCTTTCTTACCTCTCAGCTTCAATCTTTCATGGCAAGCAAACAGCTAGATGAAGAAAAAACGGTAAGAAAGATATTACAAGAAGGTGTTGCCAAAGCACTTTCTGAACTGATTGAAATGAAAAGAAAAGAAGGTTCTATCTTAAAAAAAGACTTATCCAAGCGAATATCCACACTAAAAAAAATTATTAAACAAATTGAAGTTAAATCTCCCTTAGCTACTGAAAAATATCGCCAGCGCTTAGAAAAGCGTTTGGAAGAGTTTTTAGAAGATAAGGATACTGATGAAAGAATCTTAAGAGAAATAGCTATCTTTTCAGAAAAAATTGATATTACAGAAGAAATTACCCGCTTTAAATCTCATCTTGAGCAGTTTTCTTCTCTTCTTTCAGAAAAGGAAGAAGTAAAGGGGAGGAAAATGGACTTTTTAATTCAAGAACTTGTTCGCGAAACTAATACAATAGCTTCAAAGTCCAGTGATGTTAATATTTCAAAAGCAGTCATCGAAATAAAAGCTGAATTAGAAAAGATAAGAGAACAAGTACAAAATATAGAATAAGATATGAAACCAAAGATTGTTGGAGATTTAAAAAAAGGGTTAATTTTTATTATTAGCGCTCCGGCAGGGACGGGCAAAACTACTTTAGTTAACCTTTTAAAAAATGAATTCAATCATGTCGTAAGAAGCGTCTCTTTTACTACTAGAAAGCCTCGTTTGAACGAAAGAGATGGGCAAGATTATTTTTTTATTTCTGAAGACGAGTTTAAAAAGAAAATAAAACAAAAAGACTTTTTAGAATGGGCAGAAGTTTTCGGAGAGTATTACGGTACATCTAAATCTCATGTAGAAAAACTTCAAATGGAAGGTAAACATGTGGTTTTAGTTATAGATACACAGGGAGCTGAAAAACTGCGAAAAATGATTGATGCCTGTTCTGTTTTCCTATTTCCGCCTAATATGCATGAACTACAATATCGTCTTCATTCTCGAAAATCTGAATCAGAAGAAATGATTCAAAAAAGACTTAGCTGGGCTAAAAAAGAAATGGAAAAAGCAAAGGGATACGATTATTATATTATCAATGATGATTTAGATGTTGCTTACCAAGTGCTTAAATCGATCCTTATTTCTGAAGAGCATAGGGTAAGAGATAAAACAATTCCTTTTTTAGAAAAAATAACAAATGGACAAACATGAAAGAAAAATCTTTAACAAATGAAAGCTTAAGAAAGCATTTCACTAGCGACTTTGATCTTGCTAATTTTGCTATTAAATTAGCTCGTAACTTCGTTCTATCACATGAAGGAGCAACCATTAATGATGTTTTAGAAGAACTTAGCGAAGTAGTAGCTGAAAAATAAATGAGCAAAAAATTTTTGATCACTTCTGCACTGCCATATGCTAATGGACCATTGCATTTTGGGCACATTGCAGGAGCTTATTTACCAGGGGATTGCTTTGCCCGCTTTCAAAGACTTTGCGTTAATGACGTAGTCTATATTTGCGGTTCAGACGAATATGGAGTTGCTATTACCATGAGCGCTGAACAAGCAGGTAGGTCCTACCAAGAGCATGTAGATTTTTTTCATAAGAAAAATCAGGAGCTATTTGCCAAACTCAATTTTTCCTTTGATCACTATTCTAGGACAACTTCTAAATTACATCCCCAAACTGTGCAGGACTTTTTCAAAAGTCTTTATGAAAACGGTTATATCGAAGAAAAAACAGAAGAACATTTATTTTCCGAAAAAGAAAATAAGTTTTTAGCTGACCGTTATGTAGTGGGAACATGTCCTAGGTGTGGCTTTGAGAAAGCAAGAGGTGACGAGTGTCAAAAATGCGGTGCGAGTTATGAAGCTACTGACCTTAAGAATCCTCGATCAAAAGTTAGTAATGCTCCTTTAGTATTAAAGCCTAGCAAACATTGGTATTTGCGGTTTGATAAATTTAAAGACCGTCTAAAGAACTGGCTAGAAACGAAAAATTTTAAGTCGAATGTTACTGCATTTACTGAGCATTACATTAAAGAGTTAAGAGAAAGAGCAATTACGAGAGATTCTTCATGGGGGATTAAAGTTCCTTTGAAGGGAACAGATGGTAAGGTTTTTTATGTATGGTTTGATGCTCCTATCGGATATATAACAGCAACAAAGGAGTGGGCATTAAAAGTTGGCGATCCAGATAAGTGGAAAAATTACTGGATGAACGAGGAAGTCAGCTTAATTCATTTTGTTGGAAAAGATAATATTCCTTTTCATACTGTATTTTTCCCAGCGATGCTAATGGGGCAAGATGATCCTTATATTCTTCCTGCTGAAGTTCCTGCTAATGAATTTTTAATGTTGGAAGGAAGGCCTTTTTCTAAGTCAGACAATTGGACTATTGACCTTGACGATTTTTTCAAAAAGTATACCACCGATCAAATTAGATATTATTTAGCAGCTATAGCACCTGAAACATCCGATTCAGACTTTTCTTGGAAAGACTTCCAGAATAAATGTAACAATGACTTAGTAGGAAAGCTTGGTAATTTTATCCATCGCACTCTTACTTTTGCGAGAAACAAATGCGGTGGTATGGTGCCTTCGATGAATGTAACTCAGCAAGAAGATTTAGAATTTATCCATAAGGTCGAAAAAATTACGGGTGATGCATTTCATGCTTTTAATTCTTTTAAATTGAGAAGGGCTGTTCAGTATTTAATAGAACTTGCCTCTGCAGGTAATGTCTATTTTGATAGCCGAAAGCCATGGTCTTTAGCTAAAGACCTCAAGCAAAAAAAAGAAATGGAGACAGTTATTGCATGCTGTATTCAATGCATTAAAAATTTGGCTATTTTGGCTTTTCCTATTATGCCTGATACGGCTCAAAAAATCTGGAATATGCTGGGCTATACTAATCTTATTACAGAAGAAAGCTGGGAGCTTGCTACTAAAAGGTTAGTGCCCTCAGAGCAAATACTACCCGAGCCAAAGGTTTTATTTGCCAAAATTGAAGATGAGCAAATAGAACAGGAAATTATTAAACTTTCTCCTAAAAGTGAAAAGATAAGTGCTTTTCCCGACCTTAAAAAACTTATAGAATTTGATCAGTTCCAACAGCTTGATTTAAGAGTGGCTCAAGTTTTAACCGCAAAACCTATTCCCAAAAGCTCTCGCTTACTTCATTTAGAAGTAGATCTTGGTTTTGAAAAAAGATTTATTGTAGCAGGCGTTGCTAAATCTTATCGGCCAGAGGATTTAGTCGGCAAAAAGATTGTTGTTGTGGCCAATTTAAAGCCAGCTAAAATTATGGGACATGTCAGTGAAGGGATGATGCTAGCTGCAAGTTTTGAAGATCTTTTAGAGGTGCCTCAGCTTCAAAAACTCAAACCTGGTAGCGTTGTTTCCTGAAAATCTTCTTTTTTCAGCAAATCTTTTAGCCCAGTGTGTCTTAGTTGTACTTCATTGTTGTTTATAGCTATGGCAATGGCTTTTTTTGTACCTATCAACACTACTAATCGTTTTCCTCTTGTAATTGCAGTATATAGCAAGTTACGGTGCAATAATTTAAAATGAGAAGTATGTATAGGCATGACAATACAAGGGCATTCACTTCCTTGATATTTGTGCACTGATACAGCATAGGCTAAGACAAGCTCATCCAGTTCTGAAAAATCATATTCTACTATTTTTTCTTCAAAACCAACATATAACGTTTGCTCAGATAAATCGATGGTAATAATGGTGCCGACATCTCCATTATACACTTTTTTCTGGTAATTGTTTTTGATTTGCATAACCTTGTCATTCAAATGAAACCTCTTCCCCCCTTTATAAAAAGGATTATTCGAAGGGTTTAATTTGCACTGTAGGTAATTATTGAGCATTTCAATACCTATCAGCCCTTTTTTCATAGGAGCTAAAACTTGAATGTCTTTAATAGGGTCAAAGTTTTTCATTTTAGGGATTTTATCTGAGACCATTTCAATAATTTTAGCTTGTATTTCTTCCGGCTCATTTACCTCATAAAAATGAAAATCGCTCCATTTAGCTTGTGTAAGATAGGGGAATTCTCCTTCGTTAATTCTGTGTGCATTAACGATAATTTTTGATCCCTTAGCTTGTCTAAAGATCTCTTTTAATGTAGTAACAGGAATTTTTTCAGAGCCAATAAGATCTTTTAAAACGTTTCCTGCACCTACTGAGGGAAGCTGGTCAATATCCCCAATGAATATTACTTTAGCATGATCAGGAATCGCTCTTAAGAAAAGAAACATAATATACGTGTCAATCATGCTTGCCTCATCTACGATGATTAAATCATGAGAAAGGGGATTTTCCTGTGTTTTTTTAAAGTTTTTGGTGGCTGGATCAAACTCTAATGCTGCATGGATAGTAAATGCTTTTTTTCGGGTAATTTGAGAAAGTCTTTTGGCAGCTCTTCCCGTTGGGGCTGTAAGTAAAATTTTGTTCGTTAGTTTTTCGTATATTCTTAGGATGGCATTGGTAATGGTACTCTTTCCTGTACCAGGTCCTCCAGTTACGATATGGAGTTTATTTTCTAAACACCCTTTTACTGCTTGAATCTGTTCATGTGCAAATTCAATATTAAGCTCTTTTTGCGCCCAAATAATCGCTTTGTCAATATCGATTGATCTAACATTTGTAGGGGATGTGTGGAGCCTTAATAATTCTTTGGCAGCACCAAGTTCGCTATAGTAAAAAGTCCTTAGCCAAATAAATGACCCATCAAAGATAAGCTTTTTTTCATCAATCATTTGATGTAAGACTTTTTCAATAAGCTGTACCTCAACTTCCAAAGTCTGTTGCACTTTTTCTAAAAGTTGATCTTTAGGGTATCTGGTATGTCCTTCATTGGTCAGTTCAAAAAGAACATATTCTATACCGGCTTCTATCCTTTGGTCTGAGTTTAAAGCAAACCCCATGTTTTGCGCTGTTTTATCAGCCATTTTAAAGCCAATGCCGAAAATGTCTTTTGCTAGTTGGTAAGGATTTTCTTTTACTTTTTGTATGCTTTGGTCGCCGTAAGTTTTATAAATTTTTTGAGCATATACTGGGCTGATACCTTGAGACCTTAAAAAAATCATCACTTGTCTAATAGAGCTTTGCTCTTGCCAGCACTCAATTATTTTATCGATTCTTTTTGCGCCAATACCTGTAATTTCAAGGAGCCTTTGAGGTGTTTTATCTAAAATATTTAGAGTTTCTTCGCCGAATTTATCCACAATTTTTTTAGCATAGGAAGGGCCAATACCTTTAATAAGGCCTGATTCTAAATATTTCTGAATCCCTATTAAATCAGCTGGTGATTCAACTTCGAAGGAATTTACTTCAAATTGCTCTCCATGCTTGGGGTGGTATTTCCAGGAGCCTTTACACGTAATCGTTTCTCCTGGCTGTGCTATAGATAAATATCCCGTAATTACAGTCAGCTTATCCTTGTGTGGCTCTTTAAGCTTGGCAACAGTAAAACCATTGTCTGGGCTTAAAAATATGATGTCTTCTATGTATCCGTCTATCTCGTCCAAAATGCCTTAAAAATTTGGTTTACGTTACAAGCATAATATCTCTTCAAAATAATTTGCATTTATTTCTGATGATTTATACAATATGAGCCTTTATTCCGGATTAGCTCAGCGGTAGAGCAGTGGACTGTTAATCCATTGGTCGCAAGTTCGAATCTTGCATCCGGAGTTATGGCCCCTCTTTCGAGGGGCTTTTTTTTGATAGGAAATATGTCCCATTCTATGAGCGATTGAAGGTAAGATATTCTTTGCCATAAGTTTCACTCCCAAATATAGCCCATAACCCTTCGAGTTTTCCGTCTTCTATCAGAGAATAAGAGACAGCACCAGTTGCATTTCCAGAAAGATCATAAAAAGCTACACTGAGAACGTGATCATTTAAAATGCCAATCCCAACCTGAGTCTGTTGTCTGCCTATTTTCCAAATTAGCATATAATTGGATCCGTGTTTTTGAATTTCTACTTCACCTCGATAATTAATGCGATCTGAGTTGGGATTGCTGCCTTTTAGTGAATAAACTCCTGTAAGTAATTCGAAAGAGATTTTTGGAGAAATATCTGCTTCATTTGCAGAAAGAAGTCTTGAAGATAAGAAAAAAATCATGCACATAAACATGAATTTTTTAATCGGCCAACAGATATCAGTCTTGTTTGTTATAATACTCATATGCTTCCTAAAGGTTGTTGAGGAGTAGTAGCTTAAATCGATTTTTTAATTTCAACCAATCAAAAGTTCTGTGCTTAGTAACCGGAGTTCTTAGAATACAAGCAGTTAAGTTCCAAACTTAACTGCTTTTTTTATGTCTTTAATCCTTAATGCTACAGAAATGCTGCACTTATCTCAAAAAAGCACAGTTTAGATTTAAAAATTGTCATTATGAGATCTTTGGCGGTTATAAGCCCCCTCGATATATTCAATACAGGCGGAGTTGCGCTACAAAGAGATCTAGTGCAGCTGTTTGGAACGCAAAATCCCATAGCTCCTTTGCGGGCGAAGCCAGCTTATAGAATCTCCAGTATTTTGTTTTTTCTATGTCTTCTTCATGCCAACAACGGATAATGCCTTTAGAGTCTCTACATTGCCATGCTCTGGCGGCTGTTGTTACGATCAGTTTTTTTGTCTGAATAGGGAAGTTCGGGTCGAGTCCGAAAATCATTGGGTATGAATATCCCAGATAGCGCATCAGAACACCTGGCCCTGTACAGTAGTTGTCATTGAAATTGGACGCATTGTTATCCTGCATCTTTTTCGGATCCGTAGGATACTCGTGAAGAACGTGGTTGTCACTAATCACTCCTTTCATGACCAGCGACCAGAGTATGGTGCCTATTAAATAAGTAAGCTCCTTAGCACGAGTAGTACTCTGGTTAGTTTCTTTTTTGA